>CBCOTF020000359.1:0-17475 GCA_965112955.2 Desulfarculales bacterium
GAGGCCGCCTGCCTGAGGGCCTTCAGCTCCAAGAGCGTAGAGCGCATCATCGACATGGACAAATCACTCATCATGGCCTTAGTTCCAAGACTAACCTACTCATTCTGGACGACTGGGGGCTGGAAAACCTGTCACAGGGGCAGAGCTTGGATATGCTCGAAGTCCTGGAAGACCGCTACGGTCGAGCGCCACCATCGTCATCGCCCAAGTGCCCGTGGACCAGTGGCACGAAACCATCAGCGATTCCACCCTGGCCGATGCCATCCTCGATCGCCTGATCCATAATGCCTATAAAATAAACTTGAAAGGAAAGTCCATGAGGAAAAAGCTGGCAAGCTTGACTGGCGACAAGATTACTGTGGCATAATGCAGGCACCAGCGGCGCCGTGCTCCGGCCACCAAGAGGCCCACATCACCGGATTAGGTGATCTTTTTCAAATGGAATGCATGCCCCACTTCCCTGGGATCTGCAATCTGCCAGGCCGTATTCAACGGCCGAGCACCTCAAACTACGACACAATAACCAGATAAATCATCTGGGCCCTCTCGACATAATGCAAAATAAGCGAGACGGCAATCCCAGCGCAAGGGCACCAACCCCCAGGTCGTCGGGGCTGCACGCCGCGGAGCGGGAGCGCTCTGCCCCGGCGGAATCGGTCTAGGCCGGCCCCGCGGGGTTGGCAGCGCTACACTTGTTGGTCCTTGAATAGCTTGTAGCGGATGGAGAGCGGAGCGTCTGGTAAGAGGCCTTCAGCACGTCGAAGGCGCCCCCCCATGGCTCTCCAAATGGAGACGCCGTCGCGGGACTCGGTCAAGACCCGCGTCCGCGGCCTGGTGCCGTCGGCGCCGCTGAGTGTACGCGCCTTGTAGTCTGCCAGGCGCACCTCGTTGAGCCGCGGGAAGAAGAGCGCCAGGGTCTTTCTGATGGCGCGGCCTAGGGAGTAACCGCCCGTGACCGGTGGCCGCCGGGTGCTCCTCCAGTCCGTCCGCGCGCACCCGCACCGTGGCCTCGACCCGAGGCAGGTCGCCTTCGGCGTCCTTGAAGTTCATGACGTAAAAGCCCGCCAGTTCGAAGTAGCGCTGCCGGCCCCCCATGGCCCGGTTCATCAAGAGCTCGAAGCTGGCCTCGGTGCCCTCGTACTGGTAGCTTTCGTTCTCCCACGCCTTGAGCTCGGCCAGGATGGCCTTGACCTAGGGGCCGTCTGCCGTAAGTTTCAGGCCTCATTCCTTGGCCTTGTGCAGGATGGTTGTGCGACCCGACAGGTCGCTGACCAAAAGGTGCTGTACGTTGCCCACGGCCTCGTAGTCCAGGTGCTCGTAGAGGGCGGCCTGTTTCTCCACGGCGCTGATGGGCAGGCCACCCTTGTGGGAGAAGGCACTTTTGCCCATATAGGTGGCGTAGCGGTTAGGCGGCAGGTTGGTTAGCTTGTAGACCAGGCGGGCCGTCTCGGTGAGAAGCCTTAAGCGCTGGGGCTCAAAGCAGACGTAGCCCAACTTGAAGTGCAGATTAGGCACAACCGTGTACAGGTTAGCGTTGCCACAGCGCTCGTCGAAGCCGCTCAGGGTGGCTTTGGACTTAACGCGCTCCGGCCTCCACGACGGCCAGGGTGTTGGCCACGGTCAGAACGGGGGGTGGGCCTCCTTCACCCGGCGGGTGGCCATGGCCACGTGCTCGGGCAGGCTGCCGCCGTTGGTGTCGCAGAGCTCCAGGGTTTCGGCCCCCGCTTTAGCCGCCGCGGCTAGCACCGCCAGGGCGTAGTCCGGTTCTTCCTGGAAGCCGTCGAAGAAATGCTCAGCGTCGAAGAAGACCTGCCGGCCCTTCTGGCGCATGTAGCCCACCGAGTCGGCGGCTATCTCTAGGTTGCGCTGGGGCTCCACTTGCAACTGAGCGCGTACTTGATGGATGGAGGACTTGCCCAACAGGGCGAGGATGCCGGTGCCCGCGCTGAGCAGCTCGGCCAGGTTGGCGTCGTCCTCCGGCGTGCGGCTGAGGTGGTTGGTGGAGCCTAAGGCCGCCACCTGGATGTCTTTCAACCTCCGCCCCCTTGTCGCCATGGTTGTGCAAAGGAGCGGGTTGACGCATCAAGCGCTACGGGCCGGGTTTTTTCTATTCCCGTTTTGTTGGGATCGGGCCCGGGGGACGCAGGCCTCTGCCAGTTGTCAGCTGCCGATCTTTGGCGAGCCTAGTTCCGGGAAACACCCTCGGCGACCGGCTGATTCTGCTCGTCCAGGCCGAAAGCCTTATGCAGGGCGCGCACCGCCAGCTCGGTGTATTTTTCCTCGATGACGCAAGAAATCTTGATCTCGCTGGCGTTGATCATCTGGATGTTGATGTTCTCCTTGGCCAGGGTCTCGAACATCTTGGTGGCTACGCCAGAGTGGTTGCGCATGCCGATGCCTATTATGGAAACCTTTGCGATATCGGTGCCGCCGCACACGGCTCGAGCGCCGATCTGCTGGGCCACCGGCTGCACCAGCTCCATGGCCCGCTTGTAGTCGGTCTTGGGCACAGTGAAGGTTAGGTCGGTGATGCCGTCGGCGCTGGTGTTCTGGATGATGACGTCTACCACTATGCCGGCTTGGCTAACGGGCATGAACAGCTTGCTGGCCACGCCGGGCTGGTCGGGTGTGCCCCTTACCTTGATGCAGGCCTCGTTCTTGTTGTAAGCCACGCCGCTGACCATGAGCTTTTCATCAATATGCTCCTCGGGGATGACCATGGTACCCTCCCGGTCGGTGAAGGTGGAGCGCACGTGCACGCGCACGCCGAACTTGGCGGCCAGAGCCACCGAGCGTATATCCAGGACCTTGGCCCCCAGGGAAGCCATCTCCAGCATCTCCTCGTAGGAGATCTCCTTAAGTTTACGGGCCTTAGGCTCCACGTTGGGATCGGTGGTGAAAACGCCCTCCACGTCGGTGTATATTTCGCAGACGTCGGCGTGCAGGGCCGCGGCCAGAGCCACGGCGGTGGTGTCGCTGCCGCCCCGGCCCAGGGTGGTGATGTCGCCGGTGTCCTCGTCCACGCCCTGGAAGCCGGTCACCACCACCAGGCGCCCCTTGTTCAGAAGTTCGTGGATGCGCCTGGTTTCCACAAAGTTGATGCGCGCCCGGCCGAACATGCGGTCGGTAAGGATGGCGGCTTGGAAACCCACGAGCGAGCGAGCCGGTATGCCCAGCTCACGGGCGGCCATGCAGAACAGGGCCACCGACTGCTGCTCGCCGGTGGTCAGGAGCACGTCCAGCTCGCGGAGGTCGGGGTCCTTGGAAATCTCGCCGGCCAGAGCGATGAGCGAGTTGGTCACCCCGGCCATGGCCGAGAGCACCACCACCAGTTGGTTGCCTTCCTCAACCATGGCCTTGACCTTCCTGGCTACGTTCTTGATGCGCTCGATGCCGCCCACCGAAGTGCCGCCGTATTTTTGTACGATAAGAGCCATGGCTGGCGTCCTTAATTCAGTGTTGCCCAAGATAGGTTCTCAAAAGCCGGTTAAGTGATCGAAGCGAGATGCCCTAATCCCAGCGTGGTCGTGTGGTTCTGCCAAAAATCAACAATACGCGACCAATAGCGGGCAAAGCTATGGTACGAGTAGCCAGCCTGTTCATTCAACTGCCGCATCACTTCCCCCACACTGAGTTCACCGCCTTGGTCAAGGAGCACGGTGCCGCGGTCAGGACCAAAGGATTTCTCTGTTGGACCCAGTTCGTGGCCATGCTCTTTTGTCATCTGGTCAGGGCCGATTTCCTAAGGGAGATCTGCCAGGGTCTTTCTTACTGCCTGGGCAAAAGCTGTTCCACCTTGAGGTTAACGTGGCCCCAAAAAGGTCCATACTGCCCTACGCCAACCAGCATAGGCCCTCGGCCTTGTTCCGAGCCCTGTTCTTCAAAGCCATGGAGCGCTTCCGTGTTCCAGGTTCCCTGGGCAGGGAAAAGGGCGCGTTCAAATTCAAGAACAAGCTCCTGAGCCTGGATTCCTCCACCATCATCCTGTGCCTGAGCCTGTTCCCCTGGGCCGAGTATAAGCGGGCCAAGGGAGAGGTCAAGGCGCACATCATATTGGACCATGACAACTATATGCCCAGCTTTGTCCTGTTCTCTGAGGCCAAGGTGGCCGATGTCATCGTGGCCCAGGGGCTGGCCCTAACCCCTGGCTACTTCCTGGTTTTGAACCGGGGCTACCAGGACTATGCCCTGTTTGGCAAGTGGACCGACCAGAGCGTCTTCTTCGTTACCCGTCTCAAAATCTAACGCCGTTTTCGAGGTGATGGCCAATCGGCCACAGGGCCTAAAGCCCAAAACGTCTTAGCCGATCAAACTATGCTCCTCACCGGTAGCCTGACCGATTGTCCCTACCCCCTGCGTCGCCTGGTGATGTGGGACGAGAAGAATCAAAAGCAGGTCGTGCTCTTGACCAACCACCACAAGTTGACGACCTCCATCGTGGCTGCCATCTATGAGGACCGCTGGGAGATCGAGCTGCTCTTAAAGGCGCTTAAGCAAAACCTTAAGGTCAAACCCTTCGTGGGCACCAGCAGCAACGTATCGGGAATCCAGGTTTGAACAGCCTTGGTCGCCCTGCTCTTGCTCAAGTGGCTTCACCATCTTTCCCTAGCCGCATGGTGACTGTTTAACCTGGCCGCTATGCTGCGCCTAAATCTCTTCACATATGTTATTTTTCGGATTAATTTGACAAAAATTCTCTGATTATCCTGGGCTGATCCTTCTTTTTTCATTTTATCAAATCAGTTCTGTTGCGGCGATGCGGACGTGCTCCGGAGAAACGATCTGAGTCTGCTCCTCGGCGGCAGCTATGATCGCGCCTCGGGCCAGGTGGTTGGCCCTTCGGGAGAGGCTGCCGGAGCTCTACTATATGGCGGTGATGGCCGGATCAGCGAAGAGGTTTTGTTTGACGCCTGCGATTTTGAGGTGGTGCAGGAGGTAAGCCTGCATGCTCTGGAGGGAAACGCCGGCCAGGTGGCTTCTGGCCACGACCTTGGAAGCCAGGGGTAGGTGAAGTTCTGTATATGAGGATGTCGGCGAGGTTGTGCTGGCCGGCCAGGATGCTGGGCTGGATTGGCTTGGAGTCTCCCTGAAACTGAGTGATGACGTGCAACTCGGCCAAGACTTGAAGCCTGAGGAGGGAGGCTTCACCGATATGATAAAGATAGGTTGCTTCTTGCGGTCCTGGGCGACCCCAGGACCTGTTTTCTGATGAATTCGGTGAGGACGGGCCTGGAAAAGCTGGCAGCGTCCCCTCAAGCTCGACGCAGATTTGCCTGTAGAGTTCCAGAATGGAGCCCTATGAGACGGTGGCCCATATGATCTGATACGCGGATGGGTGCGGCCTGCTGGCGGCCTAGCGCATGGCGGTGGATTCCCCACTACCCACATCTCCGGTGACAAGGACCGGTACGCCGAGGCGGATGGCGTATTCGAAGCGTTTGGCCACGCCGAGGACCTCGGCGGCCTGCATTATTTCCTTGGGTGCCAGATCAGAGCCGAAGGGCTCCCTGGTGAGGGCAAAAAAGGCGTGGTCGTTTGGTTTCATGAGTTGCTGACCTCTGGGTCTGGTTTTTGCTAGGGAAGGGATCCGTCAGTGGGGACTGTGGTGGAGCTGGATTTCAAGCGCAGCAGATGGTGGTCACGCTTGACCCTGCAATTGACGGTGAGGTCCAGCGGCCTGAGCAAACCGTGGGAGCGATTTTCCAGTAAGACCTCTACGCGGGGTCGTGGTCATGGTCGTGGTAAAGGAGGATGATTTGCTTGCCGGTTAAAGGCACTGGAGCCTCGTATTTGCTGATGAAGCGTTGCAGAGGGGCCTATCCGGTGCCCAGATGCTTGCGCTGGTGGTAAACGTCCCTAACCCAGCATTCCAGGGCCTCATTGATGTCTCGAAGGGTGTCGCCCTTGAAGCTGGGGAGAGACTGGGATCTGACGGTGCAGAAAAATTTTTCGATCTTGCCCCTGCCCTAGGGCACGTAGGACGGTAAGTGGACCAGGGCAATGCCCTGGGAGGCGATGATCTCTTCCAGGTGGTGGGAGCGGAAGGCTAGGCCGTCGTCGAGGTAGAGCTTGAGTGATAGCCCCCCCGTTGGAGCAGGGCCTGACGCAAGACCTATAGATAAATGGCCAAGCCCTAGGCGAGGTAAAACTCGGCATGGACGATCAGGCGGCTCATGCCGTCGATGTAAGGATGAAGACGAAGAGGTAGCTCTTGCGCCGTTTGTCGCCCACCAGGAACATCGGCCCAGGCATGGCATCACTCTGCCAAATGTTGTTGGGCAGCTCGGCCTCGAAGCGCCTGCAGTCGATAGGTGGGGCGACCTGTTTGCCCAGCAGCTCCTGCTAGCGCAGGAAACGGTAGTCGGTGGGTGCCTTGAGGATCACGTCGAGCAAGGTCAGGCGTCGGCGCATAATCTCGCTAATTGATGGTAGTCACTGACGCAGTGTGCAGCTCCCTGCCGCAGGCGGACCAGGGCCTGGGCGGTATCCTCTTCCAAGGACCTGCTGCCGTCACGGTCATTCCTGTCCATGGAGTAGAGTAGCTTCAGCCTGCCACCGCCCTGGCGATAGAACCTGTCCCATCCCAAAATAGTGGAGCGCGACAGCCTGGTGCGCTTGAAGAAGGGGCTTGCCACCGCTGGGCGCACTTGTCCCGCAGTAACCGCTCCCGTTCACCACACTCCACGTAGTCCCTGGCAAAAAAGTCGCTGATGACGCCGAAACGGAAAACGGCTACTCGTTTTTTCTGGTCCTCGTCCATGTCGGCCCTCCATGGAGGTGTTTCGCCCAGGTGTAGACCGGAGGCCGAGCTAGGACAACGGCACCCTTGGGTAGGTAGCTCAGGGAGGGAAAGGGCTCTCGCTTTGCGCCGATCGGCTGGCCGCGGCCACTGGGCCAATAGAAGGCCCCAAGCAGGTCGCCCAACCAGCTTGGCCCCAGGCATAGGCTCACCTGCCGCAGCAAGCCCGTGAGCCAGTGGTGCTGGCGGGAGCGCGGCAGGCCAGGGTCCCACCTGCCCCGGACTAGCTTATTGGAAAGGCTTTGCCGAAAGATCTCCAACAGAGCCTGAAACCGGCTCCAGTAGCCCCGCGTCTGGCGCCGGATCAACCGCCCAGCAGTCAAGGCAGAAGAAACGCCGAAGCCAAATTGCTATAGGGGCTTCATAAAAATAGGCAGGTACGCAGCCGTGCCCCCAAAGCTGGACGCTCCCACACCGGTGACACCTTTCCGACCTGGGCCAGGGACAACGCCGCCCCAGCTCCATAACCTTTTTAATGCAGACTGCAACAAAAAATAAAATGGCACCCAGATAGCAAGGAGTTATTCCCATTTCTCAGGATCAGGGGTGCTCCACCACCCTCGGCCACTTATTCATTCCTGGACCAACATCCAAGATCCAGGATAATGGGATAAAATCCCTACCTGATCAAGCCAATCTGAAAAATCCCCTCATTTCCCGATCAGAACAAAGCAAGAATCAACAGGTGGCCAAGCGCTTCGAATACGCCATCCGCCTCGACGCACTGGCCCTGGTCACCGGAGATGTGGGCAGCGGGAAAGCCACCGCCTTGCGCTGGACCGCCAGCAGGCTGCACCAATCCGAGTATCAGATCATCTGGACCACCGTCTCATAGAGCTTTATCCTGAAACTCTACAGGTAAATCTGCGTCGAACTCGAAGTGGACACTGCCAGCTTTTCCAGGGCCGTCCTCACCGAGCTCACCAGAAAACAGGTCCGGAATATCGTGCCCAGGACCGCAAAAAGCAACCCATCCTCATCACATCGGTGAAGCCTCCTTCCTCAAGCTTCAAGCCCTGGCCGAGTTGCACGCCATCACTCAGTTTCAGGGAGGCTTTAAGCCAATCCAGCCCATCATCCTGGCCGGCCAGAATAACCTAGCCGACCTCCTCATATACAGAGCCTCCATGCCCTTGGCCTCCAGGGTCGTGGCCAGAAGCTATTTGGCCGGCATCTCCCTCCAGGACATGCAGGGCCTACATCCTGCACCACCTCAAAATCGCAGGTGTCAAACAAAACCTCTTCGCTGATCCGGCCGTCACCGCCATATAGTAGGGCTCCGGCAGCCTCTCTCGAAGGGCCAATCACCTGGCCCTAGGCGCGATCATAGCTGCCGCCGAGGAGCATATTCAGGTCGTCTTCCCGGAGCACATCCGCATCGCCGCAACAGAATTTAGCTGATCAAATGAGCAAGGAAGAATCGGTCCAGGATAGTCAGAGAACCTTCGTCGAATTAATCCGAAAAACAATACCTCACCCATCAAGGGAACCACCACGTCCACCGTCTGGCCGGTATAATCGATAAACGTCTTCTCGCTGACCCGGTGCTTCTGGCGCATGATCAGCCCCAGTTTGCCCGACCATATCCTGGTATGGACCGCCTTGTACTCCTCCCATAGCAGCGTCAAGGCCATACCCTTACGCCTCAGCTCTTGATGGGCCTGGGACCAGTCAGACGCCGGGCGAAAACCTGTAGACGGCAAGGACGGAGGTGAAAAGAACAGCCGCTTAAACTGCGTCTCATCCAAACTGGTTAGGGAAGGGCCAGGTCCGGCCGGAGCGCACGGCTCGACGCAGATAACGGGACACCGTGGTCCGGCCTATCCCGCAAATTTTGGCAATGTCCCGGTTGCCGCAGCCGGCCTTGTGCTTCAGCCAAAATATTTCGCTTGATCTTACGCAGGAATAACCTCTCCGCCGGCATCTGCACCTTCCGTGTTGGGGAGGAGCAATATAGCCAATCAGGTGTTATCCAGCGTCATCTACTACCCCAAGGGGCTCACATCGCATGAAATTATTGGCTCGCTTGAAACGGAATCCGCAACCTGATTACGGTAGGCAATGGACTCCGGCAAGGGAGAGCGTCCCCCGAACCACCATAGGGGTCGAGGCTCTCGACCATCCCCATGCGAAGGGCCGGAGGCTTACGCGTCCTCCGGCTCCGTTTCCAACCGATATTTTCGCCTAGAATTGCAGGGTGCTGTCCAACTCGGCGTCCGAGACATCGAAGACAGTGTTGTGCGGCGGCAGCTTCTCGAACTTGAAAAAGTCCGGCAAGCGGTCATCAGCGTTGTTGAAGCCGGCGCGGGTGTTGAAGTCCTTCTCCATCATCAAGACCTTGGCCCCCAAGGCGCCCACGTCGTCGCCGGTGAGCTTCAGCCCGAATTTGGCGTTTAGCATATCCACGATGGCCACGAAGGCGTCGGGGATGTCCAGCACCGCGAAGGCCACGAACAGGCACAGGCCGGCGGTATCGATGGCGGCGGTGGCGGCCTGCAGATTGCGCGACAAGGCGGCTTGCCCCGTGGGCTTAAGGGGATCCACCGAGCTGCCCACGTTGAGAACGTTGGCGGTCACTGAGTAACCGGCGGTGTGGTCGGCACCCATGGGGGTGGTGGCGTAAGTAACACCTATACCCTTAACCGCCCGAGGGTCGTAGGCCGGCATGGACTGGCCCTTGACCACAGGCACCCGGCTGACCCCGAATACCCGCCCCACGGTGGCCGTGCCCGAGCCCAGAATGCGGCCCAGGGGCGTGCCCTGGCCGATTTCGGTCAGCAGTTTCTCGACACCAGCGGCATCGCCAAACTTCAATAACCCGCCCTCCATAGCCACGGCCATAGCGCAACCGGTATCGATGGTGTCGATGCCTAAGTCATCGCACAGGCGGTCGTAGCGGGCGATGGCGTCAAGGTCGTCGATGCCGCAGTTGGGGCCAAAGGCCCAGACTGTCTCGTATTCCGGCCACTTGCTCACGAACTTGCCCGAGGCGTCCAGGAAGTCGCCCGAGCAGCGGATGATGCAGCCGCCCATGCAGCCGCGGGTGGGATTGCCGCCGCGCTTAACCGTGATCTCGTTCAAGGTCTCGCCGGCCACCTTCTCAGCCCTCTCGAAACGGCCGGAGCTGAAGTTACGCGTGGGCAGGCCGCCAGCCTCATTGAGGATGTTGATCAACACGTCGGTGCCGTAGGCAGGCAGTCCGGCGCTGGTGATAGGGTGCTCGCCCAGGGCCTTGGCAAAACGCTTGGCCGCGGCCTTGAAGGCCTCGGGGTCGGCCAGGGGCGCGCCGGCAGCGCCCTCGGGGTCGATAACCATGGCCTTGAGCCCCTTGGAGCCCATGACCGCGCCCAAGCCGCCGCGCCCGGCGTGGCGGGTAGGGCGCAGCTCACGGTCGCTGAAGGCCACCGAGGCCGAGGTGAGCTTCATCTCGCCGGCTTGGCCGATGCTCATATAGCCGGCCTTGTCGCCGTAGACGGTCTGGAGCTTAGCCATGGTGGCGTAGTTGCCCAGGCCCTTAAGGTCATCGACCGGCCTGAGCGCGACCTTGTTCTTGCCCACCACCAGGGTGAAGAGCTTGCCTTGCGGGGCCTGCCCCTCCACGATGATGGCCGCCAGCCCCAGCTTGGCCAGGTATTGCCCAGCCTGACCGCCAGAGTTGGCTTCTTTGATGCCCCCGGTGAGGGGACTCTTGGCCCCTACCGAAACCCGTCCGCTATTGGCGGCGTTAGTGCCACCCAAAAGCCCGGGAGCCACGACCAATTTGTTGCGCGGACCGATGGAATTGCAGGTAGGGTCCACCTCCCCGGATACCACCGCCGAGGTTAGTCCCCGGCCGCCCAAACCCTGATACTGCGGGGCGACATCCTCGTAGCTAATCTTTTGAGCGGTCATGTCTACGCGAAGAATTTTGAACATAGTCACCTCTCCTCAGACTTTTATTGTTGGCAAAGCTTACCTAAAAAGATACGGGAGTACCATAGCGACGGTCAAGGGAAATTATCAATGAAAAAGCAAAGTTAACTATGCCATTCTTGGCATAGCTCCCCCGCTTTTTGGGGGCGCGAATTGGTGAAAAAGCCACAGAGAGATTCCCTAGCGGCGCCTGTGAATAGACTAAGGCTTGGCGCCTGGGACTCTGGGGATTGAGCCCTATGCACTTGCTAGGGGATCGACGATATATATTATTTTTCGGATTAATTTGACGAAAGCCCTCTGACTATCCTGGATTGATCCTCCTTTTTCTCGTTTGATCAGATCAATTCTGTTACGGCGATGCGGACATGCTCCGGGGGGACGACATGAGTCTACGCCTCGGCGGCAGCTATAAGCGCGCCTCGGGCTAGATTGCGGATTCCAAGGAAGTGGGCCATGCATTCCATTTAAAGAGATCCACCTAATCCGGTGATGTGGGGCGGGTGGTCCAATTCTTTACGTGGCCCAAACCCTGTCCAAAGTAGACCTGGGCGGGGTCAAGGCCGTGGCTCTGGACGAAACCGCCTCCAAGCGGGGCCACAACTACGCCACCGTCTTCATCGACCTAGACCGCAAGCAAAAGCCGGTCATCTTCGTTCCCCCCGGCAAGGGCAAGGGCTAACTGGTCCTGTTCCGCCGCTTCCTGCGTGAGCATAGCGGCGATCACAACAATATCGCCGAGGTGGTCTGCGACATGTCGCCAGTTTTCCTGGCCGCCATCGGCAAAGACTTCCCCAGCGCCAACGGCACCGTGGATTGGTTCCATGTAGTCCAACTCTTCACCACCGCCGTGGACGAGATCTGAACGGCCGAGGCTAAGGAGCGTAAACTGCCTAAAGCCCCCGCTGAGCCGTGCTCATGGCCGCTGACGGCGACAGGCTAACCGAAAAGCAGCAGCAGGCCCTGACCGAACTGGAAACCGTCGGCTTCGCCACCGCCACTGCTTGGCGGCTCAAGGAGAGACACTGCGCTGGATCAGAAAGGACACCTCTGTACGGACCGCCCAAGGGCGCATCACCCACTTAACCAGCTATGCCCTGAAGTGCATAGCATCTGACACCAAAACCCCGGCCCCGGTCCTCAAGGCGCTCATGACTTTGGAAGAGCATGTCCACCTGATCCTAAGCCGCTGTACCTTCAACCAATCTAACGCCCGCCTGGAGGGGCCTAAAGACATCTTCCAAGCCATCAGGGCAAGAATCAGAGGCTATAGTAATGTCTTCACCTGCAGGACCATGATCTATTTTATCACCGCACTACTGGGGGAACTCATCAAGTTCCACAGTTAACGACGAAGAACCAAAAAACCTTCCGAGGCTCGAACATCGTGACGCGCATGGGCGGTGTTGGTTCTTGCTTTGTTTTGATCGGGAAGTAAGGGAATTTTTCAGATTGGCTTGATCAGGTAGGGATTTTTGTCCAATTATCTTGGACCTTGGGTGTGGGTCAAGGAATGAGGAAGGGGCCGAGGGTGGTGAAGCATCTCTAACCCCGAGAGACGGGAATAATTCCCTGCCATCTGGTTGCCATCGTATTTTTCGTTGCAGCCTGCGTCAAGAAGATCCTGGAGCTGGGACGGCTTTTGCCTTAGCCTCGGCCGGAGAGATGCCCCCGGTGTGGGAGCGTTCGGCTTTGGGGGCACGGCTTCGCGCCTGCCTATTTTGATGAAGCCCCTACAGTTATTTGGCTTCGGCGTTTCCACTGCCCTGACTGCTGGACGGTGTGATAATGCAGACTGTCGAGATCCTCGGCGTGCCAAACGCTTCGAATACGCCATCCGCCTCGGCGCACTGGCCCTGGTCACCGGAGATGTAGGCAGCGGAAAGTCCACCTCCTTGCGCTGGGCCGCCAGCAGACTGCACCCATCCTAGTATCAGATCATCTGGGTCACCGCCGCACGGAGCTCTATCCTGGAATTCTACAGGCAAATCTGTGTCGAACTCGAAGTGGACACCGCCAGCTTCTCCGGGGCCGTCCTCACCAAGCTCGTCAGAAAATAGGTCCTGGAAGTCGCTCAGGGCCGCAAGAATAAATCCGTCCTCATCATAGATGAAGCCTCCCTCCTCAAGCTTCAAGTCCTGGCCGAGTTGCACACCATCACTCAGTTTCAGGGGGATTCCAAGCCAACCCTGCCGATCATCTTGACTGGCCAGAACAACCTCGCCTACCTCTCCATATACAGAACCTCCCTTCCCCTGGCCTCCAGGGTCGTGGCCAAAAGCCATATGGTCGGCGTTTTTCTTCAGGACAGGCAGGCCTAACCTCCTGTATCGCCTAAAAATCGCAGACGTTACGCGGAACCTCATTCTCTGGTCCAGCCGTCACCGCCGCAGAGCTCTGGCGGCCTCTTCCGAAGGGCCAACCACCTGGCCTGAGGCGCGCTCATAGCTGCCGCCGAGGAGCAGGTTCAGGTCGTCTCCCCGGAGTAAGCCTGCATCGCCGCAGTAGAATTGATCTTATCAAATGAGAAAAGAAGGATCCATCCTGAATAAGCAGAGAACTTTCGTCAAATTAATCCGAAAAACAACAACATCCACCTTTCCATTAGTGGCACCCCCACCTCGGCCTTGGCCTTATCACGGGGTTTTCGTACCCAGGCGGGCAAAACCGCCGGGCCGTAGGGGGAAGCCATCTCCTGGTAGATTGGGTTGATATCGGGCTCGTAGTGGCAAACCTTGCTTCCCCCGAGATTTTAGGCATGGATAACCTCTTCGCCGGCAGCTGCGCCCTCCGTGTTGGAAAGGTTTGGAAAGGTGCAGTATAGCCAATCAGATGTTATCCAGCGTCGCCTACTACCCCAAGTGGCTCACATCCCAAGGATCTGGGTCTTTTGGCCGTGGATCACTTCGACTTGGCCTGAGATGATCACGATGAACTCCTCGCCCTCGTGGGAGGACAAGGCCTGGTCCTTGCCGGATTCGGGCAGTATTTCTATGTAAAAAGGCTCCATGTGGCGGTCGTTCTTGCCGCACCCCAGGGAGTGGATGCGCAGCTCCTCGGGCTTGCCCTTGCCCTTGTGAGTGGTCAGTCCCTCCTGGCGCTCGGCCAGGCGCGCGATCACCTGGTCCTTGCTGATGGTGTCCCCCAGAAATGTGGCCAGGCGCAGCCTCAGGCCCCTGGCCACCTTGAACAGCGGCCCCAGGGAGAGATGATAAATGATAAGTGCCCCTCCTCCACAGCGGCCAAGAAGTTCTGGTCCAGTCCCGTACGGCAGGCCAGCTTTTCCAGGCGCACTTCTTTGTTCTCGCGGAAGTTCTTCATGCGCGCACCTACGGTTTCACTCATGTCCTTGCTCGGGCTAAGTTGATTGCGCCAAACAACCCGCCCACCGGTGGCCGCCGGCGTTTACCTAGGCCCAGCAACCGGGAGGGTAATTGTTGACCTGGGGAGGGGAAAAACGCGGTCAAGCCGCCGGCTCCCCTTTACTCCTTTGCATTGCCAGCCAGTACCATCGCCACTCGCAGGGCCTGCCCTGGCTTGCTTGACCCTGGAGATAGTAATCGCAATTGCGGTACTGGTCAATCGCGGGGGAGTCGTTTTTTTAAGGGCCGTAGAGAAGGGGCTGATCAAGCGCGTGTGGCCCAGACGCGTACCACTTTACTTAGTTAGCCTGGCTCCGCAATGTTAGCCTGGCTCCGCAATAGGGGCAATACTTGAAGCCTTGGTTCAAATCGCCTCCGCAGAAGCGGCAGGCCCCCGCCGCCGAGGCCGTCTGCCCCCGGGGGGAGGCTTGGGGGGTAGCGTAGGCGGCGGTCCGGTTTTGGCAGCCCTGGCCGCAGCGGCTGCACTGCCAAAAAGGTTTCCCGCGTTTGACCGGAAATAGGGGTATGAAAAACAGGCTCAGGTAGTAGTCCTGGCGCATCTGTTGGCAGGTATTGAGGCCGCAGGCCGGACAAAGAAGCCCCGCGCCCTCCAGCACCACGGTCTTGGGTTGCAGTCCGCCGATTAATAAGAAAAAGGCCGCACCTCGCCTTTTCTATCAGAAAATCGCCGCCGCGAATTCCTGGGGGTCAAAGGGGCGTAGGTCGTCAATGGACTCGCCTACACCCACGAAGCAGATGGGCAGACCCATGGCCTCGGCTATGGCCACCACCACCCCGCCCTTGGCGGTGCCGTCCAGCTTGGTCAGCACCAAGCCGGTCAAGGGCACGGCCTCGTGGAAGAGTTTGGCCTGGCTTAGGGCGTTCTGGCCGGTAGTGGCATCCAGCACCAAAAGCACCTCGTGGGGAGCGCCCTCCAGGCGCTTGCCCAGCACCCGGTAGATTTTTTTCAGCTCCTCCATGAGATTGACCTTGGTGTGCAGGCGGCCGGCGGTGTCGATGATCACCAGGTCACGGCCGCGGTTTAGGGCCGCCTCCACGGCGTCATAGGCCACAGCAGAGGGGTCGGCTCCGTGCTGCTGGCGCACGATGGGGCAGCCCACGCGGCCGGCCCATATCTCCAGCTGCTCGGCGGCGGCGGCCCGGAAGGTGTCGCTGGCGCCCAGGAGCACTTGTCGCTTCTGCCCGTGTAAATAGTGTGCTAGCTTGCCGATGGTGGTGGTCTTGCCCACGCCATTGACCCCTACCACCATGATGACATGGGGATTGTTGTCCCGGCTGGGCACTGGCGCCACCTTGGTCAGCACCTTCTCGATGCCGGCGCGGAGGGCCACTTTGAGGGCTTCGGCGTCGTTCAATTCCTGGCGGCGTACGCGTCCCCTCAAGCCCTCGATCAGTTCCAGGGAGGTTTTGACCCCCAGGTCGGCGGTGACCAACACCTCCTCCAGCTCGTCCAAGAGCTTGTCGTCGATCTTGCGCCCCAGGGTCAGGCGGTTTATGGAGCCGCTTATCTTCTCGCGGGTTTTGCCCAGACGCTCGGTCAGTCGGGCGAAAAGGCCTTTTTTATGCTCAGGCGGGTCCGGCGGCTCCGGCTCCGTGGCCCTGGCCGCAGAGTCCTCCGACGGCTGAAGTCCCTCCAGGAGCGAGGCCGCCTTGTGTGGCACTGGCTTCGCCGTTGAGGGAATAGTCGTGACGGCGGGCGCGGTTTCCTGGGCCTCGGGCTCCGGTGCGGCGGGGGCCGGTGCCCCCGCCTCCGGCGGGGCTTCAGCCCCCGAGACGGGAGGCTGGTTCTTTTTTTTCCAGAAACTTAGTAGGCCCATGGTCCTCGGGTGGTTAAAATGACTGCGGACGGAGCATCCTCAGGCACGATGCGGCAATCAAAGCCTTTAAAGGCTTTGATTGCCTCTCGGCCTGGCATAAGTGCGATTCGCCCCCACAACGCACCCGCTTTGTGGGGACCCCGGGGCGGGCCCGGCCAGCCGGGCGCTAGCGCGCCCGGCTGGCCTTCCATGGCCCGCAAACTGCGGCTTCCAGGGAAGTAGGCCATGCAATCCGTTTGAAGAGAGCGACCTAATCCGGTGATATAGGCCTGGTGGCCGGGGCACAGTGCCGCTGGTATCTACATTATGCCACACCTACATTATGCCACAGTTGTCTTGTCATCGATCAAGCTTGCCAGCATCTTTTTCATGGACTCTCCTTTCAGGCTTATCTTGTAAGCGTTATGGATCAGGCGATTGAGGATGGCATCGGCCAGGATGGAGTCGCTGATGGTTTCGTGCCACTGGTCCACAGGCATTTGGGCGGTAACGATAGTTGAACCTCTGCCGTAGCGGTCTTCCAGAACTTCGAGCATATCCAGGCGCTGCTCCCGTGACAGTTTCTCTAGTCCCCAATCGTCCAGGATGAGCAGGTTGATTTTGGAACTGGCGACGATCATTTTTTGATAGCTGCCGTCCCCTCGCCTCAGGCCGCGACCATTTCGCGCAAGAGGGCTGGTACCCTCTTGTAGGAGACCGAGAAGCTCCTTCCAGACACGCCTTGTGGCCCAGGACGCAGGCGAGGAAGCTTTTGCCTACGCCGATGGGTCCTCTGATGAGCAGGTTGTGGTGTTCGGCGATCCATCGGCATGAGGCTAGGGCCATGATAAGAGACTTGTCCATGCCGCGCCTTTGCCGGTAATCGATGTCCTTCAGGCAGGCGTCATGCCGGAGCTTGGCCTTGGCCAACCTGGTTTTGAGCCAGCGGTTTTTCTGTAGAGGGCTTCCCTGTCCACCACCAGGCCCAGTTCTTCCTCTAAGTCCAGTTTCTGGGCTTCAGGGGTGTTCCGTTGTTCCTCTAGGGCGTTGAACATGCCCTCCAGCCCCAGAGCGCGGAGCTTGTCCAGGATGGGATTAATCACCGCATGGCTTCCTCCTTGGGCGATCAAAAAGTAGCCAGCTCCGCGGGTGTTGGGGTGAATGATGGAACTGGATTCCGGGGCCAGCGTTAGCAAAGGCGCCTTGTCCAATTCCTTGTCGATGATGCGCTCTGCGCTCTTGGAAGCTGAAGGCCCTCAGGCAGGCGGCCTCCACTCACGCTTCACCATGTTGCTTGGCCAGGGTGACCAGACCTAGGCAGGCCCTAAAGTCTTGTTGGGGGGTATGCGCCCGTCGGCTCGTGATCCCTTAGGCCAGCTTGGCCGTGGCTTCGGCGATTTTGTGCGTCCCGTTGGTGACTCTTTCGGGAGTCCACTTGGCGTGCTCTTGGTGAGAGCGGGGCAAATGCTCGGCCGGGGTGGTGAAGCCGCTTTGCTCTAGGATACGACGGTGGCTGGCCACCCACTGGCCCTTATGGAAGCATTCCACCGTGCGCTCCATGTAGCGGATGTTCAGCTTCTTGCCC
>CBCOTF020000360.1:0-1195 GCA_965112955.2 Desulfarculales bacterium
GTGAGCGGTCGACCCTCCACGCGGGCCACCATCTGTCCGGTGCGTACCAGGGCGCCCAGCTCCAGGTTGCTATGGAACAGGCCGTCCATGGGGGCGTGTAGCACCCGCTCCCAGGTTTTGCCGGCGATTTCGCTAGGCACGCCGGTGTTGTTCTGGGTGCGTCCTTGGTGGATGATCCGCCCCAGGTCGTGGCCGCGGTTGGTTTCCACCACCAGGTGGGCCTGCCGGCCGGTGGTAAAGCCCGGCCCCAGGGCGATAACCAGGGGGGCCAGGCCTAGGTCCAGGCCCTGGCCGGTCTTATTTAGAGTGGCCTCCACTAGCACATGGGGCCTTAGAGCTGCCAAGCAGGCCAGCTCCGGGTCCACCAGCAGGGGGATGCCGCCGCGGGTCCAGACCGGCGCCAGCTCCTCTATGCTTTGCACGCGCTTGGCCTCCACGCCCTCCACGCACGTACGTCCCAGGTGCACGGCTTCGCAGAAGCTCACCGTCCGACGCACCGCCAGGGGCTGGGGGGTCTCGGTCAGCACCACCCGCAGATGGCTCTGGTGCAGCACATGAGCTACGCCACTGGCCATCTCTCCGGCGCCTTTGATAAGAACCGTCAAATTCAGCTTCATGCGGCCGCCTCCGGGGCAGAGAATATCAGTAGGAAAAGCCGACCCGCGTGGAATCCCAGTTCAGGCCCAAAAACCAGGGCGAGGGATTGCCGGCTAGGGCCCGAGCCGTGGCCAGCAGGTACTCCGGCCGGCGTCCCTGTTGCCAGCCGGGCATGCCTCCCCGCCAAAGGTAATCAACCAAGGCCTTAAGACCCTGGTGATCGAATACATAATCACCTAAGCTGAACTGCCCCGGCCGGGGCCGGGCTAGCACAGGGATATCTTTCGCCTGGCCGAAGCGGATCATCAAGTCTAACACCGTGTCGCGGCTGGCCGCACCTCGGCGTGAAATACCGGCCGCCCCACACTACCGGGCTTCTGCAAGCTCTCCTCCTCCGAAGCCCACAGCAGGATGGAGGTCTCAGTCTGTCCCATGACCTGGCGGACGGTGAACCCGGCCTGGCGGCAATCCCGCAACAGCTCGGGCGTGACCTGTTCGCCGCCGATGGCGCAGACCTTGAGAGAGGAAAGCTGGCGCCTCTGCACCGGAGGCACCTCTAGAAAGGCGCGGTCGACCGTAGGCACCCCCAGGAACTTGC
>CBCOTF020000361.1:0-1755 GCA_965112955.2 Desulfarculales bacterium
TATCGGTGGCGATGTACTTGAAGGTCTCGCTGTCCAACAAAACACCCAGGCCGCCGGCCAACTCCACCGCCCCCTTGGCCCCCAGCTTTCTCTATGAACACCCCGACCACCGGGAGCGGGCTGCCGTCCTCCAGTTCGAGGCCCTCCACCTTGTCCTGGCCCCGGATGGCCTTAACCTTGCGCCTATCGTGCAGTGTTATGGCGCCTTGCCTGAGCCTCTCGCTCAAAACCTCGCCCACGGAGAGCTCCTGGCAGACCAGGTGCAACTGGCTGGCAAGGAAGGGCATGGTCCAGCGCGCCTGAGACGGCGGCGCTGCCCCCACCCACCAGAGCCACCGTATCGCCCCGGAAAAAGCCGTCGTCGCAGTCTATGCAATAGCTCACACCCTTGCTCAAGAGCTCCTTATTCGCCGGAGGGCGCCTAGCTTGTGCGCGAGACGCCCCGCCCATGGCCCCAGGATTAGGGCCTGGCAGGCCACGCCCTACTACCCTCCAGACGCACCAAATAGCCGCCCGCGGACTGGGGGCTCGATGGCTATGATGTCCTCCTCCCGGAAAACGGCCTCGACCTGGGCGGCTTGGCGGCTTCCCTCGGCCAGCATTTCCTGGCCCGAGAAGCTGGGGGTCAGGTAGCAGTAGCTCTCAACGTGGGCCTTGAACAGGCTACTCTGCTTGCTCTTGCCCAGCACCAGCACCGAGCCCTTGCCGTGCGCCGCGTGAATGGCCGCCTGCAGGCCGGCCGGCCCGCTGTCCAGAATCACCAACTCATGCCGTTCTTCAGCCATATCTGACCTCCTCCCGGCCAATACCGCAATGATATTGTATTATGTAGAGGCCGCAGGCCGGTCTCACACAACCCGTGGCATAAAGTCCCCTTCAGCTGGTGCCGCCCGCCAGAGCCGGGAACGCTCACTTATCGATTTTGTGGAAAAAATCCAGGAAGGGCTGGTACCACGGGGGAGGAGAGGACGGCTTCACGGTGATGACGTCCACCATCAAGTCGGCCACGCCGGGGTAATAGGAAGCCCGGCATTCCAGGGCGGTGAGCAGCTGCTCAGAGTTGAAGCTCAGGTCGAAGTCGCGGTACTTGCCGGAAGTGAATTCCTCGGCCAGCACCTCGCGTTTGGCCAGTATGCGCTGGCCGTTCTCCACGCTGACGTCCAGCTCGGCCACCAGGCCCGGCCCCCGGGGCCGCGCCAGCTTGAGGCGGAAGCGGGCCACGTAGTAGCCCGCCGGCAGCGCGTCGTATTGGCCGAAGATCGCGGCCCCGGCGCTTTCGGCCTCCAGGCGGGCCAGGGCCACCTTGCCCCCGCTGGCACCGCCCTCCTCGGCCACCGTGGCGGGCGGGTGGGTGAAGTCCTCGGCCTCGTAGACGAAATTGGGGTGATGGCTGGCCAGGCGGCTGCGCTGTGCCCGCCAGGTCGGCTCCAGGTCCGGGGCGGAGTGGAAGATCAAGCGCACCGGCGTGCGTTCGTTCAATCGCTTGATATATATGTCATATTTTCCGGTGGAGAGATCGTGGGCGTAGAGGGGACTGGAGGCCCATACCATCCACTGCTCGTCCGGGGAGAAGGCGGCTTGGTAATTCCAATCCAGGTTGTGGGTCAACTTCTCGCGGGGGCCTTGCAGGTCGCAAAGCCAGACTTCGGTGCCCGGCCCGCCACGGATTGTGTGCCATGGCGGGGCTTGTCCTGGCCGCGCAGCCGATGGCCTTGGCGGATATGTGGGGGCTGTCCTCACGGCACGGCGCCGGGG
>CBCOTF020000362.1:0-1812 GCA_965112955.2 Desulfarculales bacterium
CCATTTCACCTGCCATGCCCTAAAGTACATAGCGCCTGACATCAAAACCCTGGCAAAGATCCTCAAGGCGCTCATGACTGATGACGTTCAGCCTGATTGTGCAGCGCTGCCTCCTTACCTCCGAAGGGCAAAGGTTGTCACATGCTTTCGGGCAGTAATACGAGGAGTATAGCCGCAGGGTGCCCGTTATCGTACCCTTGCCTTTCCATCCCTCCCAACGGACCGGTGGCTTATTATTTCTTGCCACCTGTGCCCTCTTTGACATAATATTAAAGAAAATTTTCTCATAGCGTGACCATTTGCAGCATGAAGCCATTTTTCCAAGTCCAAACTGTGGCTCAGGTGCACGCCCGTGTCCAAGAGGTGTCGTCACTGGGCTGCCAAGATGTTCACCTTCTCGAGGCCGGCGGCCGCACCCTGGGCCACAATCTGGCAGCCCCCCACGATCTGCCGGGCTTTGAGCGTGCCTGCATGGACGGCTACGCCGTGCAGGCCGCCGACACCTTTGGGGTGAGCGAAACTCTGCCGGGCTATTTGACCCTGACCGGCGAGGTGCTGATGGGCCAGGCGCCGCGATTCCGGCTGGAACCCGGCCAATGCGCCCGCATCATGACCGGAGGCATGCTGCCCCCCGGCGCCGACGCCGTAGTGATGGTGGAGCACACCCGCAGCCTGGATGCCCAGACCGTGGAGGTAATCCGGGCCGTGGCGCCGGGCGTCAACCTGCTGAATCCTCGGGACGACGCCGCGGCGGGGCAAATCTTGCTATCGGCGGGGCAGGTACTGCGACCCCAGGACTTGGGGCTCCTGGCCGCCCTAGGCTGCACATGGGTGTCCGTGGCGCGCAGGCCCCGTGTAGGCATCATCTCCACCGGCGACGAGGTGGTGCCGGTGGAGTCCTCGCCTAGCCCCAGCCAGGTGCGCGATGTCAACACCTACACCCTGGCCCACGCGGTGAGCAAGGCGGGCGGCGAGCCCCAGATCCTGGGGCTGGTGGGCGACGACGAAGCATTGTTAACCCGCGCCGTAACAGAGTCCCTGGCCCACAACGACTTGACCTTGCTCTCGGGCGGATCCTCTATGGGAGTCCGCGACCTCACGGCCCAGATATTCCTGGCTCAGCCCGAGGCGGAGCTGTTGGTGCACGGGGTGGCGGTAGCCCCGGGCAAGCCCTTCATCTGGGTACGCGCGACCGCCGGCCATCTCCTGGGGCTGCCCGGCCAGGTGGCCTCCTGTCTGGTGGCCTTTCATCTATTCGCCGAGCCGATCATCGAACGGTTGCTGGGGGGGGTGGGGCGCGCCTTTAGCCGCTTCGGCCGCCAGGCAGCGTTGCTCTCGCGCAACCTGCCCTCGGCCCCGGGGCGCGAGGAATACGTGCGGGTGCGTTTACAGACGCAAAACGGCCATCTTAACGCCGAGCCTCTATTCGGCAAGTCGGGGCTAATCCGCACCCTGGTTGAAGCAGAAGGACTGGTGAGGGTGCCGCTAAACCGCGAAGGCATGGTGGCGGGCGAGGCCGTAGAGGTGCTCACCTTCCCTTCCTGACAGCTCACCGCCGGCTTGATCCGCCCAACCGAAGGTATGCATAAAAATCAAAGTCAACGCTTGGTCTTGGCTGGGCCTGTTCGGGGTTTTCGGCACCCTACTGTCCTGGCTGGGCATCCTGCTGGAAAGCCCGGAACATTGGTAGTCCCCGCTCATATGGTCGAGCCGCTAGGAACGTGTCGGCGAAAGCCATCCATGGCTTTCGCCTCTTGGCATTTGCCAAAAATAAATTGTCTCTTCGTCGTCATGAGTGGAATTAGTGTAGTT
>CBCOTF020000363.1:0-1870 GCA_965112955.2 Desulfarculales bacterium
ACCCAGGCCTCCAACCAGTCGGCCCAGGCATCCAGGCCCTGGCCGGTGCGGCAGGAGAGGTCGAAGATCACCTGCTGGGGGTTGAGCTGGCGGCAGGAGGCATATATGCGCTCGATATCGCAATCGATGTAGGGCAGGAGGTCAATTTTGTTCACCAGGAGCACTGAAGCCTCGCGGAAAAGCACCGGATATTTGCTGGGCTTGTCGTCGCCCTCGGTCACCGAGAGCACCGCCACCTTGATATTCTCGCCCAGGTCGAACTCCACCGGGCAGACCAGGTTGCCCACGTTCTCCACGATAAACAGGTCCAGGTTATCGAGATCAAAGGCCGGCAGCACCCTGGCGATCATGGCCCCGTCCAGGTGGCAGGCCCCCCGGGTTTCGATTTGCACCGCCTTAACCCCCACCGCCGCCACCCTTTGGGCGTCCTCGGTGGTCTGCACATCGCCCTCCACCACGGCCATGCGCAACCGGTCTTTGAGTCGGGTGAGCGTCTGCTCCAAGAGGGTAGTTTTTCCGGCGCCGGGGCTACTGATGATGTTAATGACTTTGACGCCGGCCTGCTTGAAAAGCTGGCGGTTGGCCTGGGCCAGTCGCGCGTTGGCCTCCAGAATGGGACGGCTTACCTCTAGCTCGGCCATGGGAACTCCTCGCGGCGATAAATTGGCACGGCAAAAGCGGGGCCTAGGGCTCCTAAGTGGGCGATAGACGGTCCGCCCGGAATCATGTTAATTTTTTATTTGACGTGGTTCCGTAAAATTGTTAGCCCTCGTCAGTCTCTATATAGTCGATGTACAATTCTTGGCCCTGGGTAACCTGCACCTTGAGCGAGGAGCAGTGGGGGCAGGAAAAGATCGGTTCACTCATGTCCAACTCGGTGTTGCATTCCTGGCAAACCCCAGCCAAGGGTACGGGGGTCAGCTTCAGCTCCGCGCCCTCGGCCACGGTGCCGGCCTTGACCAAGTCGAAGCAAAATGCCAGCGAGTCGGGTACCACGTTGGTAAAGGCTCCCACGCGCACTCCCACGCGCACCACCTTGCTCACGCCGTGGATTTGGGCTTCGTCAAGGACGATGTCCAAGAGGGCTTGGGCGATGGAAAGTTCATGCACTCTAGTTATCCCGCATGGTTAAGCCATCAGGCCGAATTTATAATTATAACATGATACCCATCCACGGTCAAGGAATGGGAGCGTTTGGCTTGGCAGGCGCCCGCGCCCTCTGGTACAATCGCCATTAACTAGTTGGAGTCAGATTTTTGCCCTCTAACCCCACAAAACCACAGCCCAAAGCCCCCAAGTCGCACCGTCGCTGGCTGGGCCGGCTCATTTTATGGGGCTTCCTGTTCTTTTCTTTTTTGGGCGTATTGGGCTTGAGCGTGGGTGTGGGCGCCTGGTTCTGGATAAGCCAGGATTTGCCGCGCATCGAGCGCCTAGCCGACTACCGTCCTCCTACGGTGACCCAGGTGCTGGCCCAGAACGGCCAGCTCATGACCGAGTTTTACCGCGAGCGGCGCTACGTGGTGCCCATCAGAGAGATCTCCCGTCAGGCGGTGCTGGCCTTTGCCTCGGCCGAGGACGGCAACTTCTTCCGCCACCCAGGCATCGACCTGTGGGGAGTGGCCAGGGCGACCTGGGCTAATCTCAAAGCCCGCAAGGTGGTCCAAGGCGGTAGCACCATTACCCAGCAGGTGGCCAAAACGCTGATGCTTACGCCCCAACGTACTTTTGGTCGTAAAATCAAGGAGATGATCCTGGCCTGGCGCATCGAGCGCTACCTCAACAAAGAGGAAATCCTCTACCTCTACCTCAATCAGATTTACCTGGGCAACGGCGCCTATGGGGTCGAAGCCGCGGCCCAGACCTACTTCGG
>CBCOTF020000364.1:0-3970 GCA_965112955.2 Desulfarculales bacterium
GTTTCGTCCAGAGCCACGGCCCTGACCCTGCCCAGGTCCATTTTGGATAGGGCCTGGGCCACGTAGAACTGGACCACCCGCCAAAGTCGCGCGTCGCTGACCCCGATTATGCGAGCTGCAGCCAGCACGGGCATCTCCCGCGTCAGTGTCGCTGTCCCACCAGCCGCCAGGGCGGTTGCAACCCCAGGCCAAGGGCCAAAAGTTCGTCGGCGCTCATGATTGTCTCCTGCTTCAACTCGGCCATGCGGATCGCTGCAGCATGACATCGGAACTACACCAATTCCACTCATGACGACGAAAAAATTATAAAATATAGCACGATCCAGGCCCAGGCGCTAGAGGGCCGCCCCCTTGCCAGAACCGGCCCTGGGGGCTAATTTTTATAATTATGGACCTAATCTTCGAGGCACAAGAGGCGGTGGCCTACGAGCAGTGGCTAGAGACCCCTGCCGGGCAGCGCTATCTGCGAGCTTCACTGGCCTTGTTGGATCACATCCTGGATTGTCGCCCTGGCTGGCGGGTGTTGGACGTGGGCTGCGGCTTAGGCCTACATCTGGGGCATCTCCGGGAGCGCGGATTGTTGTGCCAGGGGCTGGAGGCCGGGCCGGTGCTGGCCCGCCTGGCCGGCCAACGCCTGGGGGCCAAGGTGGAGGTGGAGATGGGCGACGCCCACGATCTGCCCTACGAGGACAACAGCTTCGATGTGGTGATCATGATCAATACTCTGGAGCTTTTGGAGCGCCGCGCCCAAGCCCTGGCCGAGGCGTCCCGGGTGGCGGCTAGCCGTGTTTGCCTCATCACCTGTAATCCCTATTCGGCCACCAGGTTGGCCTGGCAGCTGCCCCACTTGAGCCACCCTCTGGCCGGCGGGCACCCCCTGGCGGTGTGGTCCCTGCGACGCCTGGTGCGTGAGGTGCTAGGGCCGGTGCCCCTGACCTGGGGCGGGGCCATACTCTGGCCCAGCGCGCGGGTGGGACCCTGGCCCTGGCCGGGCTGGTGGGCGTCTCGGCAGCCGTGACGCCCGCCTAATGACCCGCCCTCTGGTGGTGCCGGTGGCCGGCCACCGGCGCGCTTACCAGCCGGCTCATAGCCACGGCCGTGTCACCGTGCTGCCCAGGTCAGGCCATCAGTGAGCCCCGCTGGCGACCCCAAGGCCCAGCCTTCCACCGGCCAGCACCCGCCCTTGGCCTTGGTGGATCAGCTGGTGGCGGCCAGTTCCCGCGCACACGGCCATCTCTGTCCCGGCCAGGTCATCGGGGTGCGCATGGCCATCCTGGGACTGGGGCTCTTGGGCTACTCCTGCTCCTTGGGCTGGCCCGAGATCAAGAACGTGATGGGCATCGTAGAGATCGAGCGCTGCCTGGCCGACGCCGTGGCTACTGTCAGCGGCCTGCGCTTTGGCCGGGGCTCTCTCAAGCTGATCAATCAGGGTCTTCTGGCCGTCACCTTTCTGGACCTGCCCAGCGACCGCGCCGTGCGCCTGTTGAGCCGGGACCAAGCCCGCGACTTGGCGGTGGCCTACGCCCACAACTTGCCCAGTCCCCAAGCCGCCCAAGTGGCGGCCTACCGTATGATGAGCGACGACGAATTATTCCAAGTGCAGTGGGTGAAGGTGAACCTGACACCCCATGAACTGCCCGGAACCCGGCCGCCCAAGGCTGCCTGCCAAGGCTGTGGGGTTCTGGTGCGCAGCGCCCAGATCCACCGCCGGCAAGGGCGCGATCTGTGCGCCGTCTGCGCCGGCCAGGCCTATTTCAACCTCCTGGACCGGCCTGCGAGGGATGCATGACCGATTACGGCTGCGGCGATCAATGCTCCTCGACACCAGCCGGCCGCCTTGTGGACCTACAAGACGCCGTGGGCCTGGTGTTGGCCCATGACATCACCGAGATCGTGCCCGGGGTGCACAAGGGGCCGGCCTTCAAAAAGGGGCATATGGTGGCGCCTCAGGACCTGGAGCACCTGGCCCGCCTGGGCAAGCAGCACCTTTACATCTTGGCCATCGGCCCCGGACAGATGCACGAGAATGACGCCGCCGAATTGATGGCTCGAACCCTGTGCGGCCCCGGCGTGGAGCTTGCCGGCCCCCCCGTCGAGGGCAAAATCACCCTCATAGCCAGCCAAGACGGCCTGTTCGACCTGGATCCCTCCAGGCTGGTGAATTTCAACATGGTGGATCAGGTGATGTGCGCAACCATCCACCGCCACACCGTGGTCAAGAAGGGCACGCCGCTCGCCGGCACCAGGCCAATCCCCTTGGTCATAGAGAGGGGGCTGGTGGAGCAGGCCTGCGCCGTGGCCGACCGCGAGGGGGGGCTGCTCAGGGTTCTGCCGCTGAAGCCCCTGGCCGCCGGTGTGGTGGTCACCGGTAACGAGGTTGCCAACGGCCTGATCGAGGACCGCTTCGCTCCTATCGTCACGGCCAAGATCGAGGCCCTTGGCGGTCGGGTAGCCGCCGTGCGCTTCTGCCCCGACGACCGCCTGGCCGTGGCCATGGCCATCCAAGGCCTGCTTACAAGCGGCGCCCAGATCATCATCACCACCGCCGGCATGAGCGTGGACCCCAACGACGTCACCCGCCTAGCCATCGCCGACGCCGGCGGCCGCAACTTGCTCTACGGCACCCCGGTGCTGCCCGGGGCTATGTTTCTGGTGGGTGTCTTGGACGGCCCAGCCGGCGAGGTACCCATCCTAGGCGTACCGGCCTGCGCCCTGTTCCACGCCGTAACGGCGCTGGACTTGGTGCTGCCCCGGGTGCTAGCCGGCGAGCGCTTCACCCGCCCCAAGATCGCCGCCCTAGCCCACGGCGGCTACTGCCAGAACTGCTCCAACGGCTGCCGCTTCCCGGTCTGCGGCTTTGGTAGAGGCGGCTCGGTGCCCGGGCTGCCATAAACGGGTCGGGCCGGGCTTTTGGGCAACCGGGCCTAGTCAGCTCCCGGTGTAGCCAGCAGCTTCAACGGGAGCCGAGGACCCCTTCCCTTTTGGATAATCCAACTAGCTTCAATGGGAGCCGTCGGCGCTGGCCGGGGGCAGAGCGCCCACCGACTTGTATATGCCTCACCGGGGGCACCCGGCCCGGCACCGGCCTTCCCACCGTCCTGGTTGGGATAGTTGCCAAGCCGGTCTTTATGGGGACTATGGTAGCCTCGGCTCTTAGAGCGAGCCCAGAAGCGGTCCCGGTCCTTGGAGTCGATTATTTATGCCTACCCGATGGTTGACGCATGAACATCCTGCAAATCTTGATTCTGACCGTGGTGCAGAGGGCCGCTGAACTTCTGCCCGTCTCCAGTTCGGCCCACGTCATCGTGGCGGCCAAGCTCATGGGCCTGGACCCCACCAGCTCCAAAATGGGGTTTTTCGTCGTTAATTGTGGATTTTGATGAGTTCCCCCAGTGGCGCGGCATAAAATAGATCATGGTCATGAAGGTGAAGACATTACGGTAGTCTCTGGCTCTTGCCCTGGTGGTCTGGAAGACGCTGTTAAGCCCCTCCAGGCGGGCGTTAGAATGGTTGGAGATCCAGCGGTTTAGGAACAGGTGGGCATGCTCTTCTATAGTCATGAGCGCCTTAAGGACCGGGGCCAGGGTTTTGGTGTCAAGCGCTATGCACTTCAGGGTATGACGGGTGAGATGGGTGATGCGCCACTGGGCGGCCCGTACAGAGGTGATTTTTCTGATCCAGCGCAGCATCTCCTTGAGCCGCCAGGCGGTGGCGGTGGCGAAGCCGCCGGCTTTCAGTTCGGTCAGGGCCTGCTGCTGTTTTTCGGTTAGCCTGCCGCCGTCAGCGGCCTTGAGCACGGCCCAACGGGTGGCCTTGGGCGGTGTACGTTCCTTAGCCTCGGTCTTTCGGACCGTGTCCACGGCGGTGGTGAAGAGTTGGACTACATGGAACCAGTCCATGGTGACGTTGGCGCTGGGGGAGCTTTCGCCGATGGCGGTCAGGAAGGCTGGCGACATGTCGCAGACCACCT
>CBCOTF020000365.1:0-6997 GCA_965112955.2 Desulfarculales bacterium
AACTCATGAAACCAAACTACCGCGCCTTCTTTGCCCTCACCAGGGAGCCCTTCGGCTTTGACCTGTCACCCAAGGAAATAATGCAGACCGCCGAGGTTCTCGGCGTGGCCAAACGCTTAGAATACGCCATCCGCCTCGGCGTACTGGCCCTGGTCACCTGAGATGTGGACGGCGGGAAAGCCACCGCCTTGCGCTGGACCGTCAGCAGACGGCACCCATCCGAGTATCAGATCATCTGGGTCATCGCTTCACAGGGTTCCATTCTGAAACTTTACAAGTAAGTTTGCGTCGAGCTCGAAGTGGACACCGCCAGCTTCTCCAGGGCCATTCTCATCAAACTCATCAGAGAACAGGTCCTGGAGGTCGCCCAGGACCGCAAGAAGAAACCCGTCTTCATCATCGAGGAAGCATCCCTCCTCAGGTTTCAAGTCCTGGCCGAGTTGCACACCACCACTCAGTTTCAGGGAGACTCCAAGCCAATCCTGTCCAGCATCCTGGCCGGCTGGAACAACCTCGCCGACCTCCTTATATACAGAATTCCCTGCTCCTGGCCCCCAGGGTGGTGGCCAGGAGTCATTTGGCCGGCGTCTCCCTCCAGGACATGCAGGCTTACCTCCTGCACCACCTCAAAATCGTAAGCGTCAAACGGAATCTTTTTTTGATCTGGCCGTCACCGCCATACAGCAGGGCTCCGGCGGCTTCTCCCGAAGGGCTAACCACCTGGCCCGAGGCGCGATCATAGCTGCAGCCGAGGATCAGGCTCAGATCGTCTCCCCGGAGCACGTCTGCATCGCCGCAACAGAATTGATCTGATCAAATGAGAAAGGAAGAATCAGTCCAAGATAATCAAAAAACTTTCGCCAAATTAATCCGAAAAACAGCACCCGCCCCCTGGTGGGGCTGCCGCCCCTGCTCCTGGTCGACGAGCCCACCGGTAACCTGGATTCCCTGGCCGCCACCGAGGGGACGCGCCTGTTGGTCGCCGCCCACGCCACCGGCTCCACGGTGCTGATGGCCACCCACGACCTCAAGCTCCTGACCCTGGTGGGCAGCGCGCGGCTGGTGTAGTTACAGGCAGGCCGCTTCACGGCGGAGCACTGAGCGAGGATGGCCCCCCCCAGGAGCAATGGCCCGCGCCATCCGCCAGATGCGCGAGGCCCCTGGCTGCTGATTCCAGGAAAGTGGGGTATGCCTTCTCTTTGAAGAGGGCCGTATAATCCGGTGATGTGGACTGGGTGGCTGAGGCATGGCGCCGCTGGTGTCTGCATTATGCCAGAGGAGTCTTGTCGTCGATCAAGCTCGCCCGTTTTTTTTCATGGGCTCTCCTTTCAAGTTTATCTTATAGGCGTTATGGATCAGGCGATCGAGTATGGCATCGGCTAGGGTGGAATCGTTGATGGTTTCGTGCCACTGGTCCATGGGCACTTGGGCGGTGCCGATGGTGGAGCCTCGGCCGTAGCGGTCTTCCAGGACTTCGAGCATATCCAGACTCTGCTCCCGTGACAGTTTTTCCAGTCCCCAGTCGTCCAGGATGAGCAGATTGGTCTTGGAACTGGCGATGATCATCTTTATGACAGCTGCCGTCCCCTCAGGCCGCGACCATTTCGCGCAGGAGGACAGCACCCTTTTGTAGGAGACCGAGTAGCCTTCCAGACAAATTTTGTGGCCCAGGGTGCAGGCGAGAAAGCTTTTGATTACGCCGGTGGGTCCGCTGATGAGCAGGTTGTGGTGTTCGGCGATCCATCTACATGAGGCCAGGGCCATGATGAATGACTTGTCCCTGCCGCGCCTTTGCCGGTAGTCGATGTCTTCCAGGCAGGTGTCTTGCCGGAGCTTGGCCTTGGCCAGCTTGTTTTTGCGCCGGCGGTTTTCTCTGTTGCCCAAGATAGGTTTTCAAAAACCGGTTAAGTGATCGAAGCGAGATGCCCTCATCCCAGCGTAGTAATAGTGTGATTCTGCCAAAAGCCAACAATACCGCGACCAAGAGAGGACAAGGCCATGGTACGAGTAGCCAGCCTGTTCTGTCAACGGCTGCGTCATTTCCCCGCACTGAGTTTGCTGCCTTGGTCAAGGAGCACGGTGCCGAGGTTAGGACCAAGGGCGTTTCCTGTTGGATTCTCAGTTCGTGGCCATGCTCTTCTGTCATCTGGCCAGGGCCGACTCCCTAAGGGAGATCTGCCAGGGTTTTTCCTGCTGCCGGAGTAAGCTGTCCCACTTTGGGGTTGTTGTTTTTCGGATTAATTTGACGAAAATTCTCTGATTATCCTTGATTAATCCTTCCTTTTTCATTTGATCAGATCAATTTTGCTGCGGCGATGCGGACGTGCTCCGGGGAAACGATCTAAGTCTACTCCCCAGCGGCAGCTATGATCGCACCTCTGGCCAGGTGGTTGGCCCTTAGGAAGAGGCCGCCGGAGTCTTGCTGTATGGCGGTGACGGCCGGACCAAAGAGGAGGTTCTGTTTGACGTCTGTGATTTTGAGATAGTGCAGGAGGTAGGCCTGCATGTTCTGGAGGGAGACGCCGGCCAGATGGCTTCTGGCCACGACTCTGGAGGCTAGGGGCAGGGAGGTCCTGTATATGAGGAAGTCGCCGAGGTTGTTCTGGCCGGCCAGGATGATGGGCAGGATTGGCTTGGAGCCTCCCTGAAACTGAGTGATGGTGTGCAACTCGGCCAGGACTTGAAGCCTGAGGAGGTAGGCTTCATCGATGATGAGGACGGTTTTTTTGCGTTCTGGGCAAATTCCAGAACCTGTTTTTTGATGAGCTTGGTAAGGACGGCCCCGGAGAAGCTGGCGGTGTCCACTTCGAGCTCGACGCAGATTTGCCTGTAGAGTTCCAGGATGAAGCCCTGTGAGGCGGTGACCCAGATGATCTGATGCTCGGATGGGTGCGGCCTGCTGGTGGCCCAGCGTAAGGCGGTGACTTTCCCACTGCCAACATCTCCGGTGACCAGGGCCAGTGCGCCGAGGCGGATGGCGTATTCAAAGCGTTTTGCCACGCCGAGGATCTCGGCGGCCTGCATTATTCCCTTGGGTGCCGGGTCAGAGCCGAAGGGCTTCCTGGTGATGGCGAAGGAGGCGCGGTAGTTTGGTTTCATGAGGGTTGATTCTTGCTTTATTCTTATTGGGAAGTGAGGGAACTTGTCAGATTGGCTTGACTAGAGGTAGGGATTTTTATCCCATTATCCTGAACCTTCGATGTGAGTCCAGGAATGAGGAAGGGGCCGAGGGTGGTGGAACACCCCTGACCCCGTGAGACGGGAATAACTCCCTGCCATCTGGTTACCATCGTACTTTTCGTTGCAGCCTGCGTTAAGAAGATCATGGAGCTGGGGCGGCATTGCCCCTGACCCCGGCGGGGAGATGTGCCCCTGGTGTGGGAGCGTCCGGCTTTGGAGGCACGGCTTCCTTCGTGCCTGCCTATTTTGATGAAACGCCTATAGCGATTTGGCTTCGGCATTTCCTCGGCCCTGACTGCCGGGCGGTGACCCGGCTGCAGCCGCGGGGCTACTGGAGCAGATTTCAGGCCCTGGTGGAGACCATTAGGCAAGCCTTCCCAATAAGTTAGCCCGGGGCAGAGGGGACATTGGCCTGCCGTGCTCTCGCTAGCGCCACTGGCTCAAGGGCCTGCTGCGACAGGCGAGCCTATATCTGGGGTTAAGCTGGCCGGGTGACCTGCTTGGGACCTTCTATTGGCTCAGTGGCCGCGGCCAGCCGGTCGGTGCAAAACGAGAGCCCTTTCCTTCTCTGAGCCATCTACCCAAGGGTGCCGTTGTCCTGGCCCGATCCCCCAGTCTATACCTGGGCGAAACACCCCCATGGAGGATCGACAATAACGAGGACTAGAAAAGACGAGTAGCCATCTGCCGTTTCGGCGTCGTTAGTGACTTGTTTGCCAGGGACTACATGGAGCGTGGTGAACAGGAGAGGTGCCTGCGGGACAAGTGCGCCCAGCGGTGGCAAATCCCCCTCTCCAACCAGTGTTGTCCAAGATAGGTCCTGAAAAACCGGCTAAATGATGGAAGCGAAATGCCATCACCCTAGTTTAGCAGTGTAGTTATGCCAAAAGCCAACAACACCGCGACCAAGAGAGGACAAGGCCGTGGTACGAGTAGCCAGCCTGTTCAGTCAACTGCTGCATCACTTCCCCCGCACTGAGTTCTCCGCCTTGGTCAAGAAGCACGGTACCGCGGTCAGGACCAAGGGATTTTCCTGTTGGACCCAGTTCGTGGCCTTGCTCTTCTATCATCCACCTGGCCCCAGGACCGACTCACTAAGAGAGAGCTGCCCGGGTCTTTCCTGCTGCCTGGGCAAACTGTCCCATCTTGAGGTGAACGCGGCCCCCAAAAAGGTCCATCCTGTCCTACGCCAACCATGCACAAACCCTCGGCCTTGTTCCGAGCCCTATGCTTCAAAGCCATGGAACGCTTCCGTGCCCAAGGCTACCTGGGCAGGAAAAAGGGCAACTTAAAATTGAAGAACAAGCTTTTGCGCCTGGACTCCTCCACCATCACCCTGTGCTTGAGCCTGTTCCCCTAGGCCGAGTACAAGCGGACCAAGGGCGGGTCAAGGCTCACATAATGTTGGAGCACGACGACTACATGCCCAGCTTTATCCTGCTCACCGAGGCCGAGGTGGCTGATGTCACCGTGGCCCAGGGGCTGGCCCTAAACCCTGGCTCCATCCTGGTTTTGAACCGGGGCTACCAGGACTATGCTCTGTTTGGCAAGTGGACCGGCCAGAGCGTCTCCTTCGTCACCCGCCTGAAATCTAACGCCGTTTTCGAGGTGATGGCTAATCGGCCAGGTCTTAAAGCCCAAAACGTCTTGGCCGATCAAACCATCCTCCTCACCGGCAGCCTGACCGATTGTCCCTACCCCCTGCGTCGTTTAGTGATGTAGGACGAGAAGAATTAAAAGCAGGTCGTGCCCTTGACCAACCACCACAAGCTGACGGCTTCCATCGTGGCTGACATCTATAAGGACCGCTGGAAGATCGAGCTGCCCTTCAAGGCGCTTAAACAAAACCTTAAAGTCAGAACTTTCCGTGATCACCAGGAGCAAAGCCTTGGAAATCAAGATTTGGACAGCCTTGATCGCCCTGCTCTTGCTCAAGCGGCTTCACCATCTTTCCCTGGCCGCATAGTCACTGTCCAACCTGGCCGCCATACTGCGCCTAAATCTCTTCACATACAGGGGATTACGCGCCTGGGTCTAACACCCCCATCACACCCCGCCCCTCCTGCCTGAACAGATCCAATTACCGCTCGTGCCCTGATTTGGACAGGCAACCGCCAGTGAAACAAAAAACACCAGCCCAAAAACGGCAGCCTTATCTTAAAACCTGCTAAGGTTATAGATAACTAACCGTTTTTATAAGACTATTTTTAGCCGCTACACCTGTCTTGGACAGCACTGCCCCGGCGTCAACGTCACCGTGGGCTGGTTCCATGTAGTCCAACTCTCCACCACCGCCGTGGACGAGGTCCGAAAGGCCGAGGCTAAGGAGCGTAAACGGCCCAAGGCTACCCGCTGGGCCGTGCTCAAGGCCGCTGACGACGGCAGGCTAACCGAAAAGTAGCAACAGGCCCTTGACCGAGCTGGAAACCGGCGGCTTCGCCACTGCCACCGCCTAGCGGCTTAGGGAGATGCTGCGCTGGATCAAAAAAGCCACCTCTGTACGAGCCCGCCCAGTGGCGCATCACCCACTTCCTCCGCCATGCCTTGAAGCACATAGCGCCTGACACCAAAATCCTGGCCCCGGTTCTCAAGGCGCTCGTGACTTTGGAAGAGCATGCCCACCTGATCCTAAGCCGTTGGACCTCTTAAAGCGAGCCACCTAATCCGGTGATGTGGGCTGGGTGGCAGGGGCACGGCGCCGCTGGTGTTTGCATTATGCCACAGGGGCCTTGTCGCCGGTCAAGCTTGCCAGTTTCTTTCTCATGGACTCTCCTTTCAAATTTATATTGTAGGCATTATGGATCAGGCTATCGAGGATAGCATCGGCCCGGGTGGAATCGCTGACGGTTTCGTGCCACTGGTCCACGGGCACTTGGGCGGTGACGATGGTGGCGCCTGGGCCGTAGCGGTCTTCCAGGACTTCGAGCATATCCAGGCTCTGCTCCCGTAGTAGTTTCTCCAGCCCCTCGTCGTCCAGAATCAGCAGGTGGATCTTGGAACTAGCGACGATCATTTTTTGATAGCTGCCGTCCCCTCGGGCCGCGACCATTTCGCGCAGGAGGGCTGGCACCCTCTTTTAGGAGACCGAGTAGCCTTCCAGACAAGCCTTGTGCCCCAGGACGCAGGCGAGAAAGCTTTTGCCTACGCCGGTGGTGTTGGTTATTGTTTTATTCTGATCGGGCAGTAAGGGAATTTTCAGATTGACTTGACCAGGTAGGGATTTTATCCCATTATTCTGGACCTTGGATGTAAGGTCCAGGAGTGAGGAAGTGGCCGAGGGTGGTGGAGCACCTCAGGCCCTGAGAGACGGGAATAACTCCCTGCCATCTGGTTGCCATCGTACTTTTCGTTGCAGCTTGCGTTAAAAAAATCATGGAGCTGGAGCGGCGTTTTCCCTAGCCCCGGCCGGAGAGGTGCCCCCGGTTTGGGAGCGTCCGGCTTTTGGGGTATGGTTTCCGTGCCTACCTATTTTGATGAAGCTCCTATAACGCTTTGGCTTCGATGTTTCCTATGCCCTGACTGCCGGGCGGTGATCCGGCTGCGGCCGTGAGGCTATGGCAAAGGGAACCCTTGCTTGCCGCGCTCCCGCCAGCGCCACTGGCTCCAGGGCCTGCTGCGGCAGGTACGCCTATGCCTGGGATCAAGCTGGTCGGGCGACCTGCTTGGGGCCTTAGATTGGCTCAATGGCCAGAGCGTGGCCATGGCCAGCCGGTCGGCGCACAGCGAAAGCGTTTTCCCTCCCTAAGCCACCTACCCAAGGGCGCCGTTGTCCTGGCCCGGCCCCCCGGTCTACACCTGGGCGAAACACCCCCATGGA
>CBCOTF020000366.1:0-46119 GCA_965112955.2 Desulfarculales bacterium
CTTCAAGGCGCTTAAGCAAAACCTTAAAGTCAAAACCTTCGTGGGCACCAGCAGCCACGCCTTGGAAATCTAGATTTGGATAGCCTTGATCGCCCTGCTCTTGCTCAAGTGGTTTCGCCATTTTTCCCTGGCCGCATGGTCACTATCCAACCTGGCGGCTATGCTGCGCCTAAATCTCTTCACATACAGGGAGTTGCGCGCCTGGCTCTAACACCCCCATCACACCCCGCCCCTCATGCCCGAACAGGTCCAATTACCACTCTTGCTCTGACTTGGACAGGCAACCGCTAGAGAAACAAAAAGCACCAGCCCAAAAGCGGCGGCCTTATCTCAAAAATTGCTAAGTTTATAGATAACTACCCGTTTTTATAAGATCATTTTTAGCAGCTACGCCTGTCTTGGACAGCACTGATCCTCTACCGCGACATGCGCACTTACGGCGTGCGCGAGGACCTTTGCAAGAAGTACCTAAAGCACGGCGTGCTGTTCATCCGCTACAAGCATTAAAGATATGCCCCAGGTAACGGCCAACGGCGAGCGTCTGACCATCAACGCCATCAACACGTGCTAGGCCGCCCGGTGACCTTCGACGTGGACAGGCGGTACTGGCGGTGGCCATCGCATCCAACCATGTCAAGGAGCTGGCCGAGGCCTTCAAGACTCCGTTGAACGTCGAGGGCTTCTTTCTGGAGGCCTACATGAAGCTTTGGCCCGTGGATTTCGCCAGCGAGGGTTTATACATTGCCGGTCGGGTCCACTTCCCTAAATCCATGGATGAGACCATTGCCCAGGCCAACGCCGCCGTAGGCCTAGCGCGGACCGTGTTCGCCAAGGACCAGATCATGGTCGGCGGCGTGATGGCTACGGTGGACCCGTCCAAGTGCTCAGTTTGTCTCACCTGTATGCGCACCTGTCCCTACGGGGTGCCCAGGGTCAAGGACGGCGCGGCCTTCCTCGAGGTGGCCGCCTGCTATGGCTGCGGCGCCTGAGCCGCTGAGTGTCCGGGCAAAGCCATCACTCTGTAACACGTTATCAACGCCCAGACTCTGGCCAAGGAAAAGGCGGCTTTCAACTAAAACCTGCCGCCGTCGGGGTGCCCTCTATCCTCTACGGCGGCCGGCTCCCAGACACGGGCGCGATACTCTTTGCATGGAGGGTTAGACGAGGGCAATAACTTTAAGTTGACCATCGTATTCTTACTGCTGCCGGTATTGAGCCTACTCGGCAGCGGACCTGGCAGGTTCGATGCGATTGCAGTACCCGACCAGCATCAAGATCATCCAGTTGCCTGGCTCGGATTGGATAGATATCTTGCATATTCTGAAATCCTTCGAGGACGGAATCGACGGCGTCTACGTGGCCCGGTGCATGGAGGGCGATTGCCATTTCTTCATCGGCAACCTTAAAATCCGGCGCAAGGTGAGTTACGTCAAGACGGTTCTGGCCGCTTTGGACGTGAAGCCGGAGCGCGTGGAGATGTTCAACGTGAGCTTGGCCGAGGATCCCCGTTTCGCCCAGGTGGCTTGGGAGTTCACGGCAAAGATCAAGGAGCTGGGCCCCAACCCGGTGAAGTAAGCCAAAGCGGCCTGATCGGCCCTCCAGTAGGGCCTTGAGAGTTAAGTAATTCCTATGATCATAGTAGATAGCAAGCTTCTAGAATAAATCCTGAAATGCTCTAGGACAAGGAAAAGGTCATGATCCTGGGCTGCCGGGGCTGCGTGACCGTGTGTAACGTGGGCGGCGAGAAAGAGGCGGGAACCCTGGACACATGCTGCGCATCGGCATAGAGGAGCGGACCCTGGAGCGCCTGTGCGAACGCTGAAGAGCTGGCCGAAGCGGCCAAGGGCTATGATGCCAGCATCTCCATCGCCTGTGGGGTGGGGCCGCAATTTATGTCAGAGCGCTCCCCCAAGGTGCTGGTTTATCCCGGCATCAACACCACTATCGGTGGCGCCCTGGAGCATGGGGTGTGGAACGCGCGCTGCCAGTCTTGCGGCAATTGCTTGGTGCACAACTTCGGGGGCCTGTGCCCCATCGCTCGTTGCAGCAAGAGCCTGATGAACAGCTCTTGCGGTGGTTCGGCCAACAAGAAATGCGAAACTAGTCCCGACGTGGATTATGTCTGGCACCTCATTGTAGAAAAAATGGACGGCATAGGGCGCTTGAAGGAGCTGGAGCGGGTGTAGTCAGTTAAGAACTGGATCACCAGCCGCGATGGCGGTCCCCGTAAGCGGGTGAGGGAGAACCTTAAGCAATGAAATCTGGCAGCAACCTCGAAAAAATACTGGCCGCGGGTCCTTTCGCCGTTACCGGCGAGCTAGGTCCGCCGCGCGGCAACAACGTCGAGGAAGGCCGTCACAAAGCCGCTTTCCTCCAGGGCATCGTCGACTCGGTCAACATCACCGACAACCAGACGGCGGTGGTGCGCATGGCCTTCTGAGCTGCCAGCAAGCTTCTGCTCGACTAAAGGCTGGAGTCCAACTCCCAGATGGTCTGCCACGACTCCAACCGGATCGCGTTGTAGTCCGATATGCTGGGCGCCTCGGCGCTGGGCATCAAGAACGTGCGGCACCTCCCCTTTTCGGCGACCACCAGCGTTTTGGCGACTACCCCGAGGTCAAGAACGTCTACGACCGGGACTCTATCCAGCATCATCGCCGCCTTCAAAAAATGCGTGACGAGAAGATTTTCTTGAACGGCAAAGAGCTGGACGACGCCTTCGGTATCTTTCTGGCGTGGTAGCCAACCCCTTCGCCGACCCCTTCGAGTGGCGGGTGGTGCGCATGGGCAATAAGATCGCCGCCGGCGCGGACTTCATTCAGACCCAGTGTATCTATAATATGCTCAAGTTCCGCGATTTTGTGAAGATGGCCGTGGACCAGGGGTTCATCGACAGGTGCGCTCTCCTGGCCGGCGTCACGCCCCTCAAGAACGTGGGTATGGCCAAGATCGTGCCCGAGGACTTTGTTAAGCGCTTGCAGAGCGTGGACAAGAAGGAGGCAGGGTAACGAGGGCATCAAGATATCTAGAGATGATCCAGGAGACAGGAGATAAGGGAGACCATGCCCGGGATGAAGGGCGTGTACGTCATGGCTATCGAGTGGGAGCACCGAGCCAAGGAGATCGTGGAAGGCGCCGGCCTGTTGACCAAGCCTGTGGTCTAGCCTCCAGCCTTATCGACGGCAATCATGGCCGCCCTCGCCAAGGGGGCGGCCGTTATTTTAGAGGCGACTCAGCCGTCAAATTGACAGCCGCCATTGCTGGGGGATATATTTCACACTTAAAGCAGACCCAAGCTTCTAGCCAGGAGCACACCCATGCGCCTTGAAGAATTTTCTCCGGCTGACCGCCAGCTGATCATACCCCAGGTGGGCGGTCACCTGGTCTACCATTGCTTGGGCTGCAGCGCTGATCACGGCATCGACGAGCTGCTCTACACCTGCCCCAAGTGCGGGGCGGTGCTCTTGATCGAGGACCGTGACTTCGCACGCTTGAAAGCCCAGGGCGGGGCAGCCTGGCGGCGCACCTTCGACCTGCGGCGCATGCTCAACCTGCCGGCCCTGTCAGGCATTTTCCGCTACCACGAGCTGATCGCCCCGGTGGTACCCCTGGACAGCGTGGTCTACCTAGGCGAGGGACACACGCCCTTGGTGGAGGCCTGCCCGCGCCTCAAGGAAAGCCTGGGTCTGGATTTCTGCTTCAAGAACGACGGCCAGAACCCATCCGCCTCCTTCAAAGACCGCGGCATGGCCGTGGCTCTGAGCTACATCAACTACTTGTTAAGGCACCGGGGCGTATCTCAGATACTAAGCGTTTGCGCTTCCACCGGCGATACGTCGGCCTCGGCGGCCCTTTACGGCGCCTACCTGGCCCCCGGTGTGGCCTCGGCAGTGCTCCTGCCCCGGGGCAAGGTGACGCCGCAGCAGCTGAGCCAGCCCCTGGGCTCCGGCGCCTCGGTATTTGAGATACCCGGCGTCTTCGACGACTGCATGAAGGTGGTCGAGCACCTGGCCGACCACTACCAGGTAGCGCTTTTAAACTCCAAGAATGCCTGGCGCATCCGCGGCCAGGAGTCCTATTCCTTCGAGGTGGCTCAGGATCTGGATTATGACCTGATGGGTCAGGTCCTTGTAGTGCCCATCGGCAATGCCGGCAACGTCAGCGCCGTGATGGCCGGCTTCCTGCAAATGCTGGAGCTGGGCATAGTCACCGAGTTGCCCAAGCTCATCGGCGTGCAGTCCCACCATGCCGACCCGGTTTTCCGCTACTACCGGGAGCCGGACCCCAAAAAGCGCGTTTGGCAGCCGGTGACCGTGCAGGCTTCGGTGGCTCAGGCGGCTATGATCGGCAATCCCGTCTCCATACCCCGGGTGATCGAGTTGGCCCGCCGCTACGAAGAGACCGCCGGCAGCGGCCGTTTTTTTGTGGTGCAGGTCAGCGAGCAAGAGATCATTGACCACATGATCCTGGCCAACCGCCATGGCCACATCGTCTGCACCCAGGGAGGCGAATCCCTGGCCGGCCTGGCGCAGGCCAAGGCCCTGGGAATCGTGGGCTCCGGCGAGCACGCCATCCTGGACGCCACGGCCCATCACCTCAAGTTTATCGGCTTCCAGCAGATGTACTTTGAGGACAGCTTCCCGCCCGAGTTCGGGGTGAAGCCCCGCCACGAATTGATCAATTTGCCTCAGGAGGTGGTGGCGCCGGGCCTGAAAAAGCTGCCGGCCCCTGGCCAACCTCTGGAGGGAGAGGCATTCCAGCGCTATGTGGAGGCCACGGTCCGCGAGATCGTCCACCGCCTGGGCCTGAAGGAACGCTCTTGAGCGCCATAGACCAACGCCTCCTGGCTGACGACGGCCTATGCTTCGCCTGCGGGGAACACAACTCCCAGGGCCTAGGCATGCATGTGCGCTTGGAGGAAAACCAGGCCCATTGCCTGCTCACCCTGCCCTCTCGCTACCAGGGCTGGGCGGGCATCGCCCACGGCGGCATTGTTTGCACGGTCCTGGACGAGGTCATGGCCCATGCCGTGATCCACTTCATCGGCCAGGGGGTGACCACCAGTATAGAGACCACCTTCCGCAAGCCGGTGCCCCTGCGCCAGGAGATCAAGGCCCGGGGCTGGATTGTGCAGCACCGGGGCCGCCTGGCCGAAAGCGCCGGCGAGATACGCCTGGCCAAGAGCGACGCCCTTTTGGTCCAGGCCAAGGCCCGCTGGCTGATCAAAATGGGGCCTGACGGCCAGCCCATCCCCCGCTTCGGCTAAACAGCGCCCTTTTTTATTTCCATATATAAAGTATGGTTAACGCCCCACCTCAGAGTGTTCTTCTTCAGCTATGGAACTGGAAACTATAACCCACCGCCTGGCCGAGTTGGGCCACCCCGTACGCCTGGAACTCTCCCGTCTGCTGGTGCGGGCCGGTTTCCAAGGGTTGCCGGTAAAGGACATCCAGGCTCCCCCGGGCATACCCCAGTCTACGTTGTCCCATTACCTAGCGCATCTGTTGGCCGCCGGGCTGGTCAACTAGACCAATGAGGGGCGGGCGCTGCGCTACCGCGCAGAGTTTACGGCCATAAAGGAGGTCCTGGACTTCCTGATGCACGATTGCTGCGCCGGCGTGGCCCGCTCCATCGTAGAGGAGCATCTTTTTTTGGTTTTTTGTTGTTACCTGTGGATTTTGATGAGTTCCCCCAGTGATGCGGCGAAGAAGGAGTTCATGATCATGAAGGTAAAAATATTATGGTGGCCTCTGGCTCTTGCCCGGGCGGCCTGGAAGATGCCGTTAAGCCTTTATAGGCGGGCGTTGGAATGGTTGAAGGCCCAGCTCTTAGGATCAGGTGGCATGCTCTTTCAAAGTCATAAGCGCCTTGAGGAGCGGGGCTAGGGTTTTGGTGTCAGGCGCTATGCCCTTCCTGGCATGGCGGGTGAAAGGGATGATGCGCCACTGGGCGGTCTATACAGAGGTAGCTTTTCTGATCCCAGCGCAGCATTTTTTGCGGCGGTGGCGGTGGCGAAGCCGCCGGTTTCCAATTCGGTCAGGGCCTGCTGCTGCTTTTCGGTTAGCCTGCCGCTGTCAGCGGCGTTGAGTACGGCCCAGCTGGTGGCCTTGGGCAGTCTACGCTCCTTAGCCTCGGCCTTTCGGACTTCGTCCACGGCGGTGGTGAAGAGTTAGACTACATGGAACCAGTCCACAGTGACGTTGGCGCCGGGGAAGCCATCGCCGATGGCGGCCAGGGAGGCTGGCGACATGTCGCAGACCACCGCAGCAATATTATTGTGATCGCCGCCATCCTTGCCCTTGCCGGGGGTAACGAAGATGACCGGCTTTTGCTTACGGTCTAGCTCGATGAAAGGGGTGACGCCAGGTGAATTAGTAAAAGTCGTGAACCTTGCACAACCTGCCACACTCCGGGCAGGGGTACTCGGCTTCCCGGTCGGCGGTAATCTCCAAGAAGATCTCGTGTGGCTGTTTATACCAGTCGCCAGAGCGGTTGCAACCCCAGGCCAAGGGCCAGAAGCTCGCCGGCAATCCATGATTGCCTCCTGCTTCAACTCGGCCATGCGGATCGCTGTAGAATGACACCGGAACTACACCAATTCCACTCATGACGACGAAAAGGGAGATGATCATCTGTTGATTATTGCTTTATTCTGATCGGGTAGTAAGGGAATTTTTTAGATTAGCTTGACCAGATAGGGATTTTTATCCCATTATCCTGGCCTTTGGATGTAGGTTCAGGAATGAGAAAGTGGCCGAGGGTGGTGGAGCACTCCTGACCCCGAGATACGGGGATAACTCCCTGCCTTCTGGTTGCCATCATACTTTTCGTTGCAGCCTGCGTTAAGAAAATCATGGAGGTGGGGCAGCGTTTCCTCTGACCCCGGCCGGAGAGGTGCTCCCGGTGTGGGAGCGTCCGGATTTGGGGGCACGGCTTCGTGCCTGCCTATTTTAATGAATCCCCGACAGCGATTTGGCTTCAACGGTTCCTCTGCCCTGCCTGCCGGGCGGGGATCCGGCTGCAGCCGCGGGGCTAATAGAGCCGGTTCCAGGCTCCGGTGGAGACCATTCGGCAAAGCCTTTCCAATAAGCTAGCCTGGGGCAGAGGGGACCCTATCCTGCCGCGCTTCCGCCAGCGCTACTGGCTCAAGGGCCTGCTGCGGCAGGTGAGCCGCCTATACCTGGGGTCAAGCTGATCGGGCGACCTAGCTTGGGGCCTTCTATTGGTTCAGTGGCCGAGGCTAGCCGGTCGGCGCAAAGCGAGAGGTTTTTCCCTCCCTCAGCCATCTACTCAAGGGTGCCGTTGTCCTGGCCCGGCCCCCGGTCTACACCTGGGCGAAAAACCCCCATGGAGGACCGGCAAGGACGAGGACCAGAAAAAACGGGTAGCCATCTTCCGTTTCGGCGTCATCAGCGATTTTTTTGCCAGGGACTACATGGAGCGTGGTGACCGGGAGAGGTTACTGCGGGACAAGTGCGCCCAGCGGTGGCAAATCCCCTTTTTCAACCGCACCAGGCTGTCGCGCTCCACCATCCTGGGATGGAGCAGGCTCTACCGCCATGGCGGTGGCAAGCTAGAATTTCTCTACCCCATAGGCAGGAATGACCGGGGCGGCAGCAGAGCCTTGGACGAGGACACCGCCCAAGCCCTGGTCCGCCTGCGCAGGGAATTGCCCACTGCGTCAGTGACTACCCTCATCAGCGAGATGATGCGCTGACGCGAGGCCTCGCTCGACGTGATCCTCAAGGCGCCCACCGTCTACCGTTACTTACCGATCAGAACAAAGCAAGAATCAACACCGCCACCTCCCTGAGCCCAACCCTGCGCCGGCACCTGCTGGCCGGACGCATCGCCCCCGGGCGACTCCCAGTGGCATGTGGAACTGGCCTGGGACCGTCCCTGGCGCTATTACATGGTCAATTTCTTCCACGACGAGAAGCACTAAATCTACCGCGATCATGACGGCCATCCCCTGATGTTGCTCTTCAAGGGCGAGCGCCTGGAGCTTCCCTTGCCCTGCGAAACCCTAGTTGAAAGCGCCCCTCCCCGCAGTAATATTCCTCAACTTATTTGTCTAACACTCCGCCGAACAAGAAAAAAGCCGGCACGCCTCACAGGCGCGGCGAGTTCTTGGCCTTTGGCCGGACTCGACGGTGTATTCAGTGCAAAAAAAGAACGCGACCCTTGGCTGGTATATCCTTTTCCCTTAATCGCCTGAGAAAATTTCGCCGCGATGGCCGCGGCGTCGCCGGAGGTAGCCTGCTGGCTGAAGGCTGAAGTCGATTTCGCCAACTGCCCTGAGCAGGGCGCCGCCCTAAAAGCCTGCCCGCCTGGACCCAATCCGCTACTGGAACGCAACCTGACGGTAGGAGGCATCACCGTGGTGATGGGAGGAAGGCTTCTGAACGAAGTCTGCGGGCTGATCGAGCGGATGCCCCCCAGCCATCAGGTCTTCGTGTTGGAACCCCGGGCAGAGGTGCTGGCCTTGGGTCTGGGCCGCCACCAGGTGGCCCTCCAAGTGGACGAGGGCGACCTAGTACTCCTGGCCCCCAGCGAAGCCGCCCTGGAGAAGGCATTGCACCGAAGCCTTCCCCGACAGCCAGCCCCTACCCGAGGCACCCGCGGACGCCTGTACCGGGTGCTGGGCCAGGCGGTCAAAGCCCGTGACATGGCCTTCGACTGGGAGGAACCGGCCGGGGCCAATCTGATTCGCAACCTTTGCCACCTGGCCTTCATGGGCCGCAGCATAGACCTGATCAGCTCCTTGCAGGGCCGGCCGGCGATGCTGGCTGAGGCGGGCCCCTCCCTGCCCGCGGCCTTGGGATCCCTGGTTGGCAACCTGGGGAACGCGGCCCTGTTTTGCAGCGAGCACGCCCTGCCCGCGGTGCTGGAGACCGGCATCCTGCCTACGGCTGTGGCGGTCACCAACCCCGGCCCGGGGCCCTTGTGGGGCTATGAGCACCCTTTGTTGGCATCCACGCCCCTCTTGACCGAGGAAGTGGCCCACGCCTCCACGGTCAAGGCCCATCCCGGGGCACGTTTTTTGTGCCTGGGACCCCAGGTCACCATGCCCGGCCTCTTCAGCCTGCTGGCCTCGGCCTTCACCCCCCAGCACCACTGCCTCTCACGCCTGGCCGAGGTGGCGGCCTTGGCCGGCTGCCAGTCCTTGATTCTGGTGGAGGCCGATTTGCACCAGGAGGGCGGCGAGCTGCGCCTTCCGGGCATGGACGGTCTGTCCGTCTGCACCAGCCTGGAGCAGGCCGCAACGGCCAACAGCCTGGGCCGGGTACTGGCCCGCTACGGCATCCGCACCGTGAACACCGCCTTTCGGGGGCTGGGCCTGCCCGGCACCCGTCAGGCTCTATTGAGCGAGGTGCTGCCCCTCTTGGGAGGGGCCGGACAGCCGCTAAAAGCCGCCGATTTGGAGGAGGCCTGGCTCACGACCGAAGAACTGGCCAAGGTAGCCCAAGGATTGCGCCTGGCCGCCAACGGAGCCACCCGCATATGGCAGCGCGCCGCCGCGCCCCTGGTGGATTTCCCCTGCGGCCAGGGGCAACAGGCCGCGGCCTTGCTTACCTCCGCTGACCACCTTTTCGTGGCCCTGGCCGAGCATATGGCCGACGAATTTGAGGAGCTGGCCCAGGCCCGCCGCCGCCAGGATAACGCCTTCCTCTCTGATTACGCCCGCCAAGCCGGGCACCCCTGCCTAACCTAGGCGGGGTGCTCCCCCCCCCCCCCCGCGGGGCATAGACGGGTCGCTTGGCCCTGTTACGCTGCCCGAGGCCGGCGGCTCCCGTTGCGGTGGTATTCCAGAAAAGAAAAAGGCCAGGAAGGCAAAACCCCTGCTGGACGTCACCGACCTGCCCGATTGGGTCAAGAACCTCAACGCCATGAGCCAAACCGTGAAGGAGGTGCCACGCCGGTCCGTCCTGTTCCTGGCGGCGGGGCTCTTGGGCGCAGCCCTTTTGACGCGCCTGACCAACTAGCTACGTCTGCACAACCAGCCCAGGACACTGATTATCGCCATGCGGACGGCCTAATTCCTAGTACTCCTGGCCGGTATCATGGCCGCCCTGCACCAGCTGGGCCTACCCTACCGCTCCCTGACCCTCAGTCTGCTGGTGATGGTGCTGAACGGCTCGGCCTTCTATAAGGTGGAGGCCATCTCCTTTCTCGTTTTTCGTCGTTAACTGTGGAAGTTGATGAGTTACCCCAGTAGTTCGGTGATGAAGTAGATCATGGCCATGAAGGTAAATACAATACGGTAGGCTCTGGCTCTTGCCCTGGCGGCCTGGAAGATGCCGTTAAGCCCCTCCAGACGGGTATTGGAATGGGTGGCTGTCCAGCTGCTTAGGATCAGGTGGGCATGCTCTTGCAGAGTCATGAGCGCCTTGAGGACCGGAGCCAGGGTTTTGGTGTCAAGTGCTATGCACTTCAGGGCATGGCGGGTGAAGTGGGTGATGGCCACGGGACGGCCCGTGCAGAGGTGGCTTTTCTGATCCAGTGCGGCATCTCTTTGAGCCGCCAGGCGGTGGCGGTGGCGAAGCCGCCGATTTCCAGTTCGATCAGGGCCTGCTGCTGTTTTTTGGTTAGCTTGCCGCTGCTAGCGGCCTTGAGCACGGCCCAGCGGGTGGTTTTGGGTCGTTTACGCTCCTTAGCCTCGGCCTTTCGGACCTCGTTCACGGCGGTGGTGAAGAGTTGGGCTGCAAGAAACCCGTCCACGTTAACGCCGGGGAAGCTTTCGCCGATGGCGGCCAGGAAGACTGGCGACATGTCGCAGACCACCTCAGCGATATTGTTGTGATCGCCGTCATGCTCACGCAGGAAACGGCGAAACAGAACCAGGCAGCCCTTGCCCTTGCCCTTGCCGGGGATAACGAAGATGACCGGTTTTTGCTTGCGGTCTAGGTCGATGAAGACGGTGACGTAGTTGTGGCCCCGCTTGGAGGCGGTTCCGTCCAGAGCCATAGCCTTGACCCTGCCCAGGTCCACTTTGGCCAGGGCCTGGGCCACGTAGAACTGGACTACCCGCCAAGGTCGCGTGTCGCTGACCCCGATGGTGCGGACTGCAGCCAGCACGGGCATCTCCCGCACCAGGGTCATGGCCGCCTGCTCGAACAGCAAGGTAAACCGGCCGCCCTCGCGAGTCCAGGGCATCTTGATCTGTTTAGTCCCGTGGTCAAGGCAGTTCCCCCGGGGCACCCGGGCGGTTACGTAAGGGGCTACTCGGCTCCCCGGTCGGCGGCAACCTCCAAAAACACCTCGTGAGGCTGTTTATCGGTGTCCACGCGCTGTCTCACCAGCCGCCAGGGCGGTTGCAACCCCAGGCTACGGGCCCGATCCATGATTACCTCCTGCTTCAATTCGGCCATGCGGCTCACTGCGCCATAACACCGGAACTACACCAATGCCACTCATAACGACAAAGGGGCTCCTTTCTGAACCCTTGCCTACGCACCTTCGACAGCAGGGTGTCTTCGTACCCAACAGTAAGATCGTCAAGGAAACCCTCATTAACTACCACAGCATCCTCTACCGCCGCGTGGACTTGGACGTCACCATCTGCTACGAGGATGACCTAGCCTGCGCCCGTGACTTGATGGTGGAACTCATGAAAGGCGGACGTGCGTGCGCTGGAAAAGCCCGTGCCCATGCGGATTCCGTTTCAAGTGGGCCACCGATTTCACGGCAAGTGAGCCACCCATTCATGGAATGTGGGCCACTTGGGGTAATAGGCGACAGGGTGCATGTGCCGGCGGAAAGGTTATCCATGCGTAAGATCAAGGACGTACTTCAATTGAAACACGAGGCCAGCTGCGGCAACAAGGGCTGAAGCGCAAAGGTATAACCCTGGAACTGCTGTGGGAGGAGTACAAGACGGTTCATGCCTTGGACTACCAATGCAGCTGGTTTTGCGAGCGTTACCGGGAATGGTCAGGCAAGCTGGGGCTGGTCATGCGCCAGAAGCACTGGGCCGGCAAGAAGACTTTTATCGATTATGCCAGCCAGACCATGGACGTGGTGGTCCCCCTGACGGGTGAGGTTAGGGCGGCCCAGATCTTCGTGGCGGTTCTGGGCGCCAGCAGGCTACACTTTTGCCAAGGCCACGTGGACCCAGGGTCTGCCCGACTAGATCGGCTCCCACCAACGGATTTCCAGTTTTTTGGCGGGATGACGGAGTTGATGGTAATCGATAATCTCAAGTCCGTGGTGAGCAAGGCTTGCCCCTACGAGCCCGACATCAACCAGACCTACCAGGAGATGGCCGCCCACTACAGCACGGCGGTTTTGCCCGTCCTGGTATGAAAACCCCGTGACAAGGCCAAGGCCGAGGTAGGAGTGCAACTGGTGGGGAGGTGGATACTGGCCGCCCTGCGCGAGAGGACCTTCTTCAGCCTGGCGGAGCTCAACCAAACGATCCATGGGCTTCTAGACTGGCTCAATGACCGGCCTTTCAAGAAATCGCCCGGCAGCCAGCGCTCCATGTACGAGTCCCTGGACAAACCAGCGCTCAACCTTCTACCCGCCATGGCCTACCAGTATGCCTGATGAAAGAAGGCCAAGATCCACATCGATTACCACGTGGAAGAGGGCCGCCACTAACTCGGTCCCTCACTAATTGGTAGGCAAGAAGCTAGACATCCTCTACACGGAGCGCACGGAGGAATGCTTCCATAAGGGCCAGCGGGTGGCCAGAAACCGTCGCGTCCTGGAACAAAGTGGCTTTCCCCACCTTGACCGGGCACATGCCCCGCTCCTACCAGGAGCACGCCAAGTGGGGTCCCGAAAGAATCACCAACTGGATACACAAGATCGGCGAGGTCACGGCCAAACTGGCCGAGGGGATCATGAGCCGGCGGGCACATCCCCAACAAGACTTCAGGGCCTGCCTAAGCCTGGTCACCCTAGCCAAAAAACATGGTGAAATGCGGATGGAGGTCGGCAAGGTTGTTCTAGCCGGCCAGAATGATGGGCAGGATTGGCTTGGAGTTTCCCTGAAATTGAGTGATTGTGTGCAACTCGGCCAGGACTTGAAGCCTGAGGAGGGAGGCTTCATCGATGATGAAGACGGGTCTTTTCTTGCAGTCCTGGGGAACGGACCTCCAGGACCTATTTTCTTATGAGCTTGGTGAGGACGGCCCTGGAGGAATTGGCGGCGTCCACTTCGAGCGGGACGCAGATTTGCCTGTAGAGTTCCAGGATAGAGCCCTGTCAGAGCCGAGAGGCTCCCTGGTGAGGGCACAGAAGGCGCGGTAGTTTAGTTTCATGGATTGCTGCCCTCTAAGTCTGGTTTTTGCAAGAAAAGGGAGCCGCCAGTGGGGGCCGTGGTGGAGCTGGATTCCAAGCGCAGCAGATGGTGGTCGCGCTTGACCCTGCAATTGACAGCGAGGTCCAGCAGCCTGAGCAAGCCGTTGAGCCAATCGAAGGCCCCAAGCAGGTCGCCCGACCAGCTTGACCCCAAGCATAGGCTCTCCTGCCGCAGCAGGCCCTTGAGCCATTGGCGCTGGCGGGAGCGCGGCAGGACAGGGTCATGAGGAAGCTGGGCTAGCTTATTGGAAAGGCTTTACCGAATGATCCCCACCGGAGCCTGGAACCGGCTCTAGTAGCCCCGCGGTCGCAGCCGGATCACCTCCCGGCAGTCAGGGCCGAGGAAACGTCGAAGCCAAATCGCTTTAGGGGTTTCATCAAAAAAGGCAGGCAACGAAGCCGTGCCTCCAAAGCCGGACGCTCCCACACCGTGGACACCTTTCCGGCTGGGGCCAGGGGAAACGCCGCCCCTGTTCCATGATTTTCTTGACGCAGGCTGCAATAAAAAATACGATGGTAATTAGATGGCAGGGAGTTATTTTCGTCTCTCGGGGTCAGGGGTGTTCCACCACCCTCAGCCATTTCCTCATTCCTGGATCCACATCCAAGGCCCAGGATAATGGGATAAAAATCCCTACCTGGTCAAGCCAATCTGAAAAAGTTCCTTACTGTCCGATCAAAACAAAGCAAGAATCAACAACAGGGAAATCCCATGGTCATGACTTTAAGTACCGTATTCTTTGATAAAGGCGGCGAACGCCGTGCGGGGGACGTGATGCAGCAGTTGACTCAATAGGCTGGCTACTCGTACTATGGTCTTACCCTCTTTTGGTCGCGGTATTGTTGGCTTTTGGCAGAATCACACTACCACGCTGGAGTGAGGGCGTCTCGCTTCGAACACTTAGCCGGTTTTTGAGAACCTATCTTGGACAACACTGACCCGATGCAACAAAGCAACATTTAGGCAGGCCCTTGCCGTGCTAAGAATCTGGCATCGTTGACGGCAAAAGCGCTTACGCGCGGATTACCGATAGGTTCACCAGCCCGCCAATAGGCCTTAGTCAGGAACTACATCTTGAACTTATCCACCGCCAGGCATTCTGCTGCCGTAGTTATTTTAATTCTGCTTGGTTGCCTCGCTTGCCCACTCCTCGCCGCCCAGAAGCCCATTACCGGCGACGGCATCGTGGTGGGGACCATAGGCGACGCCACCAGCATGATCCCCATGCTCACCAGCGACGCCGCCAGCCACGAGATGAGCGGCCTGTGCTACAACGGCCTGGTCAAGTACGATAAGGATCTGAATCTTATAGGCGATCTGGCCGAGTCCTGGCAGGTAAGCCCTGACGGCCTGACCATCACCTTCCGGTTACGCCAAGGCGTGTGCTTCCACGACGGCGCGCCATACACGGCCCATGATGCGCTCTTCACCTGGCGCTTCATGACCGACCCCAACACCCCCACGCCCTACAGCGGTGACTACCTCAAAGTGGACAAGGCTGAGGCCCTGGATGACCATACCTTCCGGGTGCACTACAAGGAGCCTTTCGCCCCGGGGCTGTCCTCCTGGACTCTGGCCCAAATGCCGGCCCACCTGCTGGAGGGCCAAGACCCCCGCAAGTCGCCCCTGAACCGCCACCCCATCGGCACCGGGCCCTACCGGTTCAAATCCTGGTCGCCTGGCGCCAAGGTAGAGCTGACCGCCTTCCATGGTTATTGGGAAGGGCGCCCCCATCTGGACAGCCTGGTCTACCGGGTCATCCCGGACATGGCTACCATGTTCCTGGAGCTGCGCAGCGGCGGCGTGGACTGGATGGGGCTGACGGCCCTGCAATACCGCCGTCAGACCGAAGCCGAGGCCTTTCGCAGGGATTTCAAGAAGTACCGCTACTTGGCCGCGGCCTACAACTACATAGGCTGGAACCTGCGCGACAAGCGCTTTCAGGACCGGCGGGTGCGCCAGGCCTTGTCATACGCCGTCAACAAGGAGGAGATCATCGAGGGCGTGCTCCTAGGCCTGGGGCGCGAGTGCACCGGCCCCCTGATGCCAGGCACCTACTGGCACAACCCCAACGTGTACCGCTATCCCTATGATCCGCAGAAAGCCCGCGAGCTGTTGGCCCAGGCCGGCTGGCTGCCCGGCCCGGATGGCGTGCTCATGAAGGATGGCCAGCCCTTCCAGTTTGTGCTCCTGACCAACCAGGGCAACCGCTACCGCCAGAACGCCGGGGTGATCATCCAGCGCCGCCTGGCCGAGGTGGGCATCAAGATGGAAGTGCGCCTCGTGGAGTGGGCGGCGTTTTTACGGGAATTCATCGACAAGGGGCGCTTCGACGCTGTGTTGCTGGCTTGGACCATTCCCCAAGACCCGGATATCTACGACATCTTCGCCTCCAGCAACATCGGCTTCGGCAAACTCAACTTCAACGCCTACTGGAACCCGGACCTGGACCGCCTGCTAGAAGAAGGCCGCCGCATCTTCGATCGCCCCCAGCGCAAGGCTATCTACGACCGCGTGCAGGAGATCCTAGCCGAAGAGGTGCCCTACACCTTCCTGTACGTGGCCGATTCGCTGCCCATAGTGCATGCCCGCTTCCAGGGCATCGAGCCCGCGCCGGCCGGTATTAGCTACAACTTCATCCGCTGGTGGGTGCCCAAAGAAATGCAGAAGCCGGGGCTGGCACCTTAGCAGGCTGTTAAAAAACAGCCTGCGGGCGGGCCATGGGCGGTTGCGGTGAAAAAATAGCCTCTTTGTCGTCATGAGTGGAATTGGTGCCGTTTCGGTGTCGTGATGCAGCGATCCGCATGGCCGAGTTTAAGCAGAAAGCAATCATAGGCGCCGGCGAGCTTCTGATCCTTGGCCTGGGGTTGCAGCCCTCCCTGGCGGCTGGTGGAACAGCGTGTGGACACCGATAAACAGCCCTACGAGGTCTTCTTGGAGGTTGCCGTCAATCGGGGCGCTGGAGTACCCCTGCCCGGAGTGCGAGATGTCGTGCAAGGCTCACGACCGCCACGAATTCACCTGGCGTTACTTCAATTTTTTCCAATACCGTTACTACGTAACCGCCCGGGTGCCCCGGGTAAGCTGCCCCGACCACAGGACCAAACAGGTCAAAATGCCCTGGATCCGCGAGGGCAGTCGGTTCACCTTGTTGTTCGAGCAGGCGACCATGACCCTGGTGCGGGAAATGCCCGTACTCGCTGCGGCCCGCATCATCGGGGTCAGCGACACGCGTTTTTGGTGGGTGGTCCAGTTATATGTGGCCCAGGCCTTGTCCAAAAGGGTTCTGGACGGGGTCAAGGCCGTGGCTTCTGGACGAAACCGCTTCTAAGCTAGGCCACAACTACGTCACCGTCTTCATCGACCTAGACCGCAACAAGCAAAAGCCGATCATCTTCGTTACCCCCGACAAGGACAAGGGTTGTCTGGTTCTATTCCACCGCTTCCTTACCGTGGACTGATTCCATGTAGTCCAACTCTTTACCACCGCCGTGGATGCGGTCCGAAAGGCCGAGGCTAAGGAGCGTAAATTGCCCAAAGCGACCCGCTGGGCCGTGCTCAAGGCCGCTGACGGCGGCAGGCTAACCGAAAAGCAGCAGCAGATCCTGACCGAACTGGAAACCGGCGGTTTCGCCACTGCCACTGCCTGGCGGCTCAAAGAGATGCTGCACTGGATCAGAAAGGCTACCTCTGTACGGGCTTGCCCAGTGGCGCATCACCACCCATTTCACCCGCCATGCCCTGAAAGTGCATCGCGCCTGGCAACAAGACCCTGGCCCCGATCCTCATGGCGTTTATGACTCTGGAAAAGCTTGCCCACCTGTTCCTAAACTGCTGAACCTCATCCCGCACTCCGGGCAGGGGTACTCCAGCGCCCCGATTGACGGCAACCTCCAAGAAGACCTCGTAGGGCTGTTTATCGGTGTCCACACGCTGTCCCACAAGCCGCCAGGGATGGCTGCAACCCCAGGCCAAGGATCAGAAGCTCGCCGGCGCCCATGATTGCCTCCTGCTTCAACTCGGCCATACGGATCGCTGCATCACGACACCGGAACGGCACCAATTCCACTCATGATGACGAAGAGGCGAAATAATGCAGACCGCCGAGGTCCTCGGCGTGGCCAAACGCTTCGAGTACGCCATCCGCCTAAGGCGCACTGGCTCTGGTCACCGGAGGGGTGGGCAGCGGGAAATCCACCGCCTTGCGCTGGGCCGCCAGCAGGCCGCACCCATCCGAGTATCAGATCATATGGGCCACCGCCTCACAGGGTTCCATCCTGGAATTTTACAGGCAAATCTGCGTCGAGCTCGCAGGGGACACCACCAGCTTTTCCAGGGCCGTCCTCACCAAGATCATCAGAAAACAGATCCTTGAGGTCGCCCAGGACCGCAAGAAGCAATCCGTTCTCGTCCTCGATAAAGCCGCTCTCCTCAGGCTTCAAGTCCTGGCCGAGCTGCACACCACAGCACTCAGTTTCAGGGAGACTCCAAACCAATCCTGCCCATCATCCTGGCCGGTCAGAACACAGCCTCGCCGACTGCCTCATATCCAAAACCTCCTTGCCCTTGGCCTCCAAGGTCGTGGCCAGAAGTCATCTGGCCGGTGTCTCCCTCCAGAATATCCAGGACTACCTCCTGCACCCCCTCAAAATCGCAGGCTTAAAATAGAATTTCTTCTCTGATTCGGCCGTCACCGCCGCCATACCGCAAAAGGCCGTCGAGACGGTATGATACAGCCTATCAGGATGGCGCGCATGGCAACCATGGGCGCCACGGGACGCGCCTAGGGCACCGAGGCCACGACGTAGGAAAAAACCGCCGCCGCCGCGCACCAGACGATCAAGTCAACCAAAAAGCTGGCGACGAGAAAGGCAGAAAAGATCAGCTGAAGCGCCGATACGGCGTGGCATGAAGAGGGGAAGAGACATTATGCTGTTCAGCACTTCCACCAACAGGATGTCAGCTAGGTTGGCTGCGATGCTGCCCAGCTCCAAAGCCATGCCGGCCAGCCGGTATTTGAGGCGGGGAGGTCCGGGTAATTTCAGCGCGCTTGTCGTCATAAGTCCCGCACCCTTGGCGGCCCGCTCGGAGGGGGAGCAGCCATCCTGTTCAAATTTAGACAGGATAACACACCCCGCTAGCCGGCCTAGGGCCCGCCTGGCGCGGGGGCTCCTCCCGCGCCGGCGGCGGGCGACAGCCCCGGTAGGGGAGAGTTCCCGCGCAGCACGTTGACCAACAGCCATAAGCCCACAATGGCCACGAAGGACAACCCTAGCGCCATTAAGGCCTGGTATCGGTTCATATTCCCTGCGACGTGCAGGCCCGTCCAGACCAGGGAGCCGATGAACAGGACCATGATTATGGCCAGCAACGTACTGGACAGGGGCGAAAGCAACTGGGGCACAAACTCCAGAATCCGCACCCCCGAACTGTAGCAGACTATAGCGGTCACGTCCGGCAACTCCAGGATGGTTTGAAACAAGAAGCGGCAGACGCAATAAAGCGCAAAGGCGAAGACCAATACCATCACCAGGGAGAAGAGCAGGGACGTGCCCAGGAAGGTCAGCATGGCTACCGGGCCTTCCGACCATTTGCCTATGCTTCGCACCAACGTTGGCAGAAGCATCGCCGCCACGAAGAAGGCCAGAGGCGGCAGATATCCGCCCTGGCGGGGCATCTGAGCGAAGAAGTCGCGCGGCGTGGTAGCGGCGGCCACGGCCACGGCCCAAAAGGTCTGGGGGTAACGCCATTGGAACTGCGGGGCATTCTCGGGCATAAAAGGTCTCCTGCTCCGGGGCTAGCTGCGGCCTAATAATGATTAGCCTTAAATACTTTATAGTAGCTCAGTGTTGTCCAAGATAGGTTCTCAAAAGCCGGCTAAGTGATCGAAGCGAGATGCCCTCATCCCAGCGTAGTGCGGCATCATTTTCCCCGCACTTAGTTGGTCGCCAAGGAGCACGGTGCCGAGGTCAGGACCAAGGGATTTCCCTGTTGAACCCAGTTCGTGGCTATGCTCTTCTGCCATCTGGCCAGGGCCGACTTCCTAAGGGAGATCTGCCAAAGTCTTTCCTACTGTTTGGGCACGCTGTCCCACCTTGAGGTGAGCGCGGCTCCCAAAAGGTCCACTTTGTCCTACGCCAACCAGCACAGGCCCTCGTCCTTATTCCGGGCCCTGTTCTTCAAAGCTATGGAGCGCTTCTGTGCCCAAGGCTCCCTGGACAGGGACAAGGGTACGTTCAAATTTAAGAACAACTCCTGAGCCTGGACTCCTACACCATCATCCTGTGCCTGAGCCTGTTCCCCTGGGTCGAATACAAGCGGGCCAAGGGCGGGGCCAAGGCTCACATGATGCTGGACCGCGACGACTACATGCCCAGCTTTGTCCTGCTCATCAATGTCAAGGTGGCCGATGTCACCGTGGCCCAGGGACTGGCCCTAAACCCTGACTCCATCCTGGTCTTGAACCGGGGCTACTAGGACTATGCCCTGTTTGGCAAGTGGACCGGCCAGGGCGTCTTCTTCAGCACCCGCCTCAAATCTAACGCTGTTTTCGAGATGATGGCTATTCGTCCAGGGCCTAAAGCCCAAAACGTCTTGGCCGATCAAATCATCATTCTCCTCATCAGTAGCCTGACCGATTGTCCCTACCCCCTGCGTTGTCTGGTGGTGTGGGACGAAAAGAATCAAAAGCAAGTCGTGCTTTTGACCAAATCACCACAAGCTAATGGTCTCCATCGTGGCTTACATCTATAAGGACTGCTGGAAGATCGAGCTGTTTTCCAAAGCGCTTAAGCAAAATTTTAAGGTAAAAATCTTCGTGGCATCAGCAGCCACGCCTTGGAAATCCAGGTTTGGACAGCCTTGATCGCTCTGCTCTCTGGCCGCCATGCTGCGCCTAAATCTTTTCACATAAAGGGAGTTGCGTGCCTGGCGCTAACATCCCCATCACATCCTATCCCTAATGCCCGGACAGATCTAGTTACCGCTTTTACTTGACCTGGACAGGCAACCGCAAGTGAAACAAAAAATACCAGCCCAAACGCGGCGGCTTTTTCGCAAAACTGCTAAATTTTATAAATAATGAACCGTTTTTATATAATTGTTTTTAGCCGCGACGCTTGTCTTGGACAGCATTGCTCAGGGAACACTGGCCACCTGGCAATGCTGAACCAGCGCTGGTTCAAAGACGCTAGCTGGATAAAAAAGATGGAGGACAACCAATTATTAAAGTTCAGCGGATCGGAGGTCTCGAGTCTCTAACCGCGTCTTTGAAAATTTTATTGACCTAGCTCGCGGGGGGCTGCCCTTTAGTGTCCACTGGTCCGCTGTCGCCGGCCTCCGGTCTGGGCAAAAGTCGCTCCAGGGCGATCTTACGGCCGCTCATAGTCTTGAAGACCTTGTGGATCAGGGCCGTGAGCTTCTCAGGGGTGTGGTCCGGGTACTCATTGGGGATGTTCACCAGACAGTCGGCGTCCCACAGGATGCAAAATTCCAGGGTGTCAATTTCCTTGGCGCTATGGTGGTTGGCGATGATGCGGCTGACGTGGTCGCAGACCTCTTTGTCCAGGCCCAGTTCCTTCATGATCGGCTCGGCGATTGGCGGCCCCTCGATTTCTTGCCAGCGGCCGGCGTTAGAGCCGTGCTTGCGCTCGGCCTCCTGAATGCCGATGTCGTGCAACACCGCTGCTACCAGCACCACCTTGGGATCGGCGTTCTTCGTAGCGCGCAGGATCTCCTTAGCCCGCTCCAGCACGGTGAGCGTGTGGGTAATGCGCTTTTGGTCGCTGCCGAAAATATGCTTCATGGCTTCCACCAAGCGATCCACCAGGGGGGTCTCCTCGCCCTCAGCCTGCATCACCTCCTTGGGGTCGTAACCCAGGCATTCCTTGGCGTGCTCGCACCACTGGGCGCAGCCAAGATTGAGCTTGGGATTCTGCACCCGTGCTCCGCAGCCGGTGCACCGGCTGCTGGCGTCGTCCTTAAAGAACTCCATCTCGTAGCCGCAGTGGCTGCAAGGCACCTCGAAGATGTCGCCCAGCTTCCAGAAGGCCGTATCCTGTCCGGGGCACATGGTTTTGCCCAAAGCTCCAACTCCCTCCTAATACGTACGCGTCCACCAGGCGGCGAAGCGCTCGTCCGGGTTGGCCGTGTTCAAAAAATTTTTCACCACCGCCTTGAACATCTCCACCGCCGCCTCCGGCCGGCCGGCCTCGGCCACCGCTTACGCCAGGTAGGGGTGACGCCCCAGCTTGCCGCCCATCAGCAAACGCACCGCCGAGTCGATGGTGATAATACCTTACGTAAGGCCAGTTTTTTGACAGACCAGGCATTCCTGGCAGGCCTTTTAATTCTAGGCGTCCGGTCGTCGATCATGGCGATAGCCTGATCAGGACAGCCCCTAGCGCAGACCCCCCAGCCCAGGCAGTGGTCCAAGTGAAACTCCGGACACACTAAGCCCACCAAGGCTAGATCGGCGATCTGTGGACGCGAACAGCCGTTTGAGCAACCGCTCACGGCCAGGCGCAGCTTGTGGTAATGGGGCACCTTGGGGTCGCCGACGCGGGCCCACAGGTGCTCGGGCCAGTCACTCCTTCAAGTCCCGACGCCAGGCCTCCACGTCGATAAGACGGTTGGGGCAGCCGCCAACTTCGCTGCGGCAAGCCTCCACCACCGTGAGGTTGATGCCGGGGCGATTGTCCTAGGGCAGCAGGCGCTAGCTATCTACTGCTCCGAGCGTCCGCCAATGACGGCCTGTAAGCGGGCCTCGGTCGCATCGCTTAAGTTAATATAAGCACGCCCCTGGGCAGCTGCCGCGTCGCTGTCCTAAACCAAGTGCGCCTTCTCTCTATCTCACCAATGAGTTCGCACCATGCTCCCGCCTACTGGCCGGTCTCCCAGGGCAGGTGGCTTTCCAGCACCCAGCCGTTGCGAGCTACCACCAGGCTGCCCAACTTGGGCTGGGTGCCAGACTTGGCCAAAGCCTGCTGGGCGATGTACTCCAGGCCCTTGCAGCACGGCACCTCCATAATAACCACGCTGAGCGAACGCGGACTCGCCATGGCCAGCACCTGGGCCAGCTTGTCGATATGGGCCTGGGCGTTGTCCAGCTTGGGGCAGGCCAGAGTTATGGCGCGCCCCTTAAGCAGGCGTGCGTGCAGGTCGGGCAGGGAGGCGGCGGCGCAGTCGCTCAGCAGCAAAAGGTCGGCGCCCTTGAAGAAGGGGGCCTGGGGATTGACCAATTGCAGCTTTATGGGCCAGTGCCCCAACTGGGAGCTGGCCTGATCCAGGACCGGGGCGGGGCCAGTGCAGGGCGAGAGGGTCATGCCCGCCAAGCCGGGGCAGCCGCCCGCATGGGGGGGCAGATGGCGCGCGCTCTGGAGCCCGTGATGATACCCGTGGTCGTGTCCGTGGTGGTGGCTGGGCTGCGTCCCCTGGCCGGCCGGCGGCAGGCTCCGGCCCTGGGAGCGCAAAAGTTCTTCCACGGCTTTTTCATTGAAATCGTTGGCCTCACGCTCTGTGACTTGCAAAGCGCCAACGGGGCAACCGGAAAGGCAGGCCCCCAGACCGTCGCAGTAGATCTCTCCCACCAGCTTAGCCTTGCCATCTACCAACTGCAAGGCTCCCTCGGCACAGTCCAGAATGCACTGACCGCAGCCGGTGCACTTTTCCTCGTCTATTTCAATGATGTTTCTAGGTTTGCGCATGGCATTCCTCGCTTGCAATGGGACTCGTACACCGCCAGCAGGCTGATATCCTGGCTGTCGCGCTTCAGGCTAAAGCCGCCCTTGGGGCCGCGCTGGGAGTTGACCAGCCCCGCCCGCCCCAGGCGCTGTAGCACCTTGGCCAGGAATGCCTTGGAAACCTTGAGCAAGGCGGCTATATCTCGATTGGACATGGTTTTTTCTGGATTTGTCGCCAGCAGCACCATGGTGTGCAGGGCCAGGGAAGTGGCCTTGGATATTTACAGAACACTAGTCAATGGCCATCCTTTTTTCATATATAATGGTATTATTATACTTTTTTTATTCTTCCTGTCTCCTCTGCCGGCGAAATATTTCCTGGGATTAGCGCTAGGGGCTAGGTGGTGCGGAAATGGCTGTGCAGGAGATGATGAGACAAACGGCATGGGCCGCGAGGGTTCGCGGCCCATGTCCAAGCGCTGGCTTTAAAGCCAGCAACTACAATCTCAAAGGAGCTACTTGGCCTCGGCAGGCTTCTTGGCCTTCTTGGCGGTCTTCTTGGCTTTCTTGGCCTTCTTGGTCTCCTTCTCCATGGCCGGCTTATCCGTGGGAGCAGCCGTCTCGGCGGCGAAGGCGAAGGGCGTGCAGCTCAGGGCGAAGGCCATGGCCACCAGAATCACTAATTTTTTCATTGCAAGCCTCCTGGTCAAAACAACGGTTAAACGCACTGTGCTGGCTCTGGTTGAGGTCTGATACCCCTCTCCCCCGCGGGTGTAAGTCACCCTCACCGGTCATTAGGGCTCTGTAGTCACTCGACCAGGCCAGCCTTGCCTCACTTCTGGCCACGACAACAACAATGACCTTTTGATATCAATAACACACTATAACCACTAAGTAAACCATGCATGTTTTTTTATTGTCCGAAAATTGTGGCTCCGGTAATTGGACAGCCATAATTATGGGAGCACGGCTTCATGTCTGCCTATTTTGATGAAGCCCCTCAAACGATTTGGCTTCGACGTTTCCTCTGCCCTGATTGCCGGGCGGATGTGTGATCCGGCTGCAGCCGCGGGGCTACTGTAGCCGGTTCCAGGCTCCGGTGGAGACCATTCGGCAAAACCTTTCCAATAAGCTAGCCCGGGGCAGATGGGACCCTGGCCTGCTGCGCTCCCGCCAGCGCACTGGCTCAAGGGCCTGCTTTAGAAAAAACGGATAGCCATCTTCCGTTTCGGCGTCATCAGCGATTTTTTTACCAGGGACTACATGGAGCATAGTGAACGATAAAGATTACTGCGAGACAAGTGCGCCCAGCGGTGGCAATTTCCCGTCTCTAACCGCACGAGGACACCGTCCAGGCCCTGATCCGCCTGCGCAGGGAAGCTGCCCACGGCGTCAGTGATTATCCTTATCAGCGGGATGATGCGCTAACGCTTGACCGCGCTCGATTTGATCCTAAAGACGCCCACCGTCTACCGCGTTTTGCACCAGCAGGGGCTGATGGATAAACAGGCCGCTCCACCTGTCGACCGCAGGCGCTTCTAGGCCGAGCTGCCCAACGACATTTGTAAGAGTGGACCCATGCATAGGCCGTTTATCTATAGGCCTTGCGCCAGGCCCTGCACAAACGAAGGCTACCACTCAAGCTCTACCTCGACAACGGTCCCGCCTTCCGCTCCCAACATCTGGAAGAGATCACCGCCTCCCTGGGCATCGCCCTAGTCCACTCACCGCTCTACGTGCCTCAGGGCAGGGGTAAGATCGAAAATTATTCCGCACCGTCAGCTCCCAGTTTTTCTCCGGCTTCAAGGGCTATACCCTTCGGGACATCAATGAGGCCTTGGAGTGCTAGATCAGGGACGTTTACCACTAACGCAAGCATCTGGGCACCGGACAGGCCTCCCTGCAGCGCTTCACCAGCAAGGGGGAGTGCGTCCGACCGGCGGCCCACGCCGACCTGGAAAACTACTTCAAAAAAAGAGCCACGTGCCGCGTGGTCCTGGACCGCACCGTCTCCCTGGCCAGCAGACTATATACGAAGCCCCAGTGCCTCTGACCAGCAAGCAAAACATCCTCCTTTACCACGACCATGGCCACGACCGCGTAGAGGTCCTACTGAAAGATCGCTCCCACGGCTTGTTCAGTCTGCTGGACCTCGCCGTCAATTGCAGGGTTAAGCACGACCATCACCTGCTGCGCTTGGAATCCAGCTCCACCACCACAGCCACCACGGGCGGCTCCCTTTTCTAGCAAGAACCAGACCCGGAGGTCAGCGATTCATGTAACCAAGCTATCACGCCTTCTTTGCTCTCACCAGGAAGCTTTTCGGCTCTGACAGGGCTCTATCCTGGAACTCTACAGGCAATTCTGCGTCGCGCTCGAAATGGACGCCGCCAATTCCTCAAGGGCCGTCCTCACCAAACTCATAAGAAAATAGGTCCTGGAGGTCCGTCCCCCAGGACCGCAAGAAGAAACCCGTCCTCATCATCGAGGAAACCTCCCTCCGTAGGCTTCAAGTCCTGGCCGAGTTGCACACCAGCACTCAGTTTCAGAAAGACTCCAATCCTGCCCTTCATCCTGGCCAGCCAGAACGACTTCGCCAACCTCCTCATACTCATATACAGAGCCTCCCTGCCTCTGGCCTCCAGGGTTGTAGCCAGAAGCCATCTGGCCGGCGTCTCCCTCCAGGACATGCAGAACTACCTCCTGCAGCACCATCGCAAAATCGCAGGCGTCAAACAGAAATTCTTCTCTGATCTGGCCATCATCGCCATACAGCAGGGCTCCAGCGGCCTCTTCCGAAGGGCCAACAACCTGGCCTGAAGTGCGGATTGTAGCTGCCGCCGAGGAGCAGGCTCGGGTCGTCTCCCCAGAGCACATTCGCATTGCCGCAACAGAATTTATCTGATCAAATGAAAAAGGAAGGGCCAGTCCAGGATAATCAGAAACCTTTCGTCAAATTAATCCGAAAAAACAACCGCATAGCCAATCAGGTGTTATCCAGCGCCGCCTAATACCCCAAGAGGCCCACATCGCGTGGAATCATACTAGCCCGCTTGAAACGGAATTCGTAGCCAAGGTGACATCAGCCACCTTGGCCTCGATGAGCAAGATAAAGCTGGGCATATATCCGTCGTGGTCCAGCATGATGTGAGCCTTGATCCCGCCCTTGGCCCGCTTGTACTCGGCCCAGGGGAACAAGCTCAGGCACAGGGTGATGGTGGAGGAGTCCAGCCAGGAGCTTGTTATTGAATTTGAACTTGCCCTTTTCTCTGCTCAGGAAGCCTTGGGCATGGAAGCGCTCTCTGACTTTGAAAAACAGGGCTCGGAACGAAGACGAGAGCCTATGCTGGTTGGCGTAGGACATAATGGTCTTTTGGGGTCCGCGCTTACCCCACGGTGGAACAGCTTGCCCAAGTAGCAGGAAAGATCCTGGCAGATCTCCTTCAGGGAGACGGCCCTAGCCAGCTGATAGAAAAGCATGTTCACAAACTGAGTCCAACAGGAAAATCCATTGGTTCGGACCTGAGCATGGACGTACCCTCTCTTGGTCGCGATTTTGTTGGTTTTTGGCAAAACCACACTATTACGCTGGAATGAGGGCATCTCGCTTCGATCACTTAGCTGGCTTTTGCGAATCTATCTTGGACAACACTGACCTGGTCAAGCCAATCTGATAAATTCCCTTACTTCCCGATCAGAACAAAGCAAGAATTAACAATGGCGGACGTTAAGGGGTTTGTAAGAGATGAAGGCGTTGGGGGGTACTGGAATCCCGTGCGAGAAGGTACTCCAACGCGCCTATTTGGGTGGAATTATGGTAAATGACACAGACCAACCAAGCCAGGCAAAAAGACAAAAAGAGGTTACCGATGTGGTTAAGAGGCTTCTAGCCTCACCCCCTAAAAAGAAACTCAAGCCCCAACCCGCCGATCAGCCCTAACCTGAGGCTACCACCGAGTCGCCCGCCAAATAGCCTCTTCGGGACCTGGATTTATTAAAGATATAATCACGCTTTTTGGCTTGCCAAAATCCGGACGCCTACCTGCCAGCGTAGGAGCCTATAAGGAAGACCGCAAAGGCCAGCGCCCGGCAAGGGGCTTCGCCGGGCGCTGAAAATCAAGTCTAATCTTAACCATCGTCGCGGAGAGGCCCCCCAGGACGACCCGAGCCATAGCGGTGGCTACATGTTACATGTTCATCCAGGAGTCGGAGTACAGAGTGTGCCCCAGGATAACGCGAGCGCCGCGCACGAAGAGCTTGGCCTCATCGCCTTCAACCTGGTCGGGGTTGGTGATCTCGCCATCCATGACCTTGTGCACCACCCGCACCAGATCGTCGCGGCGACCGCGAGCGATGTCGATCAAGAGATGGTCCTCGTAGTCAGCGATGCAAGAGTACATACCCGAGCGCTCCAGCATAATCATGTAAATCTGGTTCAGGGGCTCACGCCACGGGGTGCCGTTGCTGATGTTGGACAGACCGTTAGTGCTACGCGCGCCGGGGGCTATGTCCTGGAGCATTTGCATAAAGGTCATGGTGGCCATGAGCTGGGGCTGCTGGATGTTCACCGGGGTGATGATGGGGTCCACAAAGAGCTGCTCGTTGACGATGCCTGCCTCGTTGGCGGCGTAGCACAGCTCCACAGCCAGGCTGGCGCGCTCGTTCTCGTCGCGGGGCAGGCCCTCGGGGCCCCACAACAAAGCCACCATGTCGGCCTTGTACTTGGCCACCATGGGCAGCATTTTTGTATAGCGCTCGGGGCGGGCCATAACTGAGTTGACCAGCGCAGTGCCCTTATGCACGGCCAGGCCGGCCTCGATGGCCTCGATATTGCTGGTGTCCAGCGCCAGGGGGATGTCCGGTACCACCTCCTGCACCGTCTTGACCACCCACTCCATCAGCTCTGGCCCGCCCTTACGCGCCGGTCCCAGATTGATATCGATCCAGTCCATGCCGGCGGCCTTCTCGGACAGAGCGACTTTCTGGATGGGCTCAGGGTTACGGTCCTTGAAAGCCTGGCCGCACACCGTCTTGATCACGTTGAGGTTTTCACCAATAAGCTTCATGGGTCACCCTCGCTAGGATTGGGGGAAAGGAGGAGCGTAGGGAATCACCTTTGAACGCGCAAAAGGACGTCCTCGCGCCCCCTCATTTCTCGCGCTGCCCACCAAACAAACGCCGGGCAGCGGTTCCCGGGTGCCGGGGAGCTATGCTCCCCGGCACCCGGCTTATAGTGCTAAGCTTTCCACTCCTTGAGGAATTTGGCTAGGTGAGCTGCCTCACGGGGGCCGATTTGCACTTTCCAGCCTTGGAGTTCCTCTTCCAGGTCGCCGGCGATGGCCGCCGCGTAACCGGGGATGATGATGCTCTTGTGGTTGACCTTCTGATCGATACCGCTCTTCTTGACGAACATGCCCACGTCGTCGCCGGAGAATTTGCCGGCGGCCCAGGCGGTCATGACCGATAACCCCTCGGTATCTTTAATCAAAAGCCAGGCGGGCACGCGGGAGGACTCGGTTTCGCCGCTGACGATGAAGTAGGTCAGCGAGAAGTTGGTGGTCACGATTATCGGGGAGTCGGGGTTGGGGCCGCCGACCTCGAAAATACCCTGGGTGACGGTCATGGGACGCTGGGGATCCGTATAGATGTTCAGGCGCTCCAAAAGAAGCGGAAAGATAGCCTCAGCTGTGATGTCACTAAGGACGATGATGCCCGCGTACTTGGCCACCATCAGGGCCGCCGCCGCCACCTGGTCGGCTAGGTCGTCGCCGCCGGCGGCGCAGGCGAAGTTGATCACCGGAAAGCCCAGGGCCCGGTTCTGAGCCATGAGGGCGGCTCGCCGGGTGGCCACGTTGTCCTCGAAGATGCCTGGCAGGTCGCGAGAGCCGGTGTCGATGACCAGGTCCTTCAAGCCGGCGCCGGTCAATTCGGCGGTCAGCTCGGCGAGTTCGTCCAGGTTCACGCCCTTGACGACCAGCGGTAGGCGGGTCTCGCCGGCGATGGCGCACATCTTGTCAGCGTTGGCCGCCGTGGCGGCGTAAAGCAGGGGCTTTTTGTCCTTGAAGGCCGCCGCCACCGGACCCAGGATGGCCGGGTCCTCGCAAGCCAGGATCAAGGACAGGTCGGAATTATCCACCACGGCCTGGGCGGCTCCCTGGAACTTTTTGGCGTCGCCGCTCTTGCACTCCAGGAAGACCAGCTCGGGACGCAGGGTAAGCCCCACGCGCTCCCACTTAAAAGAGGCCCAGCGCTTGGCTTTGCCGGCGATGTCGGCATCGGTGTCCTTGATGGTGCCGGCAAATGCGCAGGGGTTAAAGAAGGTTTTCTCGTGACGAAACAGCACGGTCTCGCCGCCGATCTTGAGGGCGGTGTTACCGCTGCCGATGGCCACGGGGCGGATGGGGGGAGCGCTGGCCTCAGTCAGTTGCGCGCGCGCTTCGTCGGAGACGTAAGGGCAGGCGTCCAATTCGGCCTTGCCAGCCGCCAAATTCATGGCAAAGGCCAGACAAGTGGGTACCCCGCACTCCCCGCAGTTTGTTTTGGGCAATAGTTTAAAAATCTGAATGCCGGTAAGGGCCATGCTCCACTCCTTCCCAAAGAACCCGCGAATTAGATCGGTACTGAAGATTGGAGGCCTCCCCGGGCCAGGGGGGGGCCCCCTTATTATTTTAGCTAGCCAACGATGGGATCCATGCTAATGGCCGGGTGACCGCTCTTCCGCAAGAACTCCATGACGGTGGCTTCGTCGGTGCCCACGGTCTCGTCGGCAATCTTGTCGATCAGGTCAGGCACGCCCATTTCCTTACCGCGGCGCTCCAGACCCTCACGCAATTCTTCCTTGAGACTCTTGGGCATCCAAACCATACGCAGGAGGCCGCCGTCGCCGGCCACATACTTGCGCTGGATGATGTTGTACTTGGAATGGCCCACGAAGCCCGGCGAGGAGGCGCCGCCGCCCATCACGCCGGCCAGAGTGGTAAATTTCATACCGCAGGGAGTCTCACCGGTGTAGTCGCGGTGCACGGTCATGATGCCGTTGCAGCCGGGCAGCATGGCGGCAATGCACTCGCAACAGCCACAAGTGGTCATGGGGTCATAGATCATGCTGTAGAAGTTGTAATGGCTGATCTTCTGACGGGAGGCTTTATAAACAAAGTCGTTGCAGCCCTTCCACTGGCCCAGCTTGGGATCCAGGCACTCGCCCTTCTCGATAGGCTGATTGGGGCCGGTGGGGTTGATCTCGAAGGAGGCCTTGCAATCCATCCAGTTGTAGGCGCCACACAGACCGGTGCGCTCGGGGCTAACTACACAGACGTGGCTAGGGGCGAAGGACTGGCATAGGGTGCAGGAGTAGTAGGTTTCCACCGCCTCGTCGGTCATATTCTCCACCCGCGAATCGCGGGCTTTGTACACGGCACGGGCTTTCTCAGTGATTTTGTCCACTTCAGCCTTGTCGGTATACAGGGTAACCTGCACTTTGTCCAGGATAGAGCCGAAGTCCTTGTGGAACATGTCGTGGATGATCTGGCCGAGGTGCTTGAGCTCGAAGCCCTTGTCCACAGCCGGACGGCCCATACGAATCCAGGCGATGTCGCGCTGGCCGATGTGCATGATGCCCTGGGCGTAGTTGACCAGGTGGTGGATCTGGCGCTCCAGGATGGGCTCGAAGTCGGGCTGCATTTTGCGGCCGGCCACCTGCACGAAGATACCCAAGGGCAGTCTGCCACCCTTTTCGCCCAGGTCGGCCAAGCTCTTGCCTACCACGGTGACCTTGTTGTCTTCGATGGCGTCCATATCGGCCATCTCGACCAGCTCCGTGGCTTGGGTCTTGCCGCCGCCCATCTCCACGAACAGGTCGTCCTTGCGGATGCGTTCACCCTCGAAAGCCGCGCCGTAGCTTACGGGCACGTCTACCTTGGTGACTACGGTCTTGAGTCCGCGGACTTCCACCGAACGCTGAACCATGTCCTCGTGTTTGACGTTGGCCACCACGTGTTCGTAGGTGCACACGCCGGTGGGCAGAATCTCGGGGATATCGGTGTCGGCGATGGTGGGGAAGCCCCAGTTGACTACGCCGGCGGCGTTAGCCGCCCATTCGGCGTTGACCTCGCCCAGAGCGTTGACGAAGGCGAAGATGCGTTCCTTGTTGTACAAGAGCATTTTTTTGTAGTCGCCGGGCTTCACGCCGCCGAAGGCCATGGCCGCGCGGTTGGCGAAGCCCAGGGCGAAGACGGCGGCTGAGATGTCGGGACCGAAGGGCACTAGCCGGGTGTTCCAGCCGATCTGCACGCCAGCCTCGATCAGTTGCTCGCTGAAGGTGGTGCCGGCTTGGTTGGCGCACATGAACACGTACAGGTTGCGCCGCTGATACTCCTCAGCGATGAGCTTGGCGATCGCGGGGCTGGGGGCAGCGCCCACGATGGCGGCGAAGCCCGGCGCCGAGCCGTCCACGAACTCCACGCCACGCTTACGGAATACGGTGTCCTCGGCGGCGCCCAACCAGATCTTGCCGTTCTCGGGGTCGCATACCTCGGAGGTAAAATAGAAATTGGGGTCGTCGATGTAACGGATGGCCTCGACCACCTCCTCTGCGAAGATAGCGGCCATGCCGGCGTCTAGCAGGGGTCCCAGGTAGGGTAAATGGTTGAAATTTTTGACGTGAGGCGGCAACAGCCGGCGGGCTACGCCCATGGCCTTTTTGGCGTCGCCGATGGTCTTAATCGGGATGCCCAACAGCGAGTAGATGATGGGCAGGTAGTAAGCGGTATTGGGGAACTCGAGCTTCTTCTCGGGGCCATACTGCTCTAGAGCCCGCTTGTAGACGCCTTCGGCTTTGGATACAATATTGTAAGCGCCTTGGATGGCTGCGAACGCTACCAGTTTAGACATTTTTTGCTCCCCCTTTCTAGAGAGGTCTTAGCAGCGCAGATTAGGCGGCGTCCAGCTTCTGCCGGTCAGCCATGTCCATGAGCACGCGCTCCTTGGCCTTGTCCAGGCCGAGCGCCTTGCGCTTCTTGTCAATGTGGGCGATCATCTTAGCGGCCATCTCCATGGGATCCACGATCAGGTCCCACTTGCCACCGTAGAAATCCTCCATCTCCTCGAACAGGTGTTTCTGAAACTTGGGTGAGCCGGTCACCGGCAAAGTTCCGCCGAAAACGGTGTACACGCCAGAAGCCACGAAGTACTGGCCGATGGCGATGGCTTTCTCACTCATCCACTCAGGGGCGGCACCGGCTGCCGGCAGGTCGGAGAGGTCCTTGCCCAGACCGCCGGCCTTGACCACCTGAGTAGCGGCCATGAGAATGCGGGTGTTGTCCACGCAGGAGCCCATGTGCAGGACCGGCGGGATACCCACGGCCTCACAGACTTCAGCCAAGCCAGGACCGCAGTAGACCTTGGCGCTCTCGGGGGAGAGCAGGCCGAATTTGCCGCAAGTCATGGCCGCGCAACCGGTGGTCAGAACGATAACATCGTTCTTGATCAGCTCCTTGATTAAGGTCAGGTGAGCCGAGTCGTGAATGCTGCGGGCGTTATTGCAACCCACCACGCCAGCCACGCCGCGGATGCGGCCGTTGATGATGTTGTCGTTAAGCGGTACGAAGGAGCCGCGGAAGGTACCGCCCAGGTGATAGTTGATGGCTTCATAGGAGAAGCCCACGACCATCTTTTCCTTGACCGAGGGAATCATCAGAGTGCCGGGCTTGCGGTTGGAGTAATTATCCACGGCTACCCGGACGATCTTCATGGCGTCTTCCAAGGCGTGATGCTCGTCGAACTCAATGTGAGTGGTTTCGCCGGACTCGATCATACACCGAGGGTTGGTAGTGATTACCTTGGTGTGATAGCACTTAGCCACGTTGGCCAAATTTTCCATGATGCACTGCACGTCGACGACCATGGCATCCAGGGCGCCAGTAACGATGGCCAGCTCCTGCTGCAGATAGTTGCCGGCGATGGGCATGCCGTGGCGTACCAGGATTTCGTTGGCGGTGCAGCACATGCCGGCCAGCACGATACCCTTGGCGCCTTTGGTATTAGCATAATCCAGCATCTCTGGCGACTGAGCGGCTACCACAATCATCTCGGATAACAGCGGCTCGTGGCCATGCACGATGATGTTGACGTGGTCTTCCTTCAAGACACCCAGGTTGATCTCGCCCTGGATGGGGTAGGGCGTGCCGAAAAGCACGTCCTGCAAGTCGGTAGCGGTCATAGCGCCGGCCCAACCGTCGGCCAAGGCCACGCGAGTGCCCTGCTTCATCAGATTGCGGTAGTCCTGGTCTACGCCCATGTGGGTGCGGTGCATCAGCTCGCAGATTTCACGGTCGATACCACGGGGGATGACGCCGTGTTTCTTCCACAACTCGTAGCGGGGCTCTGGCGCGCGCTTGAACAGGGGCAATTCGCCGTGCTGCTGGCCCCACTGGGCCATGGCCGCCTCGCCTACTTCTACAGCGATTTCGTAGAGATCGCGCTGCTGCTCAGCGCCGTCGACCAGGATCGTGGTGGGCACGCCGAAGTCAGGAGCGATCTCCAGGAGCTTCTCGGTGTCCTTGATTTGGTAGTCGTTGGTCTCCTTGCGGGCCGCCGCCAGGAAGACCTCGGTCACGCCTCGGCCGTGGTCGCTGTGGGCGGCCGTGCCGGCGGCAATCATGCGTACAAAGTTGCGCGCGGCGATAGTTTCGGGGGTAGCACCGCACAGGCCCTTGCGGTCGTCCACGCTTTCGGCCTGTTTCTTGGTCAGGGGCAGGCGGCAGGGACCCTGTGCACACATTTTGCAGCAAGTGCCCTGTTCGCCGATGTTGCAAGGCTTCATGGTCACGGCCCGATCGAAAATGGTCTCGCAACCATCGGCCTGGGCTTTCTGAAGCATTTGCGTAGTGGCGGGGTCAATGGTGACTTCCTTGGGACTAGCCTTCTTGGCCTCTTTGGCCTCGACTTTGGCCTTGATCTCATCTGCCGACATCAGAGGTTTCTCCTCTTGTTGGGGTAATGATTTCCCCTCTCAACTCATAATTTAACTGGACGCCGGATTGTCCGACGTTTCTTCCTTACTCTGCCCGTCCTTTTCGAGCCCCTGGCGGCGCCCCTTCCCTTGACCGCGCGCTAGAGGTCGCCGGAACGGAATCTCGAAGCGGCTCCGGTACCCCGATATTGGGTCTATTTGAGGAAGCCAGGCCCACGTAGCGCCCAGCGCTCCAAACTGGAGTAAATGTAGGAGGCGTCGGAACCGGCGGTGCCAGCCTCGCGACCCTTACCGTAATTTATACCTTCCTTGCGGGTTGGAGTGCAGGCATGTGCGGAAGCACGGGCTATCGCCTCAGCGGCACGTTTAACGCGTAGAGCGTTCAATTCGGCGATTTCCTTCAGCTTCTTGTCCTCGCGAGCCTTGGCCTCGGCTACGGCCTCGATGGCCGCTCTGGCGGTGGCTTCAGCCTTGGCCTTGGCTGCAGCCTCGATAACCGCTCTGGCGGTGGCTTCAGCCTTGGCCTTGGCTGCAGCCTCGATGGCTGCTCTGGCGACGGTTTCAGCCTTAGCCTCGGCTGCAGCATCTACGACCGGAACGGCAGCATCTACGACCGGAACGGCGGTGGCCGCCGGCTTGGCGGCAGCGATGGCTACCGGGGCGATGATGGCCACCGGAGCGGCCGTAGGTCGGTCAACCTTCACCGTGGCAGCGGCGGCAGTCACCGGGGCGGCTGTGGGCCGGTCAACCTTTACTTTGGCAGCGGCGGCGGCCCGAGGGGCAGCCATTTTGGCCATAAAATTCTTAACCCGCTGCAGGGTCTGGGGGTGACGTAGGATGAGGATATCGGAGCCGGCCATCAAAAAGGAAATCGCCGCCGTTGTCTCCATCAGCACACCACGTTTCATGGCGTCGCCAAGCTCGGGTGCCTCCTCGTTGCTGAGCTTGGCCTCCTTGCACTTCCAGACCTCATTGCCCACATTGTTGATCAAGGGTAACATCAGCTTGTCGTCATCCTGCACCAGAGCGGCCATGCGGATACGCTCCATCACGGAGTAGGAGTACTCCATCCCGTAGCCCAGGCCCCCGGTGGTGGGATCGATGACGATGTTGGTAAGTGGTACGCCAAGGTTGCTAAGGAGGATGTTGAGCTGCTTGGCCAGGTTGACGTCGATAGGCGAGGAGGCGATGAGAGAGTGCTTGTAAGCTAGGGCGGCGGCGCCCACAGCTTTATGGTTGTCCTCGGAGACTGGCCCCAAAAGCAGGCTCTTGCCCTGGTAATCCTCAGCTATTTTCTTGAAGCTCTCGGCGTCTTTACCGGGGTTGGCTGAGCCCCACACAATCAGAGGTACCTTCACCGCCGCCAGCACCTTACCCACGGCCTCGGATGCCTTCTCGGGTGGGGCGTCCAGGCCGTTGGGATCGGTGGATTTCAGCTGCAGCACAATTGCTTCGGCCCCGTACTCTTCCACGCACTTCTTGGCCCAAGCGCCGGGATCGCTCATGACGTCAGCGACGGGTGCGCTGCAGGCGACCGGCCAATCGGTTGGGGTCATGTCCCACACCTCCATAGCCAGCACCGGTTTTCGGGGCATGACGCCTTCGAAGGTGTGAAATGGGTAAGCGCTCTCACCGCCTACCGTTAGGGCTTTGTCACCCTGACCCAGGATGACTTCCATGATTTTGCCGGAGTAGGAGACTTTCGTCATTGCAAAGGCCACAGCAACTCCCTCCCGCTACTAGAGGCTTGCTGCCTCTATTTTAAGGTTTCCTTCCTTAGGTTTATCGCCCGCAGGCCTGGCACCGGCTGGAATTCACCGGCGCGCGGGTCGCCTGCCGCACCCAGGTGCGCGGAGGGTCTTCCTGAGCGAATACCGGTTGCTTTTTCTATCAAAATGTAATCTGGAAAAGGCGCAATTATGTTAATCCGTTTCTAGTGAACTGTCAAGAAAAAATCAAAGCTGGACAATTTAAGTTTCTCTATACTTTTACTAGCTTTTCCGCCCTCCCCACCGACAATGTTCCATCGGAAAAGCCTCCGAGGCTTCGGATTGTGCACTTCAGCACTTTTTTGCACCGCCAGCCGCCATGTGCACAAGGACGGTTGATTAGCCGACGAACCGCACCCCGGAGGCCCGGAGGCCCGGAGACTCGGAGACTCGGAGACTCGGAGACTCGGAGACTCGGAGACTCGGAGACTCGGAGACTCGGAGACTCGGAGACTCGGAGACTCGGAGACTCGGAGACTCGGAGACTCGAACCAACCTACCAGGCTTTTTAGGCCTACGCCTGGCTCAGCACCTTATCAAATACCGCGAAAGCGGCTTGACGGGCGGCGCTGTTAGTGGGAAGGGTGCTGGTGGGCTTACCTGAAGCGTCGTAAGCGGCCAGGGTATCGTCATCGGGGATGAATCCGGCCAGGCTAAGCCCCATCTCGCCGACGGCGGTCAACAGCTCCTCCGAGGGCTGGCCACGCACCATGGACAGCACCAGATAACAAGGGCCTTTTAGCACATTCATCTCGCGGGCAAGTTCCTGTACCCGACTGGCGGCGGTGAGGCTACGGCGGCTGGGATCGCTGATGACCAGCAAGAGGTCCACCTTCTGGGTAGTCACCCGGCTGATGTGCTCCATACCTGCCTCGTTGTCTACCACCAAATACTGGTAATTCTTTGCCAATTTGTCTATGCAATCGGTGAGCAGGTGATTGGCTGCGCAGTAGCAGCCCGCTCCCTCAGGGCGGCCCATGGCGATGAGGTCGAAGCCGTTGCTCTCCACCAGGCAACGGTTGACCTGGGTTTCGATAAACAGGTTTTTGGTCATGCCCTGACTCTGACCCTTTTTCATGTCTTCGCGGGCCTCGCCTAGGGTGCCCTCCAGCCCCAGCCCTAGCCCTTCGTTGAGATTGCTGTTGGAGTCGGCATCCACGGCTAGCACCGGGGTGTGCCCCTTTTCCACTAGATAGCGCACCAAAAAACCAGCGATGGTGGTCTTACCCACGCCTCCCTTACCTGCGACCGCAACAGTGAAAGACAAATTTTTCTCCATGCTTATCGTCCAGAAACCCCAATGGTGCCTTTGGGGTACCCCAGGTGGTATCCGGGGCCAAGGTATTAATTTGTAGGAACTTTCCGTAGGTATATCCGACAAATTAAATTAATGAACCAGTCATGTCAAGATATTAAAGGGGTTGACCCGGATCAACTGTGTGCTTGCCTATTTCGAAACCATAGCTTAAAAATAGGCATAGGAGACGGTCTGGTACTTTCCACAGAACCTCCACGACCAGCGGGAGACGCCAGCTCGACTGCCGACGCTAGCTTTTTGCCGTTTCGTTTCTTAAAACACAATATCAGAAATGAAGTTTATCTTGTCGGTACCGGATGCATGGCTTGGCGCCAGTAAACAGTTGCGCTCTCTGGTCAGTCCCCAGGAATTCGATACCTGGTTCACCCCCTTGAACCTGCGCCTGGAAGATGAAAATCTAGCGGTGGTCCTCGTACCCAACCGTTTCTACGCCGATTGGATTCGGGAACGCTACGGCTCCATTCTGGATCATGCCCTGAGCCAGACCGTGGGCCAGAAGCTTACCGTGGCTTACGAGGTAGCGCGAGCCCTTTTGACTCACCGCCTGCCCATGGCGTCAACTTCCTTGCCCACGGCGCTAGCAGCCTCCCTCAATCCGCGCTATACCTTCGCCACCTTCGTGGGAGGCAATTGCAACGAGCTGGCTCGGGCTGCCTGCCTGGCCGTGGCTGAGCAGCCCGGTCGGCAGTATAATCCTCTGTTCATCTTTGGCGAGACCGGCCTGGGCAAAACCCATCTCATTACCGCCGTGGGTAACCATTTCCTGCAATATCACCCCAGCGTCCGGATACATTACGGCTCGGCCGAGGTTTTCACCAACGATCTGATCCAGGCCATGTACTTCGACGGTATCGGCTGTTTCCATAAAAAATATCGGCAGCTGAACTGCCTGCTCCTAGATGATATCCAGTTTCTGGCCGACCGCGAATACACCCAGGAAGAATTTTTCCATACCTTCAATGCCTTGTACCAAGCCGGCAAGCAGATCGTGGTGACCTGCGACAAAATGTCCAAGGACATCCCCAGTCTAGAAAAGCGCTTGCGTACCCGCTTCGAGTGGGGTTTGATGGTGGACTTGCAGCCGCCGGACGAAGAGACCAAGATTGCCATATTGCAGAAAAAGGCTGAAGAGCGTGGCCTAGCGCTATCGCACAAGGTGGCCGGCTTCTTGGCCAAACAGCCAGAAGCCAACATGCGGGTACTGGAGGGCTATCTGACGCGCATCATCGCCATAAGCTCCTTCCAAGGCGTGGAGGTCACCCTGGATCTAGTTAAACGAGTGGTGGGTCCCCTGATCAGCGAGCGTCGGGTGAGCATAGAAGAAGTGCTTTCCACGGTGGCCGGACAGTTCGGGGTGAAGGTCTCCGACCTCAAGGGCTTTCGCAAAACCAGGAAGGTGAGCCAGCCACGCCAGGTGGCCATGTACCTGGCCCGCCGGCTTACGCGTTCCTCCTTCCCCGAAATCGGGCGTTACTTCGGTGGTAAGGACCACTCCACCATAATCAAAGGCGTCAAGAAGATAGAAGAGATGCTTAGGGAGAATCCGGAGCTGGCCGAGCTGATCCGCTCTACCGAACGCCTGCTAACTGAGGGTGGGCTGCCCAGTACGGCCAAGTTGAAGGATGGTGGAATGTAGACTGCCTGCCCGGAGGCGGTGCAAATCATTCGGGGACGGTGGAGAATGCCGATGACTAATTCCTGAGATTCGGTCCGGTGTTAGCAACTTTTTCCATTATTCCACCGCCTGCTATTATTTTTATGATCTAAGAAAAATTATCTTTTAATCATCATAAATGAAATTGGTGCAGCTCTGGTGTCATGATATAGCGATCCGCATTGCTGAGTTAAAGTAAAAGGCAATAATGAAGACGGCGAGCTTCTGATCAAATGGTTATAATTTATTTCATAATCGCACCACAGGAAAAATTCATCAAATTCCACAGTTAACGACAAAGAACCCCGTTTTTTCTAATCTTCGTCCATGTCGGTTCTTCATGGGGATATTTCGTCCGTGTGTAGACCGGGGGACTGGGCTATGTATAAACTAGAGGACTAGGCTAGGACAACGACATCCTTGGATAGGGAATTAAGGGATAAAAAAGGCTCTCGCTTTGCATAGACTGGCTGGCTACAGCCATTGGGCCAATAGAAGGCCCCAAGTAGATCGCCCGAACAGCATTACCCCAAGTATAAATTCACCTGCCGCAGCAAGCCCTTAAGCTAGTAGCGCTAGAAGTAAGGGAATTTTTAGACTGGCTTGACCAGATTAGTGTTGTTCAAGATAGGTTCTCAAATCAAGGTGATTCGGGCAAAGCCCGCCGCAAGCCCAGGATGATGGGTACCGTCTACTGCAGAAAAAGGTGGAAAGACAAATAGAACACTACAACCTCGGGTCTGTGGGCCAAGTTCAGGGTTTCGCCGGTTAGATAGGCTACCACCTGGAGGCTGGTAGCCACAGATACGCAATAGGACCGCCAGCAGTAGAACGGTCGAGGGTATGGCCGAGGGGGCGTGCTGCACGCAGCATTCCTCCACAAACAAGTCGCAGGGAGTAAAGATTAACACCTACCGACCCTTGCTGGCCGGAGGCAAAAAAGCGTTGCTGATAGCCTAGCGTCTGTCATTAGGTTGTCGGGACATGTCTCCCTCCTTGTAGTAATGCCTTTCCTAGTCACTTTTTGCCTGTTCATAACTAGGAAATAAATTTCATCCCAGCCCCCTCCGGGAACGCGGAGACCCGAAACTCCAACCCACCCCTGAAACGCTTCCACCCGTTGCTAATAGCCAGCCGGGAGCGCTATGTCTCTAACATCTACATTTCCCGGGCTTCGGGCTACCTGTGCCTTAGCATCTTCATTTGGTTAATAAAAAGGCTAGCGAACGCAGTTTGGTACTGTGCGCCGACTTGGAAGCTCATCCCATGGCCTCCTGAGTCCCAAAATGCCAAGGAGACGGGGCAGGGTAATTGCTCATAGGCGCGCCAGGCACAGACCAAGGCCTTCGGGCATCTAACCCGGAATTACAACTTTATGCATTATTACAAGGAGTTTTACAGATAAACGGGATTCAGGGGCCTGATCTGCCATGATCTCTTGATGGCCCTCATGATCTACCAGATGGGAGGGCAAATCGCAGGACTGGCCTCGGGCATAAATTTTTTTCGCCGGCTGGTTTATTTCGGCGATATCATCACCTGCTACCTGGTAATAAGCAAGGTGGACCAGCGCAGCCGTGCCCGAGCCGAAGCGCGGTGTATACCAACCAGCACGGCTAGGTAGGTGTATAGAAGACCGCTAGCTAACAGGCATACGCCTTATATCAGCGGAAGGCGCCGTTTTAAGGCCATGCTGATAGCTGGCGACCCCACCAACTCCCTGGCCTAGGGCTAAAAAAAGGAGCCTTTGGTGAGGCCGCCCCTACACCGAATTGACGGCGGTTAGCTTTCCAGAATGAAGATGACTTCCAAGCGCACCCGGTACTCCAGGATGGCGTCGTTGTCCACAGACACGCGCTGTTCGATTACCTTGACGCCGGTCACACCGCGCAGGGTCTTGACCGCCCGCTCAAAGCCCACTTTTACGGCGTCCTCGAAGCTAGTGGGCGAGGCCGCGATGATGTCGGTTACCCGGGCGACTCTTTTCTCTGTCATATCTTGCCTCCTAGTCACTGATTAGCGGTTGCAGGCACCCCCGCGGTCCACGGCCGCGAGTGGATGTCCTCCCTACCAGCCTCAGACCGCTACGTGTAAAGTTCACTTTGTTAAGTGCTTATTTAATAAAAGTAGCAAAAGCAATGGCGAATGCGCAAGGGGGATCCGCCGCCGACCACCGATTTGTGGCGGCGGCTGGCGAGGCGTTTTGGCTACTTGTTCAGCTAGCGTAGTTTCTTTAGGGTCAACCTTAGAGACGAAATCCTTAGCCGTCTCGCCGGCTTCGCCCAAACCGCGGGCCTCGGCCTTGACCGAGATCTTGTTATCCACAACCATATGCTGCACCTCGGCTCCGTCGGTGCCGTGGATGTGCAGAATTGCCTTTTCATCACCGATGCGAAGCAGCTTGCAGCTCTGGGCGTTTTGCATCATCATAGGGTTGTTCAGCACCATGGCCACTCCCTGCAGCATGAACGAATCGCTCATCGCCTCGATGGTAACCGTGCCCTTGCCCTTTTCCTGCCTGTAAAGCCCGGATGGCCGTAATGCCGCTGCCGAAGAAGGCCTTGCCCATGGCCCGCTGGGCCTCAACCTTTTTTTAGCGTAGCAGACCGCTGACGAACGCCAGTTCGTTCAAGGCCTCGCTAACGTTGTCCTCCTTGTACAGCTTGGTGCTGCGTTTCAGCTGATCGGTTATCTCGTCGGCCTGGACTGGATCGGCGGTCAGGAACAGACCCAGGAAGATGCGTGCTTGGGGCATTATGAATACCTCACGTTGGAAGTGCGGGCTTAGGGCCGAAGCCGGGGAACCAACAGAAACGCGCTGCAAGGTGTGCCGCCTATCAACAAAGCTTGTCACCCGGCAGGACCAAGATCAACCGCAAATTACTCCAGCTGTGGAATTGATGAATTTTCCCAGTGGTGTGGCTATTAATATAGATCATGGTCATAAAAGTAAAGACATTACGGTAGCCTCTGACTCTTGTCCTAGCGGCCTGGAAGATGTCGTTATGCCCCTCCAGTCCAGCGCAGCATCTCCTTGAGCTACTAGGCGATGGCTGTGGCTAAGCTGCCGGTTTCCAGTTGGTCAGGGCCTACTGTTGCTTTTCGGTTATCCTACCGCCGTCAGCGGCTTTTAGCACGACCCAGAGTGTGGCTTTGGGCTGTTTACGCTCCTTAGCCGTGGCCTTTCGGATTTTATCCACGGCGGCGATGAAGAGTTGGACCATATGGAACCAGTCCATGGTGCCGTTGGCGCTGAAGAAGCTTTCGCCGATGACGGCTAGACTAGGAAGGCTGGTGATATGTCATAGACCACCTCGGTAATCAGTGTCGTCCAAGATAGATTCTCAAAAAGTGGCTAAGTGATTAAAGCTAGAAGCCCCTACCTCCTGGCCAGGGCTAACTTCCTAAGATAGACTTACTAGGGTTTTTCCTGCTGCTGGGGCAAGCTGTCCCACTTTGAGGTAAGCGTGGTTCCCACAAAAAGGTCCACACTGTTCTACGCCAACCAGCACAGGCCCTCGTCCTTCACTCTGTGCCTGTGCCTGTGCCTATTTCCCTTGGCCGAGTATAAGTGGGCCAAGGGAGGGGTTAAGGCTCCACATCATGCTGGACTACGACGACTACATGCCCAACTTTGTTCTGCTCACCAAGGCCAAAGTGGCTGATGTCACTGTGGCCTAAGAGCTAGCCTTAAACCCTAGCTCCATTCTGGTCTTGGACCGGAGTTACCATGACTATGCCATGTTTGGCAAGTGGACCGGCCAGAGCGTCTCTTTCGTCACTCGCCTCAAAATCTAACGCCGTTTTCGAGGGGACGGCCATTCGGCCAGGGCTTAAGGCCCAAAACGTCTTGACCGATCAAATCATCCTCCTTATCGGCAGCCTGGCCGATTGTCCCTACCCCCTACGTCGCCTGGTGGTGTGGGACGAGAAGAATCAAAAGCAGGTCGTGCTCTTGACCAACCACCACAAGCTGACGGTTTCCATCGTGGCTGGCATCTATAAGGGCCGCTGGGAGATCGAGCTGCTCTTCAAGGCGTTTAAGCGAAACCTTAAAATCAAAGCCTTCGTGGACACCAGCAGCAACGCCGTGGAAATCAAAAATTGGATAGTATTGATCGCCTTACTCTTATCAAGTGGCTTTACTTTCTTTCCCTGACCGTATGGTCACTATCCAACCTAGCCGCCATGCTGTGCCTAATTTTTTTCACATACAGGGAGTTGCGCGTCTGGCTCCAACACCTCTATCACACCCCGCCCCTCATGCCCTAACAGGCCCAGTTACCGCTCTTAACCTGACTTGGACAGGCAACTGCCAGTGAAACAAAAAACACCAGCCCAAAAACGACGGCCTTATTTCAAAAACTGCTAATTTTGTAGAGTCTCGTCGTTATCATGAGTAGAATTGGTGTAGCTCCGGTGTCATGATGCAGTGATCCGCATGGCCGAGTTGAAGCAGGAGGCAATCATGGACACCAGCGAGCTTTTGCCCTTGGCTTGGGGTTTCAACCGCCCTGGCGGCTGGTGGGATAACGTTTGGAGGTTTCCGCTGCCGGGGAGCCGAGTACCCCTGCCCGGAGTGTGTAATGCTGCGCAAGGCTCACGATTTCCACGAATTCACCTAGTGACACCTCTTTCTCCAGCATCATTAGCTACATAACCGCTCAGGTGCCCTGAGTGGACTGCCCAGACCACGGGGCTAAAAGGGCTGCCTTATCTTACCTGACCGCCATCGGCAAAAGCTTCCCCAGCGCCAACGTCACCGTGGACTTGTTCTATGTAGCCCAACTCTTCACCACCGCCGTGGACGAGGTCCAAAAGGCCGAGGCTAAGGAGCATAAACTGCCCAAGGCCACCCGCTGGGTCGTACTCAAGGCCGCTGATGACGGCAGGCTAACCGAAAAGCAGTAGCAGGTTCTGACCGAACTGGAAATCAGCGGCTTCGCCACCGCCACCGTCTAGCGTTTCAAGGAGATGCTGTGCTGGATCAAAAATGCCCCCTCTATACAAGCCGCCCAGTGGCATATCACTAACTTCACCAGCTATGCCTTGAAAGTGCATAGCGCCTGACATCAAATTCCTGGCCTTGATCCTCAAGGCGTTCAAACCGCGCTGGACTTCCAACCATTCCAACACCCGCCTGAAGGGGCTTAACGGTATCTTCCAGGCCGTCAGGGCAAGAATCAGAGGCTACCGTAAGGTCTTCACTTTCATGAATATGATCTATTTCATCGCCGCACCATTGGGGGAACTCATCAAATTCCACAGTTAACGACAAAGAACCGTTTTTTGGCAGGGTGACGAAGTTGATGGCGATCGACAACCTCAAGTCAGGGGTAAGCAAGGCTTGCCGCTACGAGCTCGGCATCAACCCGACCTACCAGGAGATAACCGCTCATTACGTCACGGCGGATTTGCCCGCCCGGGTACGCAAACCCCGTGACAAAGCCAAGGCCGAGGTGGGGATACAATTATGTGGAGGGGTTGATCTTGGCCACCCTAGTCTGGTTGAGCTTAACCAGGCGATCTGTGGGCTTTTAGCCCGGTTCAACAACCGGCCTTTCAAGAAGTTGCCCGGCAACCGCGGAGCTCCATATACGAGCTCCTGGACAAACCAGCGCTCAAGCCCCTGCCCGCTACGGCCTATCAATATGCCCAATGGAAGAAAGCCAAGGTCCACATCGATTGCCACGTGGAGGTGAACCACTGCTACTATTCAGTTCCTCGCCAATTGGTGGGCAAGAAGCTAGACATTATTCGCTACACGGAACGCACGGTGGAATGCTTTCATAATGGGCAGCGGGTGGCCAGCCACCGTCGCATTCTGGAGCAAAGCGGTTTCACCATCCTGGCCGAGCATATGCTTCGCTCTCACCAGAAGTACGCCAAGTGGGCCTCCGAAAGAATCACCGACTGGATACACAAAATCGGCGAAGCCATAGCCAAGCTGGCCGAGGGAATCATGAACCGGCAAGCGCGTCCCAGCAAAGCTTCATGATTTGTCTAGGCCTGATCACCCTGGTCAAGAAACATGGTGAAGCGCGGGTGGAGGCTGTCTGCCTGAGGACCTTAGCTTATGGGGCTTTCCGCTCCAAGAGCGTAAAGCGCTTCATCTGCTGACGTCAGCTCCTAAATTCAGTCCCATTCTTCACCTCAACATCCGCGGAGCCGGCTATTTTTTGACCACCCAAGGAGCCCCTAGCCTCATACCGATGGATCGCCGAACACCACACAACCTGCTCATCCTGGACGACTTGGGGCTGAAACAATTGTCACGGGAGCAGAGCCTGGATATGCTCTAAGTCCTGGAAGACGGCTACGGCCGAGGCTCCACCATCGTCACCGCCCAAGTGCCCGTGGACTAGTGGTACGAAACTATCAGCGGTCCCACTTTGGCCAAGGCCATCTTCGATCGCCTGATCCATAACGCCTACAAGATAAACCTAAAATGAGAGTCCATGAGAAAGAAGCTGATAAGCTTGGCCGGCGACAAGACCCCTGTAGCAATAATGCAGATACCAGCGGCGTCGTGCCCCGGCCACCCGGCCCACATCACCGGATTAGGTGGCCCTTTTCAAATGGAATGTTTGGCCCTCTTCTCTGGAATTCGCAGGCTGCAACGAAAAGTACGATGGCAACCAGATGGTGGGGTGCTCCACCACCATCGGCCCCTTCCTCATTCCTGGACCCACATTCAAAGTCCAGGATAATGGGATAAGATCCCTACCTAGTCAAGACAATCTGAAAGATTCTTTTACTTCCCGATCAAAACAAAGCAAGAATTAACAGCAGAGTGCTTAGCACTTTTTAGATTTATTCCTATACTGGCTACTCTGTGATCGAAAGTTTGTTCCATTTTACCCTATATATAAGGGTACATATTCCTGATCCTCTTTCTTTTAACGGTTGGCGTCCCCTTCTTAAAAGAGAAACTCCTTGTATTTAGCTTAATAAGTCAAGCCCTAGATACAGATATCTAGCAACCCCCCAAAAATTACAAATACCGCAGTAGGCGAATAGCCCTGCTTGTATTCTCTCATTTATTGTAACATTATAGATAGCCATTAGAATATTGGCAGTCCCTAGAGCCAATTGTCCAAAAAATGCGAGCCCTTCTGCTATAACAGGTGGCCCCACAATAGCGGCTACGCTTCCAGCATATAATAAAAATTTATTATAACGCATAATGAATTCCCTTTCTTTGATCTTTGATTTTATTTTAGAAAACAAGCCTCTTCGTCGTCATGAGTGGAATTGGTGTAGTTCCGGTGTCATGCTGCAGCGATCCGCATGGCGGAGTTGAAGCAGGAGGCAATCATAGACACCGGCTAGCTTTCTGCCTTTGGCTTGAGGTCGCAACTCGCTCTGGCGGCTGGTGGGACAGCGTATGGACACCGATAAACAGCCCCACGAGGTCTTC
>CBCOTF020000367.1:0-1433 GCA_965112955.2 Desulfarculales bacterium
TCAGGCTGCCGGTGAGGAGGATGGTTTGATCGGCCAAGACGTTTTGGGCCTTAGGACCTAACCGATTGACCACCACCGCTAAAACGGCGTTAGATTTGAAGCGGGTGACGAAGGAGACGCCCTGGTCGGTCCACTTGCCAAACAGGGCATAGTGCTGGCTGTTAGTCCCGGTCCAAAACCAGGATGGAGCCAGGGTTTAGGGCCAGCCCCTGGGCCACGGCGGCATCGGCCACTTTGGCCTTGGTGAGCAAGACAAAGCTGGGCATGTAGTCGTCGTGGTCCAGCATGATGTGAGCCTTGACCTCGCCCGTGGCCCGCTTGTACTCGGCCCAGGGGAGCAGGCTTAAGCACAGGGTGATGGTGTGAGGAGTCCAGGCCCAGGAGCTTATTCTTGAATTTAAATGTGCCCTTTTTCCTGCTAGGGAGCCTTGGGCACGGAAGCACTCCATGGCTTTGAAGAGCAGGGCTCGGAACAAGGCTGAGGGCCTGTGCTGATTGGCGTAGGCCAGTGTGGACCTTTTTGGGGGCCGCGGCTCACCCCAATGTGGGGCAGCTTGCCCAGGCAACAGGAAAGACCCCCTGGCAGATCTCCCTTAAGGAGCATGGCTCTGGCCAGATGACAAAAGAGCATGGCCATTAACTGGGTCCAACAGGGAAATCCCTTGGTCCTGACCTAGGCACCGTGCTCCTTCACTAAGGTGGAGAACTCAGTGCGGGGAACGTGATGCAGCACTACGCTGGGATGAGGGCATCTCGCTTCGATCACTTAGCTGGTTTTTGAGAACCTATCTTGGACAGCACTTATCCAAAATGGATATGGGCGGGGTTAAGGCCGTAGCCCTAGACGAAATCGCCTCCAAGCGGGGCCATAACTACGTCACCGTCTTCATCCACCTAGACCGCAAGCTAAAGCCGATCATCTTAGTTACCCCTGGTAAAGGCAAGGGCTGTCTGATCCTGTTCCGCCACTTCCTGCGTGAGCATGGCGGCGATCACAACAATATTGCCGAGGTGGTCTACGACATGTCGTCAGCCTTCTTGGCCGCCATCGGCGAAAGTTTCCCCGGCGCCAACGTCACCGTGGACTGATTCCATATAGTCCAATTTTTCACCACCGTCGTGGACGAGGTCTGAAAGGCCGAGGCTAAGGAGCGTGACCTGTCCAAGGCCACCCGCTAGGCCGTGCTCAAGGCCGCTGACGGTGGCAGGCTAACCGAACATGCAGGCCGATCTCCTGCAAAACCTCAAAATCGCAGGCGTCAAACAGAACCTTTTCTCTAATCAGGCCGTCACCGCCATACAGCAGGGCTCCGGCGGCCTCTTCCGAAGGGTCAACCACCTGGCCCGAGGTCTGCCGTCGAGGAGCACACTCAGGTCGTCTCCCCGAAGCACGTCCGCATCGCCGCAACAGAATTGATCTGATCAAATGAGAA
>CBCOTF020000368.1:0-5122 GCA_965112955.2 Desulfarculales bacterium
CCGATGATGCGGGCCGCAGCCAGCACGGGCATCTCCTGCACCAGGGTCATGGCCGTCTGCTCGAATAGCACGGTGAACCTGCCGCCCTCGCCGGGCCAGGGGCCCTTGACCTATTTGGTCCCGTGATCGGGGCAGTAGTCCACCTGGGGCACTCGGGCGGTTACGTAGCAATGATGCTGGAAAAGATTGAGGTAGGTAACGCCCGGTGAGTTCGTGGAAGTCGTGAGCCTCGCACAACCTGCCACACTCCGGGCAGGAGTAATTCCGGTTTCCTGGTCAGCGGCAACCTCCCAGAAGGCCTCGTGGGGCTGTTTATCGGTGTCCACACGCTGTCCCACCAACCGCCAGGGCGGTTGCAACCCCAGGCCAAGGATCATAAGCCCGCCGGCATCCATGATTGCCTCCTGTTGGTTTTTTACGCCCACATCAAGGTAGACGGGCCGCCCCTCTAGAATAGCCGCCCGCCTTGCTCCAGTTCCAGTAGAGCCTGCTTGGTGGCCAGGCCGGCGCTGAAGCCGGTGAGGGCGTCGCCGGCGCCCACTACGCGGTGTCAGGGCACAAATAGGTGCACGGGGTTGTGGTGCATCACCTGGCCCACGGCGCGGGCGGCCTCGGGGAGTCCCGCCTCCTGAGCGATGCGGCCGTAGCTGCGGGTCTGGCCGTAGGGGATGGCGCGCACCAGCTCCATCACGGAGCGGTCGAAGTCGGTTAGCCCCTCCAGGTCCACGGGGGCGTCCAAAACCTGCTCCCGGCCCTCCAGGTAGGCTAGAAGCTGGCGGCCGGATAGGGCGTCCTGGGGGCCTACGATCAGGATCTGGGCCTTGGGAGCACGGCGGTTCAGCAGGAGGGCGAAGTCGCGCCAGTTGCTCTGGGGCAGGGTCAGGACGCAGAGGCCGTCCGGCCCTTCAGCCGCGAAAATGGTGCCCAGCTTGAAGTCCACGATATAGACTCTCATTTGGCGTTCGGACATGCCATCCCCCTGACTGAGATTATGATCCTGTATATATCCGGCCAGGACCTGGATGGCAAGGTCTTTGCGGGCGGTCTAGGTCGGGGTCAGCGACTAGGCGGTGGATGACTATGTTTCGGGGCAGCCGGGCTAAGAAGCCGGTGGCGGCGCACCACTGCTCCAGGGGCCAGGGCTCAAAGCATCCGGCCAAGTAGTCGGGGCGGCCAGGACGTGCTCCGATCCCTCGCCGGGCAGGCACAGGATGACGTGAGCCGCCACCTCGATGTCCCGCTCATGGGCCTGGGCCACGGCGGCGTCGAATCAGGCCAGGCTATGGCCGCGGCCCAGGGCTGCCAGGGTGGGCTCGTGGGCGTTCTGCAGGCCCAACTCTAGCCACAGGGGTAGAGCCCCGGCTTAAGCCGCTGATAAATTCCCAGCGCGGCGGGTTCAGGCAGTCGGGGTGGGTGGAGATGATCAGGCCGGCGAGCCTGGGGAAGGCCAGGGCCTCCTGCAACAGGGGGACCAGGACTTCGGGACCAGGACTTCTGGGGGGGGGGGAGAGGCGTTGATGGAGGTGTGGGCCTGTGTAAATAGGCCAAGAGGCGGAGCAGGGGGCGACCCGCAGGGCCAGGCGCTCCTGTCCCTGGCGCAGCTGCTCGCTGATGCTCAAACGCCTTAAGCCGTGGCCGGAGCCGTCGGGGGGACAGTAGGCGCATTCGGCCAGGCTTTGGCCGGCGTTGCGGTGGGGGCAGCCCAGGCAGGCACCCAGGCCGATCTTGGCCACCGGTCCCCCGAAGCGGGCCTTGAGCACCGGCCTCAAGAGATTGATCCTCGCGGCCAGGCGGTGGTGGTCTATGGCCTTACTTGCCGGCGGCGGGTGGGGCTTGGCTGGGGGACTGTTTCTGGTCTTGGCCATCGGGGGAAAGCTCCTCCATGATGGCGGCGTCTTCTTTGACTACCCAGATGCGGTTGACGTGGCCGGGGATGAGCTGGCCGCGTCCATAGCGGTGGCGATACTCGGGGTTTTTGCACAGGCCGAAGTAGAGACGCTCGTCAAAGGGTCCGCAAAACTCCAGGCACACGCTCTGGCCGTCCTGCTCGTTGTCGTGCACCTCGTAATCGATCTTCCAGCTCTTGCGCCACTTGATGTATTTGTCGTTCAAGCCCGCGGGACGGCTGGTCATCATGGCGTCGGGGGGGAATTGGCCGTCGTGGTCGGCGGCGAAGCGCTCCAGGGCGGCCTGCACCTGGGGGGCCAGTTTCAGGAAGCGTTCATAGGCAAGACGCTCGCGGCGGCCCTTGCCATAGGTGGCCAGGAATACCAAAAGGCCTACCGCCAACACCAGGAGCCACCACTCCCAGCGCTTGAACTCCAGGGGGCGGGGCATTTGGGGGCGCATGATCACGGTTAATAATATATCATAGATCCTCAAATTGTCCGCTGCTAGGAGTGTGTCCGACAACAGCGCTGTCCAAGACAGGTTTAGCGGCTAAGAATGATTTTATAACAACGATTAGTTATCTATTTAGAAGTTTGTGAGATAAGGCCACCGTTTTTGGGTTGGTATTTTTTGGTTTATTGGCGGTTGCCTTCCAAGTCAGGGCAATAGCGGTAACTGGACCTGTTCGAGCATGAGGGGCGGGGTATGATAAGGGTGTTGGAGCCAGGCGCACAACTCCCTGTATGTGAAGAAATTTAGGCACAACATGGCGGCCAGGTTGGACAGTGACCATGCGGCCGGGAAAAGATGGCGAAGCCACTTAAGCAAGAGCAGAGCGATCAAGGCTGCCCAAATCTGGATTTCCAAGGCGTTGCTGCTAGTGCTCATGAAGGTTTTGATTTCAGTGTTGTCCAATATAGGCTTTTAAAAACCGGCTAAGTGATCGAAGCGAGATGCCCTCATCCCAGCGTAGTGCTGCATCACTTCCCCCGCACTGAATTGGCCGCATTGGTCAAAGAACGCGGTGCCAAGGTCAGGACCAAAGGATTTCTCTATTGGACTCAATTCGTGGCCATGCTCTTCTGTTATCTGGCCAGGGCCGACTTCCTAAGGGATATCTGCCAGGGTCTTTCCTGCGGTATGGGCAAGCTGTCCTAGCTTGGGGTGAGCGTGGCCTTCAAAAGGTCCATACTGTTCTACATCAACCAGCACAGGCCCTCGGCTTTGTTCCGCCGAGCCCTGTTCTTCAGAGCCATGGAGCGCTTCTGAGCCCAAGGCTCCCTGGGCAGGAAAGAGTGCAAGTTTAAATTCAAGAACAAGCTTCTGAGCCTGGATTCCTCCACAATCATCCTGTGTCTGAGCTTATTCCCCTGTGCCGAGTATAAGCGGGCCAAGTGTGGGGTCAATGCTCGCATTATGCTGGACCACGACGACTACATGCCCAGCTTTGTCTTGTTCACCGAGGCCAAGGTGGCCGATGTCACCGTGGCCCAGAGGCTGGGCCTAAACCCCGGCTCCATCCTGATCTTGGACCGGGGTTAACAGCCAGCACTACGCCCTGTTTGGCAAGTGGACCGGCCAGAGCGTCTCCTTCGTCACTCGCCTAAAATCTAACGCCATTTTCGAGGTGATGGCCAATCGGCCAGGGCCTAAGGCCCAAAACGTCTTGGCCGATCAAACCATACTCCTCATCGGCAGCCTGACCGATTATCCCTACCCCCTGCGTCGCCTGGTGGTGTGAAACGAAAAAAATCAAAAGCAGGTCGTGTTTTTGACCAACCACCACAAGCTGACGGCCTCCATTGTGGCTGACATCTATAAGGACCGCTGGAAGATCGAGCTGCTCCTCAAGGCGCTTAAGCAAAACCTTAAGGTCAAAACCTTCGTGGGCACCAGCAGCAACGACTTGGAAATCCAGATTTGAACAGCCTTGATCGCCCTGCTCTTGCTCAAGTGGCTTCACCCTCTTTACCCTGACCGCATGGTCACGATCCAACCTGACCGCTGCAGGGAGTTACGCGCCTGGCTCTAACGCCCCCCTATCCATACCCCGCCCCTCACGCTCGCACAGATCCAGTTACCGCTCTTACCCTGACTTGGACAGACAACCGCTAGTGGAACAAAAAACACCAACCCAAAAACGACGGCCTTATCTCAAAAATTGTTAATTTTATAGATAACTAACCGTTTTTATAAGATCACTTTTAGCAGCTACGCCTGTTTTGGACAACACTGACCTGGTCAAGCCAATCTGAAAAATTCCCTTACTCCCCGATGAAAACAAAGCAAGAAGCGACAGGACCTTCCAACTTTTTGGCGGAGTGACGGAGTTGATGGTTATCGACAACCTCAAGTCCGGGATGAGCAAGGCTTGCCGCTGCGAGCCCGACATCAACCAGACCGACCAGGAGACGACCGCCCACTAAGGCACGGCGGTTTTGCCCGTCCCGGTACAAAAACCCCGTGACAAAGCCAAGGCCGAGGTTAGGATGCAACTGGTGGACAGTTGGATACTGGCCGTCCTGCGCAAGAGGTTCTTCGTCAGTCTGGCTGAGCTCAACCAGGCAATCCGTGGGCTTCTAGACCGGCTCAACAACCGGCCTTCCAAGAAGCTGCCTGGCAGCCGGCGCTCCATGTACGAGTCCCTGGACAAGCCAGCGCTTAAGCCTCTGCCCGCCACGGCCTACCAATATGCCCGATGGAAGAAGGCCAAAGTCCACATCGATTACCACGTGGAGGTGACCGCCACTACTACTCGGCCCCCCACCAATTGATGGACAAAAATCTGGACATCCGCTACACGGAGCACACGGTAGAATGCTTCCATAAGGGCTAGCTGGTGGCCAGCCACCGTCGCATCCTGGGGCAAAGCGGCTTCACCACCCTGGCCGAGCATATACCCCGCGCCCATCAGGAGCACGCCAAGTGGCCCCCCGAAAGAATCACTAACTGGATACACAAGATCGGCGAGGCCACGGCTAAGCTGGTCGAGGGGATCGTGAGCCGGCTGGCGCATCCCCAGCAAGGTTTCAGAGCCTGCCTAGCCTGGTCACCCTGGCCAAGAAATATGGTGAGGCGCGAGTGGAGGCCGCTTGCCTGAGGGCCTTACCTTATGGGGCCTTCAGCTCCAGGAGCGGATAGCGCATCATCGACAAGGAGTTGGACGAGGCGCCTTTTGTTATTTTTCGGATTAATTTGACGAAAACTCTCTGATTATCCTGGATTGATCCTT
>CBCOTF020000369.1:0-10073 GCA_965112955.2 Desulfarculales bacterium
ACGAGAAGAATCAAAAGCAGGTCGTGCTCTTGACCAACCACCACAAGCTGACGGTCGCCATCGTGGCTGACATCTATAAGGACCGCTAGGAGATCGAGCTGTTCTTCAAGGCGGTTAAGCAAAACCTTAAGGTCAAAACCTTTGTAGGCACTAGCAGCAACGATTTGGAAATCCAGGTTTGGACAGCTTTGATCGCCTTATTCTTATTCAAGTGGCTTCACTATCTTTGGCCGCATGGTCACTGTCCAACCTAGCCGCCATGCTGCGCCTAAATCTCTTCACATACAGGGAGTTGCGCGTCTGGCTCCAGCACCTCTATAACACCCAGCCTCTCATGCCCGAATAGGTCCAGTTACCGCTTTTGCCCTGACTTGGCCGGCAACCGCCAATGAAACAAAAAACACCAGCCCAAAAGCGGTGGCCTTATCTCAAAAGCTGCTAAATTTATTGATAATTAACCGTTTGTATAAGATTATTTTTAGCCGCATACGCCTGCCTTGGGCAGTACTGTCCTTAATTATTGATTCACGATTGCCTTGAGCTCCTCGATTAGCCTGGCCGGTCCGCTGATCGTAGCCCGGCGCTGATGCTTGCCATCATGGGCCAACTCCAAGCTGAGCGCCTCCGCCGGCCATATCCCCGGCGCTTGCTCGGGCCACTCCACGGCTAGCACGCCGGCGACCGCCTCCTCCAACAATTCCAGGTCCGCGGCCTGGCCCGGCCCCAGGCGGTAGAGGTCGGCGTGGAAAAACTCCAGGCGCCCGGAGTAGACGTTGAGCAGGGTGAAGGTGGGGCTCTGGATGACGTAGGCCGGATCCACGCCCAACCCTTGGGCGAGGCCCCGGGCCAGGCAGGTCTTGCCCGCGCCCAACTCGCCCATCAGGAGCACCACGTCACCGGCCTCCAAAAGTCCCCCCAGGGCCCGGCCCAGGGCTAGGGTCTCGTTCTCTCCCTGAAAGACCAGCTCCAGCCTGCCCACCTGTCCAGGATCCTCGAATGGGCCTTTTACCATGAGCGGCTACGACGGGCAACCCCCCAACTCATTGCTCGTCATCCTGCTCGTCGTCCTGGGGCTTCTCCAGGGAGGCGAAAGCCGGGGGCAAGTAATCCAAAAGTTCCTCGGCGGCCAGGCCGCGCAGTCCGTAGTCGGCTTCGGCCATATCCGCCGCCAGGCCGTGCACGAACACCCCGCACAGCGCCGCGGGCAAAGCCGCCACACCCTGAGCCAAGAGTCCGCCGATCAATCCGGCCAGCACGTCGCCGCTGCCGCCGCTGGCTAGCAGCGCGTTGCCCGTGGGGTTGATCCAAGCCCGGCCTTCCGGCTCGGCGATCACCGTGCGCGCGCCTTTTAGTACTGTCACCGCCCTACTCTGGGCGGCCAGGGCGCGGGCCGCGGCCAAGCGGTCGGCCTGCACCGCCGCCAGCGAGCTGCCCAGAAGCCGCGCCGCCTCGCCGGGGTGGGGGGTTATCACCGCCTGCTGGGAGGCAATGGCCCCCGGTCCCAAGCCCTGAGCCAAGGCGTTAAGCCCGTCGGCATCCACCACTAGGGGTAGGCCCAGGTCAGCACAGAGCCGGCGCGCCAACTCGGCGCTTTCTTCTTCCTGCCCTAAGCCCGGTCCCAACACCACGGCCTGGCGGACAGCCGCCAGCTCCGCCAGCACCTCCAAAGCCTTGAGCGCCAGCCCGCCCTGGTTGGTCTGGGGTAAGGGCTGGCTCATAGCCGCTGTGAGCTTAATCTCAGCCACCTGGTTCAGGGCCTCGGGCAGGGCCGCCGTCACCAACCCCGCCCCTGCCTTGATACCCCCCAGGGCCGCTAGGCACACCGCCCCGGACTTACCAAGCGAGCCGCCCACCACCATGAGGTGCCCGAAGCTGCCCTTATGCCCGCCGGGCGACCGCGCCGGCAACAGCCAGCCCACGGTCTTAGGCTCCAACAGGCGGGCCTGGCAGCCCAGCCCCTCCACCACCCGGGGAGGGATGCCAATGTCCACCAGGTGCAGCTGCCCGACGTACTCGCCCGGCTCCAGGGCCAGACCGGCCTTGGTCAGCCCGAAGGTGGCGGTAAAGTCGGCGCGCACCGCCAGGCCCAGGGGCTGACCGCTATCGGCGCATAGGCCGCTGGGGACGTCCACGGACAACACCGGCTGCACTAGGGTGTTCAAAAAGTCGATAGCCAGGGCGTAGCGCTCGCCCACCGGCGTGTTAAGCCCGGTACCCAGGATGGCGTCGATGTAGGCGTCGTGGCTGGCCATGGCAGCCTGGTGACGGGTAAAGGCCTCCTCGTTGGGCACCTCCACCACCTCCACCCCGCAGGCTTTAGCCACGCGCAAATTAGTGGCCGCGTCGCCGCTCAGGTCTTCTCGGCGTGCCAGCAGGTAGGCCGTGCATAGGGCCCCCTGACCGGCCAGGATGCGCAGAATGGCCAGGCCATCGCCGCCGTTGTTACCCCGGCCGCAAAAGGCCGCCAGGTCCAGGGACTCCACCTGGCCCAAGGCCTCAGCAAATACCCTGGCGGCGCCCTGGGCGGCGTTTTCCATGAGCACGATGCCGGGCAGACCGATTTCCTCGATGGTGCGGCGGTCGGCTTCGCGCATTTCCTGGGACGTGGCCAAAATCATGGCATCCCCTTTTGGCCAGCTGCTGTGGTTAGGCTTCCAACACCACCACCGCGGCGGCATAGTCTCCATCGTCGCTCAGGCTCAAGTGACAGACCGCGATGCCCTGAGCCGCCATCCAGGCTCGGGTACGGCCGTTTAGCACCAGACCAGGCTTGCCCAGGTCGTCGTTTTGCACCTCGATGTCGGTCCAGGCTATTCCGCGCAGTCCCAGTCCTGTGGCCTTGGCAAAGGCCTCCTTGGCGGCAAAGCGCGTGGCCAGGGCTTGGGACGGCCGCGGCCGTTCCAAGCAGGCGGCGATCTCGGCTGAGGTGAAGCAGCGCTCTAAGAAGCGCTGACCGAAGCGCCGCCAGGCCTCTTCCACCCGCGACACCCTGGCTAAATCCAGCCCCAAGCCCCGAATCACGGTTTTGTCGCTTACAGCCGCCGGCGCGGAGCCTCGGCGGCTCTGGGTGGCGCCGACTGCCTTACCAGTTCCAGCATCTCAGCCACAGCCTGCTCCATGCCCACGAACAAGGCCCGGGCTACGATGGAATGCCCGATGGAGTATTCCTCGATCTCGGGTAGGGCCAACAGCGGGCGCACGTTGCGCAGGTTCAACCCGTGGCCGGCGGCTACCTTGATGTTCAGGCGCGCGGCCAGGCGGGCAGCGTCCTCGATGGCGTCCAGGTGTTTTTTGAGGGCGGCTGCGTCGCCGGCGTTGGCGTAGGCGCCGGTGTGCAGCTCCACCATCTGGGCGTTGGCCATGTGGGCAGCCTTGACCTGCTCGGGGTGGGGGTTGATGAACAGGCTGGCCCGGATGCCGGTTCCGTTCAAGATAGCCACGGCCTTCTTAATAGCCTCCAGGTTGCCCTTGACCTCCAAACCACCCTCGGTGGTCAGCTCCTGGCGGCGTTCGGGCACCAGGGTACACAGGTCCGGTCCCACGGTGCTGGCGATGCCCAGCATTTCCTCGGTGGCGGCCATCTCCATGTTGAGTTTTCCCTTGACCACCTGCCTGAGCACCTTGAGGTCGCGGTCCTGGATGTGGCGGCGGTCCTCGCGTAGGTGCACGATGATGCCGTCGGCCCCAGCTTTTTCGCAAAACACCGCTGCCCAGACCGGGTCGGGCTCATCAATGCTCCGGGCCTGGCGCAGGGTGGCCACGTGATCCACGTTCACGGATAGGTGGGCCATGGTCCGCTCCTTGCTTTGCGGTCAATAATGGATGAACCCCGGTTGCGGTCCTCGGCCTATAAAAAATCGGTTCTAACTCTGACGACGACTCATTAAGCAGGGAAGAGACTATCCCCCTTCCCCCATCAAGACCAACTACAAGAATACAGGAAGACTGCAGGTCTTTTCAACCGGCGCTTTGCTTGAGCAAGCGCTCGGTCAGCTCCTCCATGGCTCTCGCCTGCTCTGCACCGGCCAAGTGATCGTGCCCTAGGAGGTGCAGGATACCGTGGATAAGAAGGCGCACCAGGTGCTCGCCGGGGTTCAGGCCGTTGGTAAAAGCCTCGCGCCAGGCGGTGTCCACGCTTATCACCACGTCGCCCAGTATTCCGGGGTTCAGCTCCGCGAACTGCCCCTCGCCCATGGGGAAGGCCAACACGTTGGTCGGTCCCACCCTCCCCAGGTAATCCTGGTTGAGGACCGCTATGCCGGGGTCGTCGGTGAGAACCAGTGACAGCTCGCTGGCCTCAACGCAGTCCAAAGCGCCTAAGATTCGCAGCGTCCGGCTCTTTAGGGCCTTGAAGTCTATTGGCTGGCTTGCCTGGCGGTTGCTTATCAGTATCTCCATAGCGCTTCCTGAACTTGTCCTCGGCCTGAGGGTATCCCAACAGCTGGTGGAAGATGCCGCACAGGATGATGTTTAGGATTTTGGCGATCTTGTGTAGATCGTGCAGGGTCAATTAGCAGTCGTTCAGCTGCCTTTCGGCGAAGATCGTGTTGATCTGCTATTGTACTATCCCCAGCAAGCGGTCCGGGGTGGGATTTTTTAGGGAACGGCTGGCTACCTCCACGGTGTCGGCTAGCATCACCACGCCGACCTCGCTGGTCTGGGGTCGGGGTCCGGGGTAGCCGGAAGGCTTTGGCATCGTGGTCGGGCTGGCCTAGGGCGCGGCGGGCCGCGCAGGCCTTGCTGTATGAAGAAGGGGATGAGCCTGGTGCCGTGATGCTGAGCGATGATGTCGATGTGGGACGGCCCAGGCGCAGGGGGTGCGGCAGATGTCTTTCCACGCCTTTTTCGACGTGACTGGTAAAAATCAGGGCGCTTATGAAGGGAGTTAGCTTTTCGTGGCGGTTGGGGCCGCTCACCTGTTTCTCCACGAAGTAGGGGCTCTTCTTGACTTTGCCCAGGTCGTGTTACAAGGCCGCCACCTTGGCCAGCAGGTGGTCAGCGCCGATCTCCTTGGCCGCCGCTTCCACCAGGCTATGGTGATAGGTGCCCGGCGCTTGGAGCATCAGTTCCTGCAGGGCCGGGTGGTTTAGGTTGGCCAGTTCCATGAAGCATATGTGGGTGGTATAGCTCAAGGCCATCTCCACCAGGGGCGTCAGCCTAGCCGTCAGCTCCCCCCCTAAGCCCACGGCCAATACCGCGCGGAGATAAGGTCCATGGATCACAGCTAACTTTGCCACATAGCCAAGCCCATTACCATCAACAGCACGAGCAAGGAGCCGCGCAGGTCGGCCTTGATCAGGCCGAAGATGGTGTGCTCCTGACCGGCGTAATGGGCGGCGGCTACGCCGCTGACCACGAAGTAGTATACTATCATCCCCCGCCGACGCCGGCCAGGCCAAGGCGCCAGGAGGCCGCTGGTTAGAGCCAGGAGCATGCCCATCTGTGGCCCTAGCACGAGACAGACCAGGATGGGACCGGCGCTGAGCGGTACGGCGACGGCCAATGCTTGCTCGCTGGAGCTGCTGAAGTCCTCCAAGAGGGCGGCGGCGAACATCTCCTAGCCCCGGCTGAGCCATACGCCATTATCACTAGGGCCAAGCTGAGGACCAGATTCTTGCCCCCGCCGCGGCCCGTCACCCGGGCCAACCCTAGGTATCAGGCGATGAAGAGCACCCGCAGAAAGGCCACCACTAGCACCGTGACCCCCAGCACCTGGGGCAGTGCGGCCAGCCGCTAGGGATTGGTAGATGATGACCGCGGAAAGCAATAGCCCCAGCCCGGCGTCCAACAGCCACTCGGTCCCTCGGCGGCCGCCGGCCAGAGTCTTCAACCGGCAGTAGGCCTCCATTAGATGCCCCAAAAAATCGCGGGAGCGCTGTCCGCGCCTGCCTTCCAACGGCAGCACCGCCTTAAGCTTAATGGAATCCTGCTCGGGCATTTCAGGCTCCTTTCCGTTCATAGGCTTTGATGATCTCCCGCACTAGACGGTGGCGCACCACGTCGCGCTCGCCAAACTCCACGAAGGAAATACCGGCGATGCCCTGCAAAAGCTTCCTGGCCTCCACCAGACCCGAGCGGATGCCGCCGGGCAGGTCCACTTGGGTGACGTCGCCGGTGATCACCGCTCGGGAGTCGAAGCCCAGGCGCGTAAGAAACATCTTCATCTGCTCGCTGGTGGCGTTCTGAGCCTCGTCCAAGACCACGAAAGAGGAGTTGAGGGTGCGGCCACGCATGAAGGCCAGGGGCGCCACCTCGATCACTCCCTTGCCCATGAGGCGGCCGGCCTTGTCGAAATCCATCATGTCGTGCAGGGCATCGTAAAGGGGGCGCAGGTAGGGGTTGACCTTCTCGGTCAGGTCGCCGGGCAGATAGCCCAACTTCTCGCCGGCCTCCACCGCCGGCCGGGCCAGCACGATGCGGTCCACATTGCCCTTGACCAGGCTATCGACGGCCATGGCCATGGCCAGATAGGTTTTGCCGGTGCCGGCAGGGCCGATGCCGAAGACGATGTCATGGCGCCGGATGGCCTCCACGTAGACCTTCTGGGTCAGGGTTTTGGGGCTGATGATGCGCTTTTTGCCACTGATGTAAATCTGATCCAGAAAGATGTTCTTGAGTACGGCCCCGGGGTCGGCTGCGAGGATGCGCACCGCGAAGTCCACGTCCATGTTATAGACCGGGTAGCCCTGGCGGATCAGGTCGTAGAGCTGGGTCAGCACCAGGCTGGCTAGACCGGTTTGCTCGGTAGAGCCCTCCAGCCACACCTGTCCGCCCCGGGAGTGGGCAGCCACGCCCAGGGCCTCGGCCAACTGCTTGAGATGGGCGTCACGGGTGCCTAAGAGGGCGCGCGCAGCCTCGGGGTCGTCAAAGGACAGCTGCGTCTGGGGATGCTCGTTCATGCCCTATTCCCTCAGCACCTGGATTACCACCTGCCGGCAGCGGGGGTGGTTGTCCAGGTCCAAAACCACGATCTGCTGCCATTGGCCCAGGAGATGGCAGTGATAATTTAAATTATCGGCCTGCAATGACGCATGCGGGCCATGGATCCACCCCGAGCAACCTGCGTTTGCTCGAGGACCTCGGACGGCTCGCTTGGCGCGCCCTCGAGGCTGGGCAAAAAATAGGGGTTTCCACAAGGCATCGCTTTGCGGGGTTGAACGGCGTTTTTGCTCAGTCGATGGGCAAGCAAAGCGGTGGACGACTTTGCTTGCCGGCAGAGATACTAGCCGCTCCAGTGCCTAGCGCAGGTCCTCCAGGGTCTCTGATTCGTGCTCGACGGCGGAGCCGGGGGCATGCTTCGTGAGCAGTCCTTGGCGTACCCCGCTCTGGCTGACCGCCTTGGAGCTTCCTTCAAGCTCCAGATGCTGGACGTGGCAAGCCATGGGTAGCATACAAAGTAATTAAATACCATATCACCCTATGCCGAAACAAGGGGGACGGCAACAGGGTTCGCCAGGGGCCTCGGGCATAATTCATTGTTCTAAATGAACAAATCACTTGGGTTCCCCGGAGGCTTGCTTGACAAGCGCCCAAAAGGCATGTTAAAATATAAATTATGATCTAACAAGTAGTTTGATCGTAACTGTGTATGGGGGCCATGGATAACCAGCGAGGCGCCCAAGTATCTGGGAGGCCGGCAACCCCCAAATTTTTGCCCGATCGGCAAGCAATAGATGCCATGGATGGCTTTGATTGTGACTTGGTATAAGGCCGCATGGAATCAGGACTAAATATATTGGACTTGGCGTTGCTGGCCTTTTTGGCCTTTTTTGTCATAAGGGGACTGGTGCACGGCTTTGTCCGGGAGATCATGGGCCTGGTGGGGGCCGTGGCGACTCTGTTTCTGGGAGTGGCGGCCTATCAGCCATTGGCCGCCTTCATGCGCCGGGTGAGCGCTATCCCTGCGAGCTGGTGGGACGGTGTGGCCTTCGCCCTGGTGCTGGTGCTGGTCTTCGGGGTCTTCATCTACCTGGCCGCTAGCCTGGCGCGCCTGATTCACGCTGGCCCCTTCTCGGGCCTGGACCGTTTGCTGGGTTGCGCGGTGGGCGCCGCCAAGGGCGTGCTCATCTCCTATTTGTTGCTAAACATCCTGCTGATGGTCCTGCCTCTGGGCATGCTGGCCAACCCGGACGGCGAGTCCAGCAGCCTGGTGGGCCGTTCCCTGCTTGCCCCCCGGGTGATCCAGAGCGGCCGCTACCTGCTGGACATGCTGCCATCCGACTGGACCCGCCATATGCAGGCCAAGGCCGGCCTGCTCAAGCTCAAGGCGCCGGAACCCGCAAAATAACAGAACTCAACTCATGCGGCCAGGCCCTGGCCCGGATCATGGATCTTGTGCGCCGCCTGTGTGCTCCCGACGGTTGCCCTTGGGACCGCTAGCAGGACGCCGCATCGGTGGCGGCCTACCTGCTGGAAGAAGCCTACGAGGTCATGGAGATCGTAGAGGGCGGCGATCCCGGCCAGGCCTTGGGCGAGCTGGGCGGCCTGGCCTTTCACATAGTAGTTCTGGCCGAATTGTACGCCGAGACCGGGGATTTCGACCTTGGTCAGGTCTTGGAGGCCGTGGAGGCTAAGATGGTCCGCTTCCCCCCTATATCTTCGGCGGTCAGACCCTGGCTGACGCCGAGAAGGACCAGAAGCGCTGGGAGCGGACCGGGGGCCTCTTGGACAGCCTGCCCCGGGCCGCCCCGGCTCTGACGCGCGCCCAGCGTCTGGGGCAATGTGCGGCGCGGGTGCGCTTCGACTGGGGCGACCCCCAGGCCGTGTGCCCCAAGGTGGAGGAAGAGCTGGCCGAACTGGCCGCCGCTAGGAGCGGTCAGGCCGCCCAGGCGGAAATGGGGAATGTCCTGTTCACCCTGGCCCAATGAGCCCGCTATCAGGGCTTCATAGCCGAGGCGGCCCTGATGGGGATTGTTGATTTTTGCTTTATTCTGATCGGACAGTAAAGAAATTTTTCAGATTGGCTTGACCAGGCAGGGATTTTTATCCCATTATCCTTGACCTTGGGTGCGGATTCTAGGGAAATGGGTCATGCATTCCATTTGAAGAGGGGCACCTAATCCGGTGATGTGGGCCTGGTGGCCGGGGCACGGCGCCGCTGGTGCCTGTACTATGCCACAAGGGTCTCGTCGCCAGTCAAGCTTGCCAGCTTCTTCCTCATGAATTTTCCTTTCAGGTTTATCTTATAGGCGTTATGGATCAGGCGATCGAGGATGGCATTGGCCAGGGTGGGTTCGCTGATGGTTTCGTGCCACTGGTCCACGGGCACTTAGGCGATGACGATGGTGGCGCTCGACGGTTTTTTCTGTGGATGGCTTTCCTGTCCACCATCAGGCCCAGTTTTTTCCCTAAGCCCAGTCCTTGGGCCTCGGGGGGTGTTCCGCTGTTCCTCTAAGGCCTTGAGCATGCCCTCCAGCCCCAAGGCGCAGAGCTTGTCCGTGATGGTATTAATCAGCATGGCTTCCTCCTTGGATGGTCAAGAATTAGCCGGCTCCGCGGATGTTGGGGTAAAGGATGGGACTGGATTCCGGGGCTGGCGTCAGCAAAGGCGCCTTATCCAATTCTTTGCCTATGATGCGCTCTACGCTCTTGGAGCGGAAGGCTCCGTAGGCAAGGCCTCCGCTCGCGCGTCACCATGTTTTTTGGCTAGGGTGACTAGGCCTAGGCAGGCCCTGAAGCCTTGCTGGGGATGCGTTCGTCGGCTCATGATTCCCTCGGCCAGCTTGGCCGTAGCCTCATTGATCTTGTGTATCCAGTTGGTATTTCTTTCGGGGGCCCACTTGGCGTACTCCCGGTGGGAGCGAGACATGTGCTCGGTCAGGGTGGTGAAGCCGTTTTGCTCCAGGATGCGACGGTGGCTGGCCACCCGCTGGCCCTTATGGGAGCATTCCACCGTGCGCTCCGTGTAGCGGATGTCCTGCTTTTTGTTCACCAATTGGTGGGGGCCCGAATAGTAGTGGTGATCCATCTCCACGTGGTAACCGATGTGGACCTTGGCCTTTTTCCATTGGCATACTGATAGGCCGTGGCGGGCAGAGGCTTGAGCGCCGGTTTGTCCAGGGACTCGTACATGG
>CBCOTF020000370.1:0-7065 GCA_965112955.2 Desulfarculales bacterium
GAAAAGATTGAGGTGACGCCAGGTGAATTCGTGGAAATCGTGAGCCTTGCACAACCTGCCACACTCCGTGCAGGGGTAAGGGGTACACGGCTCCCCGGTCGGCGGCAACCTCCAAAAAAATCTCGTGGGGCTGTTTATCGGTGTCCACACGTTGTCCCGTTAACCGCCAGGGCGGTTGCAACCTCAGGCCGAGGGCCAGAAGCGCGCTGGCGTCCATGATTGCCTCCTACTTCAATCCGGCCATGCGGATCGCGGCATCATGACACCGGCATTACACCAGTTCCATTCATGACGACGAAAAGGCATCAAAAGCAGGTCGTGCTCTTGACCAACCACCACAAGCTAACGGCCTCCATCGTGGCTGACGTCTATAAAGACTGTTGGGAGGTCGAGCTGTTCTTCAAGGCGCTTAAGCAAAACCTTAAGGTCAAAACCTTCGTGAGCACCAGCAGCAACGATTTGGGCAGCCTTGATCGCCCTGCTCTTGCTCAAGGGGCTTCATCATCTTTCTCTGGCCGCATGGTCCCTGTCCAACCTGGCTGCCATGCTGCGTCTAAAATTTTTCATCTACAGGGAGTTGCGCGTCTGGCTCCGACACTCCTACCACACCCCGCCCCTTATACCCGAACAGATCCGGTTACCACTCTTGCCCTGATTTGGACAAGCAACCGCCAGTAAACCAAAAAGCACCAACCCAAAAACGGCGGCCTTATCTCAAAAACTACTAATTTTAGCGGGTGGGCCTCCAGCAGCATCTGTAGGCATTTGATTCCCCCCATGCCCGGAATGCTCAGATCCAGGATAGCCAGGCCGATGGCCTAGAGCGAGTCCAGGTAGGTCTCCAGGGCCTCTTCGCCGCTGGAGGCGGTGAAGCATCCCGAACCGCATTACTCCAGGGTCTGACGGCAGGTTTCCAGAATGGCCGGCTTGTCGTCCACCACTAGGATGGTCTTGCTGCCGGTGGCGGTCTCGGCCAGCTGGCGGGGAGCCAGGCCCAGTTCAGGCAGGCCCTCCGGCCTGGCCGGCAGGTAGATGGTGAAGGCGGCGCCCTGCTGGGGACGACGGTGGCAGAGGACCAGGCTGCCGTAATTGTTCACGATGCCATAAACCGTGGACAGCACCAGGCCGATGCCCTGGCCCTGGGGCTTGGTGGTGAAGAAGGGCTTGAAGATGTGGGCGCTGGTCTCCTTGTCCATGCCCAGGCCGTCGTCACTCACCTCCAGACGCATGTAGGCCCCGGACTTCAGGCCATGTAAGGCCTAGCCGCCAAGGCCGCTCAGGGTGATGTTCCGGATGCGGAAGGTGAGGGTACCTCCCTGGGGTATGGCCTGGGCGATATTGATGAAAAGATTCAGCAGTACTTGCTCCCATCTGAGTGGCGTCGGCGCTCCCCTGCAGGAGGTTCTGGGCAAGGTCGCTGTGTATGTCGATCATCTTGGGCAGGGTGTGCGCCAGGATCCTGATGGTGCGCAGCACCTCCTGGTTAAGGTCTGCCCTGTTGTTTTTCGGATTAATTTGACGAAATTTTTCTGATTATACTGGACTGATTCTTCCTTCTTCATTTGATCAGATCAATTTTGTTGCGGCGATGCGAACTTGCTCCGGGGAAACGACCTGAGCCTGCTCCTCGGCGGCAGCTATGATCGCGCCTCTGGCCAGGTAGTTGGCCCTTCGGAAGAGGCCGCCGAAGCCTTGCTATATGGCGGTGACGGCCTGATCAGATGAAGAGGTTCTGTTTGACGCCTACGATTTTGAGGTGGTGCAAGAGGTAGGCCTGCATGTCCTGGAGGGAAACGCCGGCCAAATGGCTTCTGGCCACGACCCTGGAGGCCAGGGTCAGAGAGGTTCTGTATATGAGAAGGTCGGCGAGGTTGTTCGGGCCGGCTAGGATAAAGGGCAGGATTGGCTTGGAGTCTTCCTGAAACTGAGTGATGATGTGCAACTCGGTCAGGACTTAAAGCCTGAGGAGGGAGGCTTCATCGATGATGAAGACGGGTTTCTTCTTGCGGTCCTGAGCGATCTCCAGGACCTGTTTTCTGATGAGTTTGGTGAGGACGGCTCTGGAGAAGCTGGTGGTGTCCCCTTCGAGCTCGACGCAGATTTGCCTATAAAATTTCAGGATTGAGCCCTGTGAGGCGATGACCCAGATGATTTGATATTCGTATGGGTGCCGTCTGCTGGCGGCCCAGCGCAAGGCAGTGGCTTTTCCGCTGCCCATATCTCTGGTGACCAGGGCCAGTGCGCCAAGGCGGATGGCGTATTCGAAGCGTCTGGCCACGCCGAGGACCTCGGCGGTCTGCGTTATTTCCTTGGGTACCTGGTCAGAACCGAAGGGCTCCCTGGTGAGGGCAAAGAAGGCGCGGTAGTTTGGTTTCATGAGTTGCTGACCTCCGAGTCTGGTTTTTGCGAGAAAGGGGAATCGCCAGTGGGGGACGTGGTGGAGCTGGATTCCCAGCGCAGCAGAAGGTGGTCGCGCTTGACCCTGCAATTGACGGCGAGCCCCAGCGGCCCGAGCAAGTCGTGGAAGCGATCTCCCAGTAGGACCTCTACGCGGTCAGGGTCATGGTCGTGGTAAAGGAGGATGATTTGTTTGCCGATCAGAGGCCCTTGGGCCTCGTATAGCCTGCCGGCCAGGGAGACGGTGCAGTCCAGAGCCACGCGGCGCGAGGCTCTTTTTCTGAAGTAGTTTTCCAGACCGGCGTAGGCAGGCCTGACGCACTCCATCTTGTTGATGAAGCGTTACAGGGGAGTTTGTCCGGTACCCAGATGCTTGCTCTGGTGATAAACGTCCTTAATCCAGCACTTCAGGGCCTCATTGGTGTCCCGAAGGGTATCCGCCCCTGAAGCCTGGGAGAAACTGGAACCTGACAGCACGGAAAAATTTTTCGATCTTGCCCCTACCCTGGGGCACGTAGGGCGGAGAGTGAACCATGATGATACCCAGGGAGGCGGTGATCTCTTACAGGTGGTGGGAGCGGAAGGCTGTGCTGTTGTCGAGGTAGAGCTTGCGTAGTAACCCCCGTTTGAGCAGATCCTGGCGCAGAGTCTGTAGATAAGTTGCCCGGCCCTCGGAGAGATAAAACTCGGCGTGGACGATCAGGCGGTTCATGTCGTCGATGAAGGCGAAAAAGTAAGTCTTGCGCCGTTTGTCGCCCACCAGGAGCATCGGCCCATGCATGGCGTCACTCTCTGCCAAATGTCGTTGGGCAGCTCAGCCTCGAAGCGTCTACGGTCGACAGATGGGGCGACTTGTTTACCCATCAGCTCCTGCTGGTGCAGGAAGCGGTAGTCGGTGTGCGCCTTGAGGATCACGCCGAGCGAAGTCAAGCGTCAGCGCATCACCTCGCTGATGAGGGTAGTCACTGACCGCAGTGGGCATTTCCCTGCGCAAGCGGGCCAAGGCCTAGGCGGTGTCCTCGTCCAAGGCCCTGCTGCCGCCCCGGTCATTTCTGCCCATGGGGTAGAGGGATTCCAGCTTGCCGCCGCCTTGGCGGTAGAGTCTGAACCCATCTCATGATGGTGGAGCGCGACAGCCTGGTGCGGTTGGAGAAGGGGCTTTGCCACCGCTGAGCGCACTTGTCCCGCAGTAACCTCTCCCGTTCACCACACTCCATGTGGTCTCTGGCAAAAAAGTTGCTGATAACGCTGAAACGGAAGCTGGCTACTCGTTTTTTCTGGTCCTCGTCCATGCCGGTCCTCCAGAGAACGGGCTCTCACTTTGCGCTGATCGACTGGCCGCGGCCATTGAGCCAATCGAAGGCCCCAAGCAGGTCTCCCAACCAGCTTAACCCTAGGTATAGGTTCATCTGCCGCAGCAAGCCCTTGAACCAGTGGCGCTGGCGGGAGCGCGGCAGGACAGCATCCCATCTGCCCCGGGATAGCTTGTTGGAAAGGCTTTGCCGAATGGTCTCCACCAGGGCCTAGAACCGGCTCCAGTAGCAGCCCCACGGCCGCAGCCGGATCACACAACACCGCCTCAGCAGGCAGGGCAGAGGAAACGTCTACGCCAAATCGCTGTAGGGGCTTCATCAAAATAGGCAGGCACGAAGCCGTGCCCCCAAAACCGGACGCTCCCATACCGGGGGCACCTCTCCGGCCAGGGCCAAAGGAAACGCCGCCCCAGCTCCATAATCTTTTGGACACAGGCTGCAACAAAAAGTACGATGGCAACCAGATGACCGGGAGTTATTCCCGTCTATTGAGATCAGGGGTGCTCCACCACCCTCGGACATTTCCTCATTCCTAGACCCACATCCAAGGTCCAGGATAATGGGATAAAAGTCCCTACCTGGTCAAGCCAATCTGAAAGATCCCTTATTCCCCGATCAGAACAAAGCAAGAATTAACAGGATGTTTTGCCAGCCGAACTTCAGTCCTGGTCCACGGCGATCAGGGCCCCGTGGAAGCCAGGTTCTTTATAAAAGCCTCCCGCTCAGGGGGCCCCAGGTCCCCACTCTTGGCGGAGGAGAACACGTCGCTTAAAGTCCCATACATGATGAGCCATGTCTCGGTCAGTCGGGGCAGGTCGGTCAGGGGCTGGGCAGTTGGCGGATCTGATCGGCTTTCATATGCTGGTTCTCCTGTTTGGTGGGTTGATAAGAAAAAGGGCCGGGGAGCGATCCCCGGCCCTTTAAAAGGCTGTCTATTCTTGGTGCGACATTACTTGCTGTAGTCGTACCAGCCCTTGCCGGTCTTGCGGCCCAGCAGACCGGAACGCACCTGGTTCTTGAGCGTGGTGGGGCTAGCCCACTTCAGCTCCTTGTTCAGCTCCTGGTAGAAGTAGTCGGCCACGAATTTGCAGATGTCGATGCCCGTAAAATCCATCAGCTCGAAGGGACCCATGGGGTAGTTCAGCCCCAGTTTGAGGGCCTTATCGATGTCCTCACGGCTAGCCACGCCCTCTTCCAGCAGCTTGATCGCCTCGATCATGTGGGGAATCATCAGGCGATTGACGATGAAGCCCGGGCTGTCCACCTTTACCTCCACCGTCTCCTTGCCCATCTTTTGGGCCAGGGCGGTGGTTATTTGTACGGTTTCGTCGCTAGTGCCGAAGCCGCGGATAACTTCCACCAGCTTCATTAGGGGCACGGGGTTGAAGAAGTGCATGCCCACTACTTTATCTTGGCGCTTGGTGGCCGCGGCAATAAGGGTGATGGACATGGAACTGGTGTTGGTGGCCAGGATGGTGTGCGCGGGGCAGATGCTGCTCAGCTCGGAAAAGACCTGTTTTTTCAGGTCCAAATCCTCGATCACCGCCTCCACGATGAAGTCGCACTTGGCAAGCGCGCCCATATCGGTGGTGCCGGTGATGCGGCCCAGCACGCCATCCTTCTGCTCCGGCGTGACTTTGCCCCGCTCGACGCCCTTACTCAGGAACTTGTCGATGGCCTTGAGTCCGCGCTGTACGAACTCATCCTTGATATCGCGCATGATAACACTGGCGCCCATCTGAGCCGCCAGCTGAGCGATGCCGTTACCCATGGTGCCAGCGCCCACCACGCCGATTGTCTTAATTTCGCTCATGTTAGCCTCCTTTTTGCCTAATTAGGACCAAAAACCAGTGTTGTCCAAGATAGGTTCTCAAAAACCGGCTAAGTGGTCGAAGCGAGATGCCCTCATCCCAGCGTAGTAGTGTAGTTCTACCAAAAGCCAACAATACCGTGACCAAGAGAGGACAAGGCCATGATACGAGTAGCCAGCCTGTTCAGTCAACTGCTGCATTACTGCCCCCACACTGAGTTCGCCGTCTTGGTCAAGGAGCATGGTGCCGCGGTTAAAATCAAGGGATTTCCTGTTGGATCCAGTTCGTGGCCATGCTCTTCTGTCACCTGGCCAGGGCCGACTCCCGAAGGGAGATCTGCCAGGGTTTTTCCTGCTGCCTAGGCAAGCTGTCCCACCTTGGGGTGAGTGCAACCCCAAAAAGGTCCACACTGTCCTACGCCAACCAGCACAGGCCTTCATCCTCGTTCCGAACCCTGTTCTTCAAAGCCATGGAGCGCTTCCGTGCCCAAGGCTCCCTAGGCAAAAAAAGGGCAATCTCAAATTCAAGAGCAAGCTCCTGAGCCTGGACTGCTCCACCATAACCCTGTGCCTGAGTCTGTTCCCCTGGGCCGAGTACAAGCGGGTCACGGGCGAGGACAAGACTCACATCATGTTGGACCACAACGACTACATGCCCAGCTTTGTCCTGCCCACCGAAGCCAAGGTGGCCGATGTCACCATGGCCCAGGGGCTGGCCCTAAACCCTGGCTCCATCCTGGTTTTAGACTAAGGCTACCAGTATTATGTCCTGTTTTGCAAGTGGACCGGCCAGGGCGTCTTCTTCGTCACCCGCCTCAAATCTAACGCCGTTTTCGAAATGATGGCTAATCAGCCAAGGCTTAAGGCCCAAAACGTCTTGGCCGATCAAACCATCCTACTCACCGGCAGCCTGACCGATTGTCTCTACCCCCTGCGTCGTCTGGTGGTGTGGGATAAGAAGAATCAAAAGCAGGTCGTGTTTTTGACCAACCACCACAAGTTGACGGCCTCCATCGTGGCTAACATCTATAAGGACCGCTGGGAGATCGAGCTGTTCTTCACGGCGCTTAAGCAAAACCTTAAGATCAAAATCTTCGTGGCACCAGCAGCAACGCCTTGGAATCCAGATTTGGGCAGCCTTGATCGCCCTGCTCTTGCTCAAGTGGCCTCTTCATCTTTCCCTGGCCGTATGGTCATTGTCCAACCTGACCGCCACGCTGCGCCTAAATTTTTTCACATACAGGGAACTGCGCGTCTGGCTCTATCACTCCTATCACACCCCGCCCTTCATGCCTGACCAGGTCCAATTACCGCTTTTGCCTGCGGATTCCAGGGAAGTGGGCCATGCCTTTCATTTGAAGCGGGCCACCTACTCCGGTGATGAGGGGCTGGTGGCCGTGGCACGGCGCTGCTGGTGTCTGCATTATGCCACAGGAGTCTTGTCGCCGGTCAAGCTTGCCAGTTTCTTTCTCATGGGCTCCCCTTTCAAATTTATCTTGTAGGCGTTATGGATCAGGCGATCGAGGATGGCATTGGCCAGGGTGG
>CBCOTF020000371.1:0-9540 GCA_965112955.2 Desulfarculales bacterium
AAGGCCTTGCCGAATGGTCTCCACCGGGGCCTCGAACCGGTTCCAGTAGCCCCACACCGTGCCCCCAAAGCCGGACACTACCACACCGGGGGCACCTCTCCGGCCGGGGCTAGGGTAAACGCCGCCACAGCTCCATGATTTTCTTGACATAGGCTGCAAAGTACGATGGTAACTAGATGGCAGAGAGTTATTCCCGTCTTTCGGGATCAGGGGTGTTCCACCACCCTTGGCCTCTTTCTCATTCCTGGACCCACATCCAAGGTCCAGGATAAAGGGATAAAAAATACCTACCTGGCCAAGTTAATCTGAAAAATTCCCTTACTTCCTGATCAGAACAAAGCAAAAATCAACAGAGGACTAGGACATGTTCCTCAGACTGATTCAGGGCCTGGGTATGGCCTAGGGGCTTACCTGCGGGGCGGTGAGCGCGGCTATGCTAGTGTTAGAATTGATAGTTGAGGGCTCCCGCCAAAAAGAGGAGCGGCAGTCGCGCTTCGCCAGCTACAAGGCCCTTGATGACTTTTGCCAGCGTGTCAGGGACGTTCATGGCTCCATAATCTGTCGCAACCTGCTGGGAGTGGACCTAGGCATGCCCCAGGGCCAAAAGGAGATCCAGGAGCGGGGGCTGTTCATGAACCAATGCCCCTAGTACGTCAAGAGTGCGGTCTGATCCTAGACGACATACTCTAGCCTTCTGGCGGCTCCGGCCGTCTTGTCCAGCGGTGGATGTTCCTTGACAGTGCCGCAAGGGGCTGGTAAAAGATGTTTTCGATTTCAGGCACGTAGCTCAGGGGGAGAGCGCTACCCTGACACGGTAGAGGTCCCGGGTTCAAATCCCGGCGTGCCTACCACCCTCGCTCGTTACCGCCTGAGCCATTCAGGGGCCTCCCTGGATCGTGCGAAGCAAGGTGCCAACTGGGCTAGAGTGACGTTTTTGCGTTATTTTTTAGAACATAGAAGCGGGAGGATATGGCCATAGCCAAGCAGGACCGCGTGCGGGTCAATCAACTGATCAGGACACCATTGGTGCGTTTGGTCGATGCCGAGGGCGGGCAGGTGGGTATCGTGGCCATCGACCAGGCGTTGAGTTTGGCCGCCGAGGCGGGGCTGGACCTGGTGGAGGTAGCGCCCACGGCCGAGCCTCCGGTATGCCGGATCATGGACTACGGCAAGTACAAGTTCCAGCAGGCCAAGAAGGCCCAGGAAGCCAAAAAGAAGCAGACCCAGACCCAGGTCAAAGAAATCAAGATGCGCCCCAAGATCGAGGATCACGATTTTGGTTTCAAATTGCGCAATGTCTTGAAATTTCTGGAAGAACACGACAGGGTCAAAGTCACGGTGCAGTTCAGGGGCCGCGAGATCGCCTACGCCGAATCGGGACGCCGCCTTTTGGAGCGGGTCATCGTGGAGGTGGGCGAAAAAGGGACTGTGGAGGGTTCGCCCAAGATGGAGGGGCGCTTTCTCTCGGTCTTGATCACACCCAAATAGACGGCATCCTGGCGCCTAGCGAACCTGGTGTGACAAGCGCCGCGCCGGCTATAGGCCACTGAAGTAGTGGTTAAGGAGTACATCATGCCCAAAATCAAGACCAATCGCGCCGCGGCCAAGCGTTTCCGCGGCAGCGGCGGCGGCGGTATCAAGCGCAACAAGGCCAATGCCAGCCACATCATGACCAGCAAAAGCACCAAGCGCAAGCGCGGCTTGCGCCAGGGCGCTATGGTCGATCATGCCAACCTCAAGGGCCTGCGCCGCCTGCTGCCCTACATCTAAGCCGCGGCCCAGGGGAGATTTTAGATCATGCCCAGAGCAAGACGCGGCTTCAAGGGCCGCCAACGCCGTAACAAGGTGCTTAAGCTGGCCAAGGGCTATGTGGGTGGCCGCCGCCACCTGTTCCGCTCGGCCATCGAGACCGTGCAACGCGCTCTAACCTTCGCATATCGCGATCGCAAGATTAAGAAGCGGGAGTTCCGCAAGTTGTGGATCGTGCGCATCAACGCTGCGGCCCACGAGCACGGGCTGAGTTACTCCCGGTTCATCGACGGCCTGCATAAGGCCTCGGTGACTTTGGACCGCAAGATCCTTGCCGAATTGGCCGTCAGCGATCCGGCGAGCTTCGCTGTCCTGGTTGGCGTGGCTAAGGGGGTTTAATCGGTGTTGGGAAAAGCCATGAATGGCTTTTCCCTTTTTTTCCCTTCAAACAAATTGCCAAAAATAATTTTTGGCAATTTGCCGAAACCACGCAAACCGACGGATTGCGTGGTTTCGGCGGGTTATCCTTAGCCCGCTTAGTGGCCTGCCGACAGCCTTTCGGCCCCGAGGGAATCCCCGTAGCCGTCTGTGTGCGGAGATCTGCCCCTAAACCTGACCCCCGGAGGGTAGATGGACAAGCCTCCGCTCCCCTCAAAGCCCTATTTTCGCATCGGCGAAGTGGCTGAGCTTTTGGGAGTCGAGACCTACGTCCTACGCTACTGGGAAAGTGAATTCCCCCAGTTGAGACCAGTGCGCGCTCCCAGCCGTCAACGCCTCTACTGCCGGGCCGACGTAGAAACACTTTTATATATCAAGAGGCTGCTTCACGATGAAGGCTACACCATAGCCGGGGCTAAGCGCCGTCTGAACGAGATCAAGGCCGCACCGCCACCCGCCCGCAAGAGGCAGCAGTCCCTGGCCTTGGTGCCGTCTCAATTCGACGATACCTCGCCAGACCCGGGACCCACGCCGGTGGTGCAGGAGGTACTGGGCGAGCTGCGCGAACTGCTCAAAAAATTGTCCTGATTATCCCGCTGATTGCGCTCCGTCCTGGCCAACTAATTTGCTGTTTTCATACCAATTTGCGGTAATCATATAGCAATGGCTATCGGGAATTGTTAGCTATCGGTACTCAGAGGCCAGCGGCCTTAAAATTTTTGCTCATCCCTATTGCTTTTCGGATTAATTTGACGAAATTCTCTAATTATCCTGGACTGATCCTTCCTTTTTACGCCTACGATTTTGAGGTGGTGCAAGAGGTAGGCCTTCATGTCCTGGAGGGAGACGCCGGCCAGATGATTTCTGGCCACGACCTTGGAGGCCATTGGTGAGGACGGTCCTGGAGAAGCTGGCGGTGTCCCCTTCGAGCTCGACGCAAAATTGTCTGTAGAGTTCCAGGATGGAGCTTTGTGCGGTGGTGACCAAGATAACCTGATACTCGGATTGGTGCAATCTGCTGGCGGCCCAGCGCAAGACGATGGCTTCCCCGCTGCCCACATCTCCGGTGACCAGGGCCAGTACGCCGAGGCGGATGACGTATTCGAAGCGCTTGGCCACGCCGAGGACCTCGGCAGTCTACGTTATTTCTTTGAGTGCCAGGTCAGAACCGAGAAGCTCCCTGGTGAGGGCACAGAAGGCGCGGTAGTTTGGTTTCATGGATTGCTGCCCTCTGGGTCTGGTTTTTGCGAGAAAAGGGAGCCGCCAGTGGGGGCCGTGGTGGAGCTTGATTCCAAGCGCAACAGATGGTGGTCGCGCTTGACCCTGCAATTTACGGCGAGGTCCAGCGGCCTGAGCAAGCCGTGGGAGCGATTTCCCAGTAGGACCTCTACGCGGTCGGGGTCATGGTCGTGGTAAAGAAGGATGATTCGCTTGCTGATCAAAAGCACTGGGGCTTCGTACAGCCTGCCGGCCAGTAATACGGTATGGTCCACAGGGCCATGCGGTGCGTAAATTTTTTTCTGAAATAGTTTTTCGGGTCGTCGTGGGCCGGCCCGATGAACTCCATCTTGCTGAGGAAGCATTGCAGAGGGAGTCCTGTCTGATACCACGATGCTTGCGCTAGTGGTAGACGTCCCTAATCCAGCACTTCAGGACCTTATTGTGATGTCCCTAAGGGTATCGCACTTGAAGTTGGGGAAAAATTGGGACCTGACGGTGCGGAAGAATTTTTCGATCTTGCCCCTGCCCTGGAGGATGAGTGGACTAGGGCGATGCCCAGGGAGGCGGTGATCTTTTCCAGATGGTGGGAGCGGAAGGCTGGGCCGTTGTCGCGGTAATGCTTGAGTGGTAGCCCCCGTTTGAGCAAGGCCTGGCGCAAGGCCTGTCGATAAGTGGCAAGGCCCTAGGAGAGGCAAAACTCGGCATGGGCGATCAGCGGCTCATGTCGTCGATGAAGGCGAAGAGGTAGGTCTTGCCCCGATTGTCGCCCACCAGGAGCATGGGTCCAGGCATGGCGTCACTCTGTGCCAAATGTCCTTGGGCAGCTTGGTCTAGAAGCGTCTGCGGTCGACAGGTGGGGCAACCTGTTTGTCCATCAGCCCTTACTGGTGCAGGAAGCGATAGACGGTGGACGCCTTGAGGATCACGTCGAGCGAGGTCAAGTGTTGGCGCATCATCTCGCTACTGAGGGTAGTCGCTGACGCAGTTGGCAGTTCCCTGCGCAGGCGGACCAGGGCTTAGACGGTGTCCTCGTCCAAGGCCCTGCTGTCGCCCCGGTCATTACTGCCCATGGGGTAGAGGGATTTCAGCTTGCCCCGCCGCCTTGGCGGTAGAGCCTGACCCCTCCCAGGATGGTAGAGCGCGACAGCCTGGTGCGGTTGGAGAAGGGAATCTGCCACCGCTGGGCGCACTTGCCCCGCAGTAACCTCTCCCTTTAACCATGCTCCATGTAGTCCCTGGAAAAAATCGCAATTGACGCCGAAGCGGAAGATGGCTACTCGTTTTTTTGGTCTTCGTCCATGTCAGTCCTTCATGGGGGTGTTTCGTCCAGGTGTAGATCGGGTGGCCGGGCCAGGACAACGGCACCCTTCGCCCGACCAGCTTGACCCCAGGTATAAATTCACCTGCCGCAGCAAGCCTTTGAGTCAGTGACGCTAGCGGGAGCGTGGCAGGCCAGGGTCCCATCTGCCCCGATTCAGCTTATTGGAAGGGCGTTGCCGAATGGTCTCCATCAGGGCTTGGAACCGGCTCCAGTAGTCCAGCGGCCGCAACCGGATCACCGTCTGGCAGTCAGGGCAGAGGAAGCGCCGAAGCCAAATCGCTGTAGGGGCTTCATCAAAATAGGCAGGAACTAAGCCGTGCCCCCAAAGCCGGACGCTCCCCCACACCGGGAGCACTTCTCCGGCCGGGGCCAGGGGAAACGCCGCCCCAGCTCCATGATCTTTTTGACGCAGTCTGCAACGAAAAGTACGATGGCAACCAAATGTCAGGGAGTTACTCCCGTCTATTTGGGTCAGGGGTGTTCCACCACCCTCGGCCCCTTCCTCATTCCTGGACCCACATCCAAGGTCTAGGATAATGGGATAAAATCGCTACTTGGCCAAGCCAATCTGAAAGTTCCCCTTATATCCCGATCAGAACAAAGCAAGAATCAACAACTACCGGCTCAAAAACAGGCTGGTCAAGGCCAAACTCCGGCATGATGCCTGCCGTAGGACATCGACTACCGGCAACGGCGCGGCATAGACAAGGCACTCACCATGGCCCTGGCCTCATGCCGAGGGACCGCCGAACACCACAGCCTGCTCACCAGCGGATCCACGGGCGTAGGCAAAAACTTTCTCGCCTGCGTTCCTGGGTCACAAGGCTTGTTTTAAAGGCCACTAAGGTACTACAAGAGGGTGTCAGCCCGTCTGCGCGAAATGGTCGCGGCCCGAGGGGGTGGCAGCTATAATAAAGATAATCGTCGCCAGTTCCAGAGCTAACCTGTTCATCCTGAATGACTGGGGGCTGGAGAACCTGTCACGGGAGCGAAGTTTGGATATGCTCGAAATCCTGGAAAACCGCTACGGCCGAGGCGCCACCATCGTCACCGTCCAAGTGTCCGTGGACCAGTGGCACGAAACCATCAATGATCCCACCCTGGCCAATGCCATCCTCGATTGCCTGATCCATAATGCCTACAATATAAACTTGAAAGGAGATCCCATGAAAAAAAAGCTGGCCAGCTTAACTGGCGACAAGGCCCCTGTAGCATAATGCAGCCACCAGCGCAGCGGCGCCGTGCTCCGGCCACCAGGCCCACATCACTGGATTAGGTGGGCCTCTTCAAATGGAATGCATGACCCACTTCCCTGGAATCCGTCGGCTTGCACCCGCTGGGCCAGCGTCTCATAGCCCTCGCGCCTATGAGGGTCGCCAACTACGTACGGACCCACGGCCTCCATCGGCGAAAGAGCCCACTCACCCGTCTCTGGCTCGCGGTAGCTATGCTGAAGTTCCCAGGTCAGCATGGCGTCCCTATATTTGAAAGTGGCGAAGGCACCTTCCTTTCATGCTCAGAGAGCCATCTCGCTCTGATTCAACGGTAAGTATTGCATATTAGGGTGTTAGGCCCGGCTTAACACGCCCACGCCCTTGGGGGGGGGGGTGATTTTCCTGGGGGTTGCCTTGACAAGCCGGCGCTGCCGTGGACAAATTGCATAAACTCCTACCGCCAGCCACTGGCCGTCGGATCACCTTATAGCGAAAGGACACTACACCCGTGGAACGCACCCTGATCCTCATCAAACCCGACGCCATTGCTCGCGGTCTGGCTGGAGTCGTGTTGAGCCGCTTTGAGCAAAAAGGCCTGAAAATCGCTGGGATCAAGATGATGCAGCTGGACGACGCTATCCTGAAGGAGCATTATAGCCACCTGGCGGCCAAGCCCTTCTTCTCCGCCATCGCCGAGTTCATGAGCCGGCTGCCGGTGATCGCCCTGTGCGTGGAGGGTCTGGAGGCGGTGGAAGTCTGCCGCAAGCTCTGCGGGGTGACCAACTCTCGCAAGGCCGACTCTGGCACCATCCGTGGTGACCTGGGCATGAGCATGCAGGCCAACCTGGTGCACGCCTCCGATTCGGTGGAGACGGCAGCCGTGGAGGTGGCCCGCTTCTTTAAGCCGGCGGAGCTTGGCGACTACCAGTCGGCACTGATAAACTACCTCTATGCTGCCGACGAGAAATAGTATCCTCCTCAGCCTGGCCTAGGCCTGGCTGGGGAACCGCGCCCCCGACCCGTCGGCTTTTTACTGATTGGAACTATACGCGGCGACAAAAATAGCTGTGCATAATAGCCGCGTATAAGCGCGCCTAGGCAAAAGCGTGGTTTTGCCTGGGCGTCAAGTATAGCTGCGTGGCCGGCCCCGTCCAAATAACCAGCCCCCAAAGGGGAGGAGAAGGTCCATGGCCTCCCGACATCCGCCTCTGCTGCTGGCCTTGATGGTCATGTTCAGCCTGCCGCTGGGGTCCTGCGTGGCCGATCAGAGCTCCGGTCAGCCCGCCGCCGCAAGCCAGGCGGTGGCGACCGCGCCCATGCCAGCAGCCCCGGCTTCGCCGGCCACCGCTGGCTTAGGTGGGGAATACTGCGCCCCGCGCTACTTGCCCCAAATTCCCAAGGAGTTGACCCTGGCCGGCGAGCGGGTGCCCCTGGAGCACCCCCTGGTGGCCGAAGCCCTGGACCGCGAGTTCACCATCGCCGTCCACGACCAGGCTCAGGTGATGATGTGGATGAAGCGCGCCCAGCGCTATTTCCCCCACATCTCGGTGCGGCTCAAGTCCATGGGTCTGCCCGAAGACCTCAAGTACTTGGCCGTGGCCGAAAGCTCGCTCTTGCATCGGGTGGTTTCGGTGGCTGGGGCTACCGGCCCCTGGCAGTTCATGGAGGCCACGGGGCGAGCCTATGGCCTCAGGCGCGACGGCTTTTTCGACGACCGCCGCAACCACGAGCGGGCCACCGAGGCGGCCCTAGGCCTTCTTCGCGACCTGCGCGAGGGCATGGGCTCCTGGAGTCTGGCCATGGCCGGCTACAATTGCGGCGAGCGCCGGGTGCGTCAGGAGATGGCCGAGCAGGGGGTGAATAACTATTACGACCTGTACCTGCCCTACGAGACCATGCGCTACGTCTTCCGCATCCTGGCTGCCAAGATCATCCTGGAAAACCCCAGCGCCTACGGATACTGCCTGCCCACCGAGGCCCTGTACCGGCCCCTACCAGCCGACCGCGTGCGCCTCAACCTGCCCCACAATCTGCACCTGCGCACTCTGGCCCAGGCCATGGGCAGCAACGTGCGCATGCTTAAGGAGCTGAATCCCGAGTTGGTCAGCTACGTTATCCCCAAAGGCGTGCACGACCTCAAGGTGCCCAAGGGCCAAGGTGCTGGATTGGCCGCGCGCCTGGCCAGCACCAAGCTGGAACCCGCGCCGACCCCGCCCGCATTGCCGGTCTCGCCGACGCCCCCGGCCAAGCTGACCGCGCCGGTGCCGGCCGAGGACGTTGCGTCCCCGGTCAGCGGTCCCCGCGAGGACTCCGCCGCCCCGGTACCGCCCCCGCAAGTCTCGGAGCAGGCCGCCGAGTTTGTTGCTCCGGCGGAGGCTCCCACCCAGCAGGCGGCTCCCGCTCAGCAGGCGGCGTTAACCCCGGCGGTGGCCACCGCCTCCTCTGCCGCGCCACTGCCCAGCGCCTCGCTCGAGGCGCGCAAAGACATCGTGACCAAGGGCCAGACCCAGGCCAAGCGCGAATGGACGGTCAAGGGCGGGGAGTCGCTCTCGGGCATCGCCAAGCACCTGGGAATGAGCGTGGGCTCGCTCAAACAGGCCAACGGCCTCAAGAACGACAGCATCAAGCCCAGACAAAAGCTCCTGGTGCCCTTCAAGTAAGCCGGAGTCGGGGCGTCCCTGGCTGGCAGCCAACCAGCGCCGGAGGTTTTCGTTTAGACTAGTTGGACCATGCCAGGAAGAAAAGAGCGGGTGGTGTTAATCCCCGCCCGTTTTTTTGGGTACCCCCCCCCCCCCACGGAAGCCGCCAGCGCCGGCTAAAGGCACGGCGCCGCCTCACTCGTGGTTCCTTTGATGAAGAATTCACCAGTTCCACGCGGTCCAGGCGCACAGTGCAGGTCCTTCCCCGGCAGGAGGATCAGTCCCTCCTCCAATTGGTGATAGCCCGCGGTCATCAGCCCCATGGGGATTTCCCGGTGCAGGCTCCCTCCCAGCGCCAGCGGATCAGGGTCCCGTCCAGCTTGATCAGCACGTCGCCTGCCTTATCGGGGCGTTCCATCACCACCCGTAGCACGGCCTGGCTCGCGGGTATGTACAACCGTCCCGTGAAAGACTGATCGTCCATTAACACCATTGAAGCACGAGGTCGGTTGCGGCAACCACGACATTGCCAAGAGTTGCGGGATAGGCCTGACCACGGTGTCCCGTTACCTGCGTCGAGCCGCGCGCGCCGGTCTGTTCTGGCCCTTCTCCACCAGTTTGGATGAAACGCAGCTTGAGCGGCTGCTCTTTTCACCTCTACCCTTCTACCCTTACCGTCTACGGGTTTTCGTCCGGAGCCTGACTGGTCCCAGGGCCATCAAGAATTGAGGCGCAAGGGTATGACTCTGGCGCTGCTGTGGGAGGAGCACAAGGCGGTCCATGCCTTGGGCTACCAATACAGCTGGTTTTACGAACATTACCGGGGATAGTCGGGCAAGCTGGGGGCTGGTTATGCGTCAGGAACACCGGGCCGGCGAGAAGACGTTTATCGATTATACCGGTCAGACCATGGACGTGGTGGTCCCCCTGACGGGTGAGGTTAGGGCGGCCCAGATCT
>CBCOTF020000372.1:0-2878 GCA_965112955.2 Desulfarculales bacterium
TCCTGCGTGAATATGGCGGCGATCACAACAATATCGCCGAGGTGGTCTACGACATGTCGCCAGCCTTCCTGGCCGCCTTGGCCATGGAATGCTTTCCTTTGGGGGATGGCCTGGCGGGATTGGGCGGGCGCCGGGGTGTCGTGAATCTAGCCGTGGCCTAATTATGGGTTTTGCTGGGTATCGTTTTTTTGAGGTGAAGTGGGGTGGCTGATGGGACTTGAACCCACGGCCTCCAGGGCCACAACCTGGCGCTCTAACCAACTGAGCTACAGCCACCGCTTGCCGGAAGGACCCGCACCCCCTCGTAAGGGATACTATAATTATATAACAGAGGGGGTTAAGGCTGGCAAGTTTTTTCATCCCCCAGACCAGGTCCCGCGCCATAATCACCGTCCGCCTGGTAGGCTTGACACCAAGCCACCCTCCATTAGGATTATGGCGGTTTCGCGGGCTTGGGCAAACGCCCCGCGCCTTTGGTTTTCAGCCCTATTGGAGTAATAACTTGAAGCTCATCGATGTCTTCAAGACCCGCATCCGCCACCCTTTCCGTCCCCGGTCCTCGGATGTCATCAAACGCCTTTTCGCCGACTTCCGCGATTACGAAGCCGTGGGCGACTCGCTGATAATGGGACAGGGACACTTGGGCGAACGCCTAGTCTACGTGGTGGCCCAGCAGAAGCCTACCCCCGACCGCCTGCGCTCGGTTCAGGACGCGGGCCGTCTAAATTGGGGCATGCTCAACGCCGACGAGCACTCCCAGGTGCTGGGGCTTTTGCGCCGGCTGTCCGAGAGCGGTCCCCACGAGGATGCCCTGCTTTTGTCCTTCATAGACACCTACGGCGCCGACATCTCCATGTACAGCGCTCTGCGTTTGCAAGCCTTCTTCATCGCTCACCTGATCCGTGCCTATATCACGGTACCTATCCGCAGCATCAGTCTAGTGCTGGGCGAGGGCGGTTCGGGAGGGGCACTGGCCCTACAGGTGGCCGACCGCCGGGCCATCATGGAGGACGCCATATACGCCACCGCCACCGCCGAGTCCATGGCCGCCATCATCTTCCGCGACCCGGCCCGCATAGAGGACGCGTTGATGATCAGCAAATCCACCTCCAAAGACCTCAAGCACTTCAAAGTGGTGGACGCCGTCATCCCCGCCACCAAGAAGGTAATCGATGCCGACGGTCTAGCCAAGAACATCGAGCTCTACCTGAAGAGCACCGTCCGCGAACTGTGGCGCAAGAGCCTGGATAAGCTCATGGTCAAGCGCTTCGAGCTCTCCGAGGAGCTGGGCATCATGCGGCGGGGGCGCTTCTACGACCTCAAGCGCTTCATCGAACGCCCCCTGAAGCAGTTCCAGTTGCACAAGGCCCCCCCGGACATCCAGGTCATCAGCGCTCCCAGCGGCTCCATCCACGTGGAGGACACCTATGGCGACGGCACCCTGCTGGAACCGGGTCAGGCCTGCATACGCTGCGGCGAGGAGCGCAAGGATGGCCCCGGCCCCGGCTGCGGAGCCATCATCCCCCTGGACGAGTACCTCAAAAACTATCAGGTTTGCTCCAACTGCGGCCGCGCCCACGTGTTGGACGCCTCGGGATGGATCAACGTGCTGGCCGACCCGGGCACCTTCCATGAGCTATTCCGGAACATGACCGTGCACGATCTTCTGCCCGAGGAGGACATTCACAACTACTACCGCGATTTTCTTGAAAAACAAAAAAAGCGTGCTTCCTTTACTGAGTCGTTGGTTACCGCGCAGACCACTATTCATGGCTACCCGGTGGTGCTGGCTATCAGCGAATTCGCCTTTGCCGGCGGCTCCATGGGTGTGGTATTTGGCGAAAAATTCCGCCTGGCAGCAAAATACGCCCTGCGTAAGGGCTGGCCCCTGGTGAGCCTGTGCTGCTCCGGCGGCGCCCGGCTCTACGAGGGCATCGTGGCGCTCATGCAGATGTACAAGACCGTGGCCACCGTGCAGCGTCTGAAGGCCGCAGGGCTACCCTTTATCTCCATTCTGGCCGATCCCTCCACCGGCGGGGCCATTGCCTCCTACGCCGCGCTGGGCGACGTCTGTCTGGCCGAGCCCGGGGCAATGGTCATCTTCACCGGCCCCCGGGTGATGAATGCCCGCGGCTTTGAGGTGCAAGAGGACGCGGTGCGCTCCGACTCCCTGGTGGACCTCTCGGCTCAGACCATGGACAATTACGATTATTTCGGCGAAATTCGCGGCATTCAAGAGGTGGTGCCCCGGGCCAAAATGCGCCGGGCCGTGGCCAAGTATTTGGAATTTTACGCCCGCACTCGGGCCGGCCAGCTCGAAAAAAAAAGAGGCCCGCGCCCCTATCTGCGGCGCCTCAAGGTGGACCGCATGCTAAGCCCCAGCGATGACGAAACCAACTGACCCCGAGGAAAGCAGCCTCTTTCGCTGGGCCGACCAGTTGCCAGCCGCCCTGTGGGAGGACTTGGCCGCCCGGCCGATTGCCCAGGCGTCCCAGGCCACGGGAGCCGAATTGGTCCGAGGCTGTTTCCAACTGCCCTTGATCGGACGAACTTATCTGGTGGATCCCGAAGCCCGGCTGGTGGCCGAGATTGACCGCCCTAACCGGCGCCTGGGCTTCCAGACCGGTATGGTGCTGGTCAGCCATCTGGCCCGGGCCCTGGGCGTGCCGCCGGCCGGACGCCTGGTCACTCCCCAGGAGCTGCCCGGCGGCGGACTCTTTTTCTGCGGGCCCCACGCCATCGCTACCTCCAGTCTGGAGCGGCACTTCGGCCTCGACCCCAAGGCCCTGTTGGAGGCGGCTCAGGCCTTGGGAGGCTGGCACCATGAAGAAGCCGCCCAGATGGCGGTGCAGGTGCCGGGACTGCCCTACCTGCCCTT
>CBCOTF020000373.1:0-1146 GCA_965112955.2 Desulfarculales bacterium
TCGTGCCTGCCTATTTTGATGAAGCCCCTACAGCGATTTGGCTTCGACGTTTCCGTTGACCTGACTGCCGGGCGATGATCCGGCTGCGACCGCGGGGCTGCTGGAGCCGATTCCAGGCCTCGGAGGAAACTATTCGGCAAAACTTTTCCAATAAGCTAGCCCGGGGTAGATGGGATCCTGGGGCCCGCCGCGCTTCCGCCAGCGCCACTGGCTCAAGAGCCTGCTGCGTCAGGTGAACCTATACCATGGGTCCAGCTGGTCGGGCGACCTGCTTAGGCCTTCGATTGGCTCAATGGCCGCGGCCAGCCGGTCGGTGCAAAGCGAGAGTCCTTTCCCTCCCTAAGCCACCTACCCAAGGTGGTCGTTGTCCTAGCCCAACCCCCCGATTTACACATGGGCGAAACATTCCCATGGAGGACGGACACGGGCGAGGACCGGAAAAAACGAGTAGCCATTTTCCGTTTCGGCGCTATCAGCAACTTTTTTGCCAAGGATTGCATGGAGCGTGGTGAACGGAAGAAGCTACTGCGGGATAAGTGCGCCCAGCGGTGGCAAATTCCCTTCTCCAGCCGCACCAGGCTGTCGCGCTCCACCATCCTGGGATGGGTCAGGCTCTACCGCCAGGGTGGCGGCAAGCTGGAATCTCTCTACCCCATGGGCAGGAATGACCGGTGCGGCAGCAGAGCCTTGGACGAGGGCACCGCCCATGCCCTTGCCCGCCTGCGCAGGGAACTGCCCACTGCGTCAGTGACTACCCTCATCAGCGAAATGATGCACCGACGCTTGACCTCGCTCGACGTGATCCTCAAGGCGCCTACCGTCTACCGCTTCCTGCACCAGCATGGGTTGATGGGCAAGACAGTCGCCCCACCTGTCGACTGCAGACGCTTCGAGACCTAGCTGCCTAACGACATTTGGTAGAGTGACGCCATGTATGGGCCGCTGCTCCTGATGGGCGACAAACGGCACAAGACCTACCTCCTCACCCTAGTCGACGACATGAGCCTTCTGATCGCCCATACCAATTTTATCTCTCCTAGGGCCTGGCCACTTATCTACAGGCCTTGCGCCCGGCCCTGCTCAAACGGGACCTGCCACGCAAGCTCTACCTCGACAACAGCCCAGCCTTTCGCTCCCGCCACCTGG
>CBCOTF020000374.1:0-1986 GCA_965112955.2 Desulfarculales bacterium
GCCCGGCGCGATGAGCTGGCGCACGCGGTCTACCAGTATCTCCGCCCCGCCGCCGGGTATGGAGCCTAAGCCGGCGGCGATAAGTTGGACCAAGGCATCTTCCAAGCTCAAGCCGTCCACAAATGCCATGTGCACCACCTCGGGAGGGGAGAGGCCATGAATCTGGATGGGGTAGCGGTCTTTGATGAAGCGGAAGGTCTCACAGGTAGCAGCCACGCCGATGGCCGGATGCAGGCCTCCCTGCACCAAGATTTGGGTGCCGCCCAGGGCCAGGGTCTCCTCGATCTTGCGGCACAGGCTGTCGCGGTCCAGGATGTAGCCTTCGGCATGCCCCGGTGGCCGGAAAAAGGCGCAGAAGCGGCAGGCGGAGAGGCATTCGTTGGTGGTGTTGATGTTGCGGTCCACCACGTAGGTGACCATGGGGACCGGGTTGAGCAACAAACGGCGCTGGTGGGCCAGGTGCCCCAGGACCAAAAGGTCGGCCTGCTCCAAGAGCAACAAGGCCTGGCCTGCGCTGAGCCGCCGGCCCTGCCGGGCGTCCTCCAAGGCTAAATCCAGGGAAACGGTCTGGGACAGGCGCTGGGAGGGCATCAGGCGACTACCTCGGCGCTGGCTAGGACGGGCAGGGGATTATAGAAGCTGTCGCGGCGCACCGGCTCAAAATCCGCGGCCTGGATCATGCCCCGAAGCTGGCTTTCGCTCAGGCCCTGGGCGGTGGTGCCGCCGGCCATGTGGGTGATGTGCTCCTCCACAATGGTGCCGTCAAGGTCGTCAGCCCCAAAGTTCAATGCCACCTGGGCCAGTTTGGGCCCCAGCATCACCCAGTAGGCCTTGATATGAGGGAAGTTGTCCAGCATCAGCCGGCTGGCGGCCACCACCCGTAGATCATCCAACCCGCTGGTGGGAGAAATCTCGCCCAGTTTGGTGTTCTGGGAGTGGAAAGCCAGCGGTATGAAAGCTGAAAAGCCGCCGCTTTGGTCCTGCTGATCGCGCAGGGCCAAGAGGTGGTCCACGCGTTCTTCGGCGCTCTCCACGTGACCGTAGAGCATGGTGGCGTTAGTGGGGATGCCCAGGGTATGGGCCAGGCCCGATATCTCCAGCCAGCGTTGGCCACTGGTTTTCTGGGGGCAGAGGCGCTGACGTACCCGTGGCGCGAAAATCTCGGCCCCGCCGCCAGGCATAGCCCGCAAGCCTGCCGCATGCAGTTGGTGCAGCACCTCCAGGGGGCTCTGCCGGGAAATATTGGCGAAGTGGTCAATCTCCACCGGGGTGAAGGCCTTGAGAGTGGCCTGGGGCCGGGCCGCATGCAGGGCCGTCAAAAGCTCCAGGTAATAGCTGAAAGGAAGATTGGGATGGCAGGACCCCACAATATGCAGCTCGTCCACGGGCAGGGAGCCGGCGCCGGCCTTGGCCGCGGCCTCCTCGGGGCTGAGCAGGAAGCCGCCCTCCTGGCCGGACTCGCGACCGTAAGCGCAGAAAGTGCAGCCGTTGACGCAGATATTGGAGTAGTTGATGTGGCGGTTGAGCACGTAAAAAGCCTGGTTGCCGTTTTTGGCCAGGCGCACGGCATGGGCCAGAGCCCCCAAGCCCAATAGGTCGCGGCTTTGCATCAGGGCCAGACCGTCCCGGCGCTCCAGGCGTTGGCCGGCCATAAGCTTGTCCGACACCGGTCGCAGAGCGGGGTTACTGATGATACGCCGGGGGATGTCCAGCGGTGGCAGCGGGGAAAGGCTGTTCTGCGCGCTGGAGGATTGGGCCTGCGGGGCTAATGGGGTAAGGGGCATGGCCAATGGCACCTTGTTAGGCGTTGATAATGACCAGGTGGTCATAGAGAGCTTAAAAAAAAGGCCTCTTTGTCGTCATAAATGTAATTGGTGTAGTTCCGGTGTCATGATACAGCGATCCGCATGGCCGAGTTGAAGCAGGAGGTAATCAGGACGCCGGCGAGCTCCTGGCCCTTGGCCTGGGGTTATAACCCGCCCTGGC
>CBCOTF020000375.1:0-28332 GCA_965112955.2 Desulfarculales bacterium
GCCGAGTTGCACACCACCACTCAGTTTCAGGGAGACTCCAAGCCAATCCTGTCCATCACCTTGGCCGGCCAGAACAACCTCGTCTACCTCCTTATATGCAGAACCTCCCTGCCCCTGACCTCCAGGGGCAGGGCCAGAAGCCATCTGGCCAGCGCCTCCCTTCAGGACATGCAGAACTACCTCCTGCACCACCTCAAAATCGCAGGCGTCAACCAGAATCTCTTTTTTGATCCGGCCGTCACCGCCATACAGCAAAACTCCGGCGGCCTCTTCCGAAGGGCCAACCACCTGGCCCGTGGCGCGTTCATAGCTGCCGCCGAGGAGCAGGCGCAGATCGTCTCCCCAGAGCACATCCGCATCCCCGCAACAGAATTTATCTGATCAAATAAAAAAGGAAGGACCAGTCCAGGATAATCAGAAAAATTTCGTCAAATTAATCCGAAAAACAACATCGTCCAGGCCGGCGGCGACAGTCGACCCCTCAAGGTCCCGGGCGGCGGGCTGGCGTATATTTTTTTGGTTCTCCGCCGTGAATTGTGGAATTTGATGAGTTTCCCCAGTGGTGCGGCGATGAAATAAATCATGGCCATAAAGGTGAATACATTACGGTAGCCTCTGACTCTTGCCCTGGCGGCCTGAAAAATACCGTTAAGCTCCTCCAGGCGGGCGTTGGAATGGTTGGAGGTCCAACGGCTTAGGATCAGGTGGCATGCTCTTCTAGAGTCATGAACGCCTTGAGGACCGGGGCCAAGGGTTTGGTGTCGAGCGCTATGCACTTCAGAGCATGGCTGGTGAAGGGGGTGATGCGCCACTGGGTGGCCCGTACAAAGGTGGCCTCTCTGGTCCAACGCAGCATCTTCTTGAACCGCCAGGCGGTGGCGGTAGCGAAGCCGTCGATTTCCAGTATGGAACCAGTCCACGGTGACGTTGGCGCCGGGGAAGCTCTCGCCGATGGCGGCCAGAAAGACTGACGATATGTCGCAGAGCATCTTGGCGATATTGTTGTGATCGTCGCCATGCTCCCGCAGGAAGCGGCGGAGCAGGACCAGACAGCCCTTGCCTTTGCCGGGGGTAACGAAGATGGCCGGCTTTTGCTTGCGGTCTAAGTCGATGAAGACGGTGACATAGTTATAACCCCGCTTGGAGGCGGTTTCGTCCAAAGCCACGACCTTGATCCGGCCCAAGTCCATTTTGGACAAGGCCTGGGCCACGTAGAACTGAACCACCCGCCAAAGTCGCGTGTCGCTGACCCCGATGATGCGGGCCGCAGCCAGATAGAAAGGTGAACCGGCTGCCCTCGCAGGTCTAGGGCATCTTGACCTGTTTGGGCCCGTGGTCGGGGCAGTCCACCCGGGGCACTCGGGCGGTTACGTAGCAATGATGTTGGGAAAAATTGAGGTGCCGCCAGGTGAGTGAATGGAAGTCGTGAGCCTTGCACAACTTGCCCCACTCCGAGCAGGAGTATTCGGCTCCCCGGTCAGCGGCAACCTCCAAGAAGACCTCGTGGGGCTGTTTATCGGTATGGCCACACGCTGCTCCACCAGCCGCCAGGGCGGTTGCAACCCCAGGCCAAAAACCAGAAGCTCGCCGGCGTCCATGATTGCCTCCTGCTTCAGCTCAGCCATGCGGATCGCTGCATCATGACACCGGAACTACACCAATTCCATTCATGACGACGAAGAGGCAAAATTAACGGCGGCCCTGGCGGGAGGCAAACGAGATATGGCTGCTTAGCGCCGCTTTTCCTCCACGTGGTCGTAATGGCTGAACTGCATGGTAAAGATAGCCCGGCCCTGGGTGGCCGAGCGCAGGCTGGTGGAGTAGCCGAACATGGCCTTCAAAGGTACCGAGGCCCGGATGACGTTAGTGCCGCCCTTGGGCTCCACCAACTCCACGGAGCCGCCGCGGGCGTTGAGGTCTCCGATGACCTCGCCCATGAACTCTTCGGGCACTACCACCTCCACACGCATCACCGGCTCCAGCAGCACGGGGCGAGCCTCGGTCAGGCCCTTTTTAAGGGCCATGGAGCAGGCCAGGCGATAGCCCAGGTCGGTGGAGACGCCGGGGGTGAAGGCCCCTCCCAGCACGTGCACCCACGTGTCCAACACCGGGTAGCCCAGCACCACGCCGCTCATCAAGCCCTCCTCGATGACCTGGCGTAGGAGGGGGCCCAGGTGGGTGGGCAGCTGGTCCTCGGGGGCCTCTACACGCAATATGTTACCGCCGCCCCGAAGGTTGGGGCCAATGGCCAGGCGCACCTGCCCCACCTGACGCGAGCCGCCCAGGTCACGGTCGAAGACCTCTTCTACCTGAGCCTCGCTGGTCACCGCCTCGCGGTAGACCACCTGAGGCCGCCCAACGCCCACCTCTAGTCCGAATTCACGTTTGAGGCGGTGTACCAACACTTCCAAATGCAATTCGCCCATACCGCTGATAATGGTTTGGCCGGTATCCTCATCGGAGCGCACCCGGAAGGTGGGGTCCTCGTCGGCCAACTTTTCCAGGGCCCGCACCAGCCTGTCCTGATCGTTCACGGTCCTGGGCTCCACGGCCACGCTGATCACCGGCTCGTAGAACTCCATGGGGTCCAGCAGGATGGGACGGTCCTTGAACGCCAAAGTGTCGCCGGTGGAGGAGTTTTTGAGCCCCATGGCCCCTACTATCTCGCCGGCAAGGGCCTCCTCCAGACGTTCGCGCTTGTTGGCGTGCATGCGCAAAAGCCGGGACACCTTCTCCATCTGGCCCTTTGAGGCGTTGTACACCTCGGCCCCGGCCTTAAGTTGGCCGGAATAGACACGCATGTACACCAGTTTGCGCCCTTGGTCCATCTGTACCTTGAAGCACAGGGCGCTAAAGGGCGCAGCGTCGTTAGGGGCGCGGCGCTCGGGCTGGCCGTTTTCGGGATTGATGCCCTCCACGGGAGGAACGTCCAGGGGCGAGGGCAGGTAGGCCGCCACAGCGTCCAGCACCGGCTGTACGCCCTTGTTGCGCAAAACGCTACCGGCAAACATCGGTACCAGCTTCAGCCCGATGCAGGCTCGCCGCAGAGCTGCCACCAGGTCTTTGTGGGGTATCTCCTGCTCAGAGAGATACAGCGCCATGATGGCGTCGTCGGTCTCGGACAGGGCCTCTAGGAGGGCGGTGCGGGCCAGGTCAGCTTCCTCGGCCATCTCCTGGGGGATGGGGCCGCGGCTGTAGGTGGAACCCTGGTCGGACTCGTCCCAAGTCAATGCCTCCATACTCAGCACGTCGATGACGCCTCGAAACTGATCTTCGGCCCCCCAGGGGATGGTTAGGGGCAGGGGTACCGCGCCCAGTTTGTCGCGCATCTGCTGCAAGACGCCTTGGAAATCAGCGCCCACCCGGTCCATCTTGTTGATGAAGGCGATTTTGGGCACCTGGTAGCGGTCGGCCTGGTGCCATACCGTCTCGCTCTGGGGCTCCACACCGCCCACGGCGCAGAACACCGCCACTACGCCGTCCAGCACCCTTAGGGAACGCTCCACTTCGATGGTGAAATCCACATGGCCGGGGGTGTCGATGAGGTTGAGGGTGTGTCCTTCCCATTGGCAGGTGGTGGCGGCGCTGGTGATAGTGATGCCCCGTTCCTGCTCCTCCTCCATCCAGTCCATGACCGCGGCGCCGTCGTGCACCTCACCGATCTTGTGGGTACGGCCGGTGTAGTAGAGCACCCGCTCGGTGAAGGTGGTCTTGCCCGCGTCAATATGAGCCACCACGCCGAAATTGCGCGTTTTGCGCAGCCGTGCCTCGCCGGCCATAAAGATCCTTACTCTTTCCTCACGCGGAGGGGGGCAGCATACAGAATACCCCGCCCCCCGGCCGGGAAATCGGCGGGGATCACGAAGGTAATTCGCGAATAAAATTGTAGCCGCCTGGCAAATCGACGACTATATGATATTTATACACTAACCCGCCCGCCTGTCAACCCGCCCGGCCGACAGGGGCCGACGGGCTTGCCGCCGCCTACCGCCACCCAGGGAGCCTCTATGGACCAGGTTTGTCCCCAAGCCAACCCTGCCCCGCGCCTGTTGGAGGCCTACCGGCGCCTGCTAGCGGCCTTTGGCCCCCAACATTGGTGGCCAGGCGAAACACCCTTCGAGGTGCTGGTGGGAGCGGTGCTGACCCAGAACACCAACTGGGGCAATGTGGAGCGGGCCCTGGGCAACCTCAAGGCTGGGGGTCTGCTTTCACTGGAGGCCCTGCGCTCTTTGGCCCTAGATGAATTAGCCCAATTGATCCGCCCCGCCGGCTATTACAATCTCAAGGCCCGCCGGCTGATGAATCTGCTGGATCTCTTGGCCCAAGACTTCGACGGGGACCTGGAAGCCCTGTGGTCCCTGCCCCTGAGCCGGGCCCGGAGGGCGCTCTTGTCCAGCTGGGGCGTGGGCCCGGAGACTGCCGACTCTATCTTGCTCTACGCCGGAGGGCTGCCCAGCTTCGTGGTGGACGCCTACACCTTCAGAGTGCTGGAGCGCCACGGCCTGGCCGAGCCGGGGATGGATTACCACGGCTTGCGAGCGCGTTTCATGACCTGCCTGCCTACCGAAACCGCCCTGTACAATGAGTACCATGCCTTATTAGTGCGCCTGGGCAAGGAGCGCTGCAGGAAGGGCCAGCCCCTGTGCACCGGGTGTCCCCTGGAGGACTGGTAAGGCCAGTCTGGGGCCGGTATTTCCTATGACACGGGTGGGCATTGTGGCTGGCACCGGGCATATTTGTTTTCATAATCAGTGCTGTCCAAGACAAGCGTAGCGGCTAAAAAATAATCTTATAACAACGGTTAATTATTTACAAATTTAGCAGTTTTTGAGATAAGGCCACCGCTTTTGGGCTGGTATTTTTTGTTTCACTGGCGGTTGCCTGCCAAAGTCAGAGCAAGAGCGGTAGCTGGACCTGTTCGGGCATGAGGGGCGGGGTGTTATAGAGATGTTGGAGTCAGACGCGCAGCTCCCTGTATGTGAAGAAATTTAGGCGCTGCATGGCGGCCAGGTTGGACAGCGACCATGCGGCCAGGAAAAGAGGGTGAAGCCCCTTGAACAAAAGCAGGGCGATCAAGGCTGTCCAAATCTTGATTTCCAAGGCTTTGCTCCTGGTGCCCACGAAAGTTTTGACCTTAAGGTTTTGCTTAAACGCCTTGAAGAACAGCTCGATCTTCCAGCGGTCCTGATAGATGTCAGCCACGATGGAGGCCATCAGCTTGTGGTGGTTGGTCAAGAACACGACCTGTTTTTGATTCTTCTCGTCCCACACCACCAGGCGACGCAGGGGATAAGGACAGTCGGTCAGGCTGCCGGTGAGGAGTATGGTTTGATCGGCCAATAAAACGGCGTTAAATTTGAAGCGGGTGACAAAGAAGACGCCTTGGCCGGTCCACTTGCAAAACATGGCATAGCGCATTGGTAGCGCCGGCCCAAAATCAGGATGGAACCAGGGTTTAGGGCCAGCCCCTGGGCCACGGTGACATCGGCCACCTTGACCTCGGTGAGCAGGACAAAGCTGGGCATGTAGTCATCATGGTCCAGCATAGTGTGCGCCTTGACCCCGCCCTTAGCCCGCTTGTACTCGGCCCAGGGGAATAGGCTCAGGCACAGGGTGATGGTGGAGGAGTTCAGACTCAGGAGCTTGTTCTTGAATTTGAACTTGCCCTTTTCCCTGCCAAGGGAGCTTTGGGTACGGAATCGCTCCATGGCTTTGAAGAGAAGAATAGGGAAGGCTCGGAACAAGGACGACGGCCTGTGCTGGTTGGCGTAGGACAGTGTGAACCTTTTTGAGGCCGTGCTCACCCCAAGGTGGGACAGCTTGCCCAGACATCAGGAAAGACCCTGGCAGATCTTCCTTACGAAGTCGGCCCTGGCCAGGTGACAGAAAAACATGGCCACGAGCTAGTTCCAACAGGGGAATCCCTTGGTCCTGACCTCGGTATCATACTCTTTGACCAAGGCGGAGAACTCAGTGCGGGGGATAATGATATCGCACTACGCTGGGATGAGGGCATCTCGCTTCGATCACTCAGCCGGCTTTTGAGAACCTATCTTGGACAACAATGTTTCATAATAGGCTGGTGGACTAGCTGGCTGAAATAACGGCCAACTAGTCTCTTGTAAGTTGGAGCTACCCAGCACCCGGAACCTGGCCAGTGGACCCAGCAGGCGAGGCAGGGAATGACGTCCTTCCTGGACATAAGGACCCTAATTTTTGCCTCGGCCGCCATCGCGGCCATCTTTTTCGGCTACATGCTCCACCTGCAACTGGGCCCGCAAGGTTTACCTTGGATTCCGGCTTTGAACTGTGGCGGCCCTGTCGTCGGGAGTCGACTTGGCCCTAATCGCCATGTGCGGCCTGACGCCGAAACTTATCAGCATCGTCACTGCCAACATTTTGATTATTCTGGCCATGCTGCTGGTCTATCGGGGCTTGGCCATCTTTTACGGCGTATAGTCCGATTTGTGGCTTGATGCCGGAATGATGATCGCTTACACAGGGCTAATCTGTTGGTTAACCTACGGATATGGCAACGTTAATTGGCTCATTATATTGTTCTCGCTGCTAAATTTTTATTATGCCCTGCATGCGGCCCGGCTGGCGTCAGGGGCGATGGCTGCGCGGCTAGGATCACGCAACTGGCAGTTGATCACCACCCTGATCGGCTACGGGACCTTCTTTATAATGCGGGCCGTATTGACCTCTTCCTATGGGAGCAACAACTCCCAGACTTCATGGCTGCCAGCACCCTGCAGGCGCTCACCTTTCTGGTTCCTTTCATTGGCCACATCCTTACCTTCACCGGTCTGGTCTTCCTGAATATTCAAAGGCTGGAACCGAATTTAACCTCAGCCCCCAGCACGAGGTAAGCTAGCTTAGTGGTCTGTTGCATATCTGCTGGCATTGCAAGCGTATCCGCGACGATGGCGGCCGCTGGCAGCAGATGGGAAAATACATCAGCGCCTGCAGCTATGCCGGTTGCACCCACGGCATCTGCCCCCAATGTTGATTCTTGCTTTGGTTTAATCGGGCAGTAAGGGAATGTTTCAAATTGGCTTGACAAAGTAGGAATTTTTATCCTATTATCCGGGACGTTGAGTGAAGGGCCAGGAATGAGGAAAAGGCCGAGGGTAGTGGAGCATCCCGGACCCCGAGAGACGGGAATAACTCCCAGCCATCTGGTTACCATCATACTTTTCGTTACAGCCTGCGTTAAGAAAATCATGGAGCTGGGGCGACGTTTCCCCTGGTCCTGGCCGGATAGGTGCCCCTGGTGTGGGAGCGCCCGGCTTTAGAGGCACGGCTTCGTGCCTGCCTATTTTGATGAAGCCCCTACAGAGATTTGGCTTCGGCGTTTCCTCTGCCCTGCCTGCCGGGCGGTGATCCGACTGCGGCCGCGGGGCTACTGGAGCCGGTTTCAGGCTCCGGTGGAGACCATTCGGCAAAGCCTTTCCAATAAGTTAGCCCGGGGCAGATGGAACCCTGGCCTGCTGCGCTCCCGCCAGCGCCACTGGCTTAAGGGCCTGCTGCGGTAAATGAGCCTCTACCTGGGGTCAAGCTAATCGGGCGATTTGCGTGGGCCTTCGATTGGCTCAGTGGCTGGGCTTGGCCGAGACCAGCCAATCGGCGCAAAGCGAGAACCCTTTCCATCCCTGAGCCACCTACCCAAGGGTGCCGTTGTCCTGGCCCAGCCCCCCGGTCTACACATGGGTGAAACACCCCCATGGAGGGCCGACATAGGAGAGGACCAGAAAAAACGAGTAGCCATCTTCCGCTATGGATCAAGGCTCTACCGCCAGGGCGGCGGCAAATTGGAATCCCTCTATCCCATGGGCAGTAATGACCGGGACGGCAGCAGAGCCTTAAACGAGGACACCGCCCAGGCCCTAGTCCGCCTGCGCAGGGACTGCTCACTGCGCCAGTGATTACTTGCGGATTCCGTTCCAAGCGGGGCAGTGATTCCACGCGATGTGGCCACCAATTCCATGAAATGAGGGGCACCTGTTCCACGAGATGTGGGCCACTTGGGGTAGTAGGCGACGCTGGATAACACCTGATTGGCTATATTGCGCCTTTCCAACACGGATGGTGCATATGCCGGCGGCGAGGTTATCCATGCGTAAGATCAAGGAAATATTTCGGCTGAAGCATGGGGCTAGCTGCGGCAACCGAGATATTGCCAAGAGTTGCGGGATAGGTCGGACCGCGGTGTTCCGTTGCCTGCGTCGCGTCGCGCACGCCGGCCTGTCCTGGCCCCTCCCCACCAGTATGGATGAGACGCAGCTTGAGTAGCTGGCCTTTACACCTCCACTCTTGCCGTCTACAAATTTTTGCCCGGAACCTGACTAGTCACAGGTCCATCAAGAGCTGAGGTGCAAGGGTATGACCCTGGCGCTGCTGTGGGAGGAGTACAAAGCGGCCCATGACTTGGACTACCAATACAGCTGGTTTTGCGAGCGTTACCGGGAATGGTCGGGCAAACTGGGGCTGGTCATGCGCCAGGAGCACCGGGCCGGCGAGAAGACGTTTATCGATTATGCCGGCCAGCCCTTGGACGTGATGGCCCCCTGACGGGTGAGGTTAGGGCGCCCCAGATTTTCGTAGCGGTTCTGGGCGTCAGCAGCTACACCTTTGCCGAGGCCACGTGGATCCAGGGTCTGCCTGACTGGATCGGTTCCCACCAGCGGGCCTTTCAGTTTTTTGGCGGGATGACGGAGTTGGTGGGGGTGCAACTAATGGAGAGGTGGGCACCGGTCGCCCTGCGCAAGAGGACCTTCTTCAATCTGGCTGAGCTCAACCAGGCGATCCGTGGGCTTCTAGACCGGCTCAACAACCGGCCTTTCAAAAAGCTGTCCGGCAGCCGGCGCTCCATGTACGAGCCTCTGGACAAACCGGCGCTCAAGCCTCTGCCCGCCACGGCCTACCAGTATGCCGAATGGAAGAAAGCCAAGGTCCACATCGATTACCACGTGGAGGTGGACCGCCACTACTACTCGGGCACCCATCAATTAGTGGGCAAGAAGCTGGACATCCGCTACACAGAGCGCATGGTGGAATGCTGCCATAAGGGCCAACGGGTGGCCAGCCACCGTCATATCCTGGAACAAAGCGGCTTCATCACCCTCAAGAGCACGCCAAGTGGACCCCCTAAAAAACCACCAACTGGATACACAAGATCGGCGAGGCCAAGGCCACGCTGACCGAGGGAATCATGAGCCGGCGAGCGCATCCCAAGCAAGGCTTCAGGGCCTGCCTAGGCCTGGTCACCCTGGCTAAAAAATATGATGAGGCGCAAGTGAAGGCCGCCTGTCTGAGGGCCTTGGCGCCTATGGGACCTTCAGCTCCAAGAGCGTAGAGCGCATCTTCGACAAGAAATTGGACAAGGCTCCTTTGCTGACGACGGCCCCGAAATCCAGTCCCACCCTTAACCCCAACATCCGCGGAGCCGGCTACTTCTTGACCGCCCAAGTGAGGAAGCCATGCTGATTAATCCCATCATGGACGAGCTCCGCGTCCTGGGGCTGGAGGGTATGCCCAAGGCCCTAGGGGAACAGCTGAGCACCCCCGAGGCCCAAGAACTGAGCTTCGAGGAAAGACAGGGCCTGATGGTGGACAGGAAGGCCATCCACAGAGAAAATTGTTGGCTCAAAAACAGGCTGGCCAAGGCTAAGCTCCGGCATGTGTGGCCCGCCTGGAGGACATCGACTACCGGCAAAGGCGCGGCATGGACAAGTCACTCATCATGGCCCTGGCCTCATGCCGGTGGATCGCCGAACACCACAATCTGCTCATCAACAGATCCACCGACGTAGGCAAAAGCTTCCTCGCCAGTTTCAAGACCAATCTGCGCATCCTGGACGACTAGCGGCTGAAGAAACTGTCACGGGAGCAGAGCCTGGATATGCTCGAAGTCCTGAAAAACCGCTACGGCCGAGACGCCACCATCGTCACCGCCCAAGTGCCCGTGGACCAGTGGCACGAAGCCATCAGCGATCCCACCCTGGCCGATGCCATCCTCGATCGCTTGATACATAACGCCTACAAGATAAACTTGAAAAAAGAATCCATGAAAAAGAAGCTGGCAAACTTAACCGGCGACAAGACTCCTGTGGCATAATGCAGACACCAGCGGCGCCGTGCCCCGGCCACCAGCCCCACATCACCGGATTAGGTGGCCCGCTTCAAGTGGAATGCATAACCCACTTCCCTGGAATCCGCAACCAGCTTAACCCCAGATGTAGGCTCACCTACCGCAGCAGGCCCTTGAGCCAGTGGCGTTGGCCGGAGCGCGGCAGACCAGGATCCCGCCCCGGGCTAACTTATTGGGAAGGCTTTGCCGACTGGTCTCCACCGAGGCCTGGAACCAGCTCCAGTAGCCCCACGGCCGCAGCCGGGTCACCGCCAGGCAACAATGGCAGAGGAAACGCCGAAGCTAAATCGCCGTAGGGGCTTCATCAAAATAGACCGGCACGGACGCCATGCCCCCAAAGCCGGACGCCCCCACACCAGGGGCACCTATCCGGCCGGGACCAGGGGAAACGCCGCCCCAGCTCCATGATCTTATTAACGCAGGCTGTAACGAAAAGTATGATGGCAACCAGATGGCTGGGAGTTATTTCCGTCTCTCGGGGTCTGGAATACTCCACTACCCTTTGCCCTTTCCTCATTCCTGGCCTTTCACCCAACATCCCGGATAATGGGATAAAAACCCCTCCCTGGTCAAGCCAATCTGAAACATTTCCTTACTCCCCGATCAGAATAAAGCAAGAATCAACAGGCGCCAGCCTAGCCCGGCGCCTGGCCGAGATTGGCCAGCACGTCAGCGTTATCGACAGCGACCCCAAGGCCCTGGACAGGGTGCAGGACGTGGTGGAGCAGGCCATGGCCGCCGACGCCATCGATCGCGGGGTGCTGGAGGAACTGGGCATAGACTTGGTGGATGCCGCCGTAATCAGCCTGAGCGACGACCTGGGGATCAGCACCCTGATGACCCTACGCTTGCGCGAGATGGAATTTAAGCGCATCGCGGCCAAGGCGACCCCCCTGAGCACGAAAAGATTCTCAAGCGCGCGGGGGCCAACGAGGGGCTTTTCCTCGAGCGCGACATGGCCATGCGCCTGGCCGGCACCCTAGCCGACCCCAGCCTGCTGGACTACCTGCCCGTCGACGAGAAATATTCGGTGACCAAGCTGGCCCCGCCACGAGCCATCATCGGCAAAACCCTGGTGGATCTAGACCTGCACCGCAACTACGGCATCAACGTCATCGCCGTGCGCAAGCTGGTGCCCGAACGCATGATGGTGGTGCTGATCCCGCCCGATTTAGTGATCAAGGACTCGGACGTGCTCATCCTGGGGGTAGTGGCCTTCGTCTCCATGCTAGGGATGGGTATCATCGTATCCATACTGCCGCTTTATGCCCAGGAGTTGGGAGCCTCGACCAGCATGGTGTGTGGGCCTAATTTTCAGCTCCTTTTCGGCCTCGCAGGCCCTGGTGGTGCCCTAGGAGGGCACCTGGAGCGACCGTCTGGGGCGCAAGCGTTTCCTGGGGCCGAGACTCCTGGGCTATGCCGTGCTGTCGGTGGCTCTGGTCTGGATGGCAACCCCCCTGGGACCGGTGATCAACCACATCTTCCTGAGGACTTTCGGGGCCCTGATCCTGCCGGTGACCATGGCAGCCAACATGGGCGCCATCGACCAGAAGGGCAAGGCCTTCGGCTCCTTCAACACCTAGCTGCTCATGGACTTCGGGGTGCCCCCCGGGTGGGAGACGCGGCCTACGACCTCTGGAGCCGCCTGCCCCGGGCTGGCTGGGGACATGTGGTCTCGGGCCTGGACAAGCTGCTCCTGCCCCTGGCGGACAGCTTCTGGGGCCTGTTTATACTGGTGGTGCTGGGGGGCGTGGGCGCTGACCTATCATTGCCGGCCCTGACGGCCTATCCACCTCTCGGAGCCGCGATCTGGGGCAAGGCATGAGCGCAACCATGGACTCTTTCCACCCTGCCCCTGAGTTTTGGGATACTCCTAGAATCCATCATAGACGGCTGGCTGGCCGACCTGTGGGGCATGAATAGCGCCTTTTACCTGGCCGGCGTGGCCTCTCTGCTAGGAGCAGCGGTGCGGGCCTGGCCAGAGACCGCCTGGTCGGACGCGCCCTATCCCCGCCAAGCGCCCTCCCCTCCTTGACTTCGTCCGACTCCGCTGGTAAATTTAAAAAATACTTGAACATTTGCCACCTTGAAGGCACGGGAAGACTACTATGCAGTACGAAGCTGTCATCGGGCTGGAGGTGCATGCCCAGCTTCTGACCGATTCCAAGATATTCTGCGGCTGCTCCACCAAGTTTGGGGCCCCACCCAACGAGCACACCTGCCCAGTGTGCATGGGCATGCCCGGAGTGCTGCCGGTGCTGAACCAAAAGGTGGTGGAGTTCTCCATCCGCGTTGCCCTGGCCACCCACTGCGCCGTAGCCGAGAGGAGCATCTGGGCGCGCAAGAACTACTTCTACCCCGATCTGCCCAAGAACTACCAGGTGAGCCAGTACGAGCTACCCTTGGCCGAGCACGGCTACCTGGACATCGAGACCGAGTCCGGCGGCAAACGCGTGGGCATCACCCGCATTCATATGGAAGAGGACGCCGGCAAGTTGATCCACGACCCGCCCCAGGAAGTGAGCTATGTGGACTACAACCGCACCGGCACGCCCCTGATGGAGATCGTCAGCGAGCCGGACATGCGCACCCCCGAGGAGGCCACCGCCTATTTGAAAGCCCTGCGCGACATCTTGATGTACCTGGAGGTCTGCGACGGCAACATGGAGGAGAGCTCTTTCCGCTGCGACGCCAACGTCAGCATCCGACCCCTGGGGCAGGAAGCCTTTGGCACCCGCGCCGAATTGAAAAATATGAACTCCTTCCGCAACGTAGCCAAGGCCTTGGAATACGAAATACGCCGCCAACGGGCGGTCTTGGACGACGGCGGCCAGGTGGTGCAGGAGACTCGGCTGTGGGACGCCCAAGCCAATAAGACCCTGCCCATGCGCGGCAAGGAAGAAGCCCACGACTACCGCTACTTTCCCGACCCGGACCTACTGCCTCTTGTGGTGGACCCGGCCTGGGTGGAGCAGATCAAGGGCGAGCTACCAGAGCTACCCGAAGCCAAGCGAGCCCGCTTCCTGGAGCAGTACGGCCTGCCGGCCTACGACGCCGGGGTGCTCACGGCCAGCCGGCCCCTGGCCGACTACTTCGAAGCAGCGGTTAAAGCCGGCTCTGGCCCCAAAACGGCCAGCAATTGGATAATGAGCGAGCTCTTGGGCGCACTCAACTCTGAGGGCAAGGAAATTACCCAGAGCCCGGTGAGTGCCGTCAACCTGGCCATGCTCATAGCCATGGTGGGTTCCGGGGAGATCAGCGGCAAGATCGCCAAGCAGATTTTTGGCGAAATGATGCATGGCGGCCAGAACCCCCAGACGGTGGTGGAACAAAAGGGCCTCAAGCAGGTCAGCGATTTAAGCGCCCTGGAGACCATGCTACAAGGCATTTTCGCTGCCAGCCCCAGCCAGGTAGCCCAGTACAAAGCTGGCAAGGACAAGCTCATCGGCTTTTTCGTGGGGCAGGCCATGAAGGAAACCAAAGGGCAGGCCAACCCGGCGGTACTAAACGATCTGATAAAGAATATGTTGAGCTAGAGACGTCTGTCAGAGTATTGCTCCGAAGCCTGGCGGCTACCCGCAATAACGCCACCTTGGTATAGCCAATATTAATCCAGCGGTCAGCGCGTCCACCACCAAAGCCAAAAAACCTACCCCTGCCGGGCACCCTTTAACGGGATGGACCGGCGGTGATGATCCTGGGCCAGCACCTGCTGCCAGCCAAGACCCTGTACATAGCCTGTCGGACAATGAAGCAGATGGTCTACTGCATCAAGACGCTCGGCGTGCGCGTAGCCCTGGCCATCGGCATGGCCGCGGCCATGGGTATCAGCCTAACCGTCAGCGCGCTCACCGCCAAGACCCCAGCGGCTTGGCACCGGCAGCTGGCCTCAAAAATCGAGGTCATGCGCGCCGCACGCCCCACGGCGGTTAACTTGGGCTAGGCCTGCGACCGAGACATGGAGACCATGCGCCAGACGACAGTGTTTTCCAAGATAAGTTCTCAAAAATCGACTAAGTGATGGAAGCGAGATTACCTCACCCCAGCGTAGTAGTAGGGAAGACGCCGTCCCAGCTCCATGTTTTTATTAACGCAGGCTGCAACGAAAAGTACGATGGCAGGGAATTATTTTAATCTTTCGGGATCAGGGGTGCTCCACCACCCTAGCTCCCTTCCTCATTTCTGGACCCACACCTAAGGCCCAATATAATAGGATAAAAATCCTTACCCGATCACAGTGCTGTCCAAGACAGGCGTAGCGTCTAAAAATAATCTTATAAAAACGGTTTATTACCTATAAAATTAGTAGCTTGTAAAATAAAATCACCACTTTTGGGGTTGCATTTTTGTTTCACAGGCGATTGCCTGCTCAAATCATGGCAAGAGCGGTAACTGGACCTGTTTGGGCATGAGGGGCGGGGTGTGATAGGGGTGTTGGAGCCAAGCGCATAGCTCCCTATATGTGAAAAATTTTAGACGCAGCATGGCGGTCAGATTGGACAGTGACCATTCGGCCAGGGAAAGATGATGAAGCCATTTGAGCAAGAACAGGGCGATCAAGGCTGTCCAACTCTGGAGTTCCAAGTCGTTGCTGCTGGTGCCCACGAAGGTTTTAACCTTAAGGTTTTGCTTAAGCGCCTTGAAGGACAGCTCGATCTTCCAGCGGTCCTCATAGATATCAGCCACGATGGAGGCCGTCAGCTTGTGGTGGTTGGTCAAGAACACTATCTGCTTTTGATTTTCCTCGTCGCACACCACCAGGCGACGCAGGGGGTAGGGACAATCGATCAGGCTGCCGGTGAGGAGTATGGTTTGATCAGCCAAGACGTTTTGGGCCTTAGGCCCTGGCCGATTGGCCATCACCTCAAAAACGGCGTTAGATTTGAGGCGAGTGACGAAGAAGACGCCCTGGCTAATCCACTTGCCAAACAGGGCATAGCCCTGGTAGCCCCGGTCCAAGACCAGGATGAAGCCAGGGTTTAGGGTCAGTCCTTGGGTCACGGTGACACCAGCCACCTTGGCATTGGTGAGCAGGACAGATCTGGGCATGCAGCCGTCGTGGTCCAGCAGGATGTGAGCCTTGGCCCGCCCTTGGCCCGCTTGTACTCGGCCCAGGGGAACAGGCTCAGGCACAGGGTGATGGTGGAGGAGGCCAGGCTCAAGAGCTTATTCTTGAATTTAAACTTGCCTTCTTCCTGCCCAGGAAGCCTTGGGCACGGAAGCGCTCCATGGCTTTGAAAAACAGGGCTCGGAACAAGGTTGAGGGCCTGTGCTGATTGGCGTAGGACAGTGTGGACCTTTGGGGACCGCGCTCATCCCAAAGTGGGACAGCTTGCCCAGTCAACAGGAAAGCCCCTGGTAGATCTCCCTTGGGGCGTCGGCCCTGGCCAGATGACAGAAGAGCATGGCCACGAACTGAGTCCAACAAGGAAATCCCTTGATCCTGATCGCGGCACCGTGCTCCTTGACCAAAGCGGAGAACTCAGTGCGGAGGAAATGATGCAGCACTACGCTGGGATGACGGCATCTCGCTTCGATTACTTAGCCGGCTTTTGAGAACCTACTTTGGACAACACTGACCTAGTCAAGCCAATCTGAAAGGTTCCCTTACTTTACTTTCCGATCATAACAAAGCAAAAATCAACAAGTGGCATCGAGCGCAAACTGTCGGACCTGCATGCCTGCACCAAGGCGGCCCTGATGAAAGTGCAGCGAAACCTCAGATAGCCTGGTAGCCTTCAGCCTGTAGACAGATTACCTTCACCACCGGAGGGCTGCATACACCTGGAAAGTTGACACTGTCTGACAGCTATGGTAAATAAACGCTGAACTAATTCCTCGGTAGCTCAGTCGGTAGAGCAGGTGGCTGTTAACCACCCTGTCGCTGGTTCGAGTCCGGCCCGGGGAGCCAAAAAAACGGTTCTTCATCGGTAATTGTGAAATTTGATCAATTCCCCAAATGGCGTGATGATGAAATAGATCATGGCCATGAAGGTGAAGACATTACGGTGGCCTCTGGCTCTTGCCCCGGCGGCTGTTGTTTTCGGATTAATTTGACGAAAGCTCTCTGATTATCCTGGCCTGATCCTTCCTTTCTCATTTGATTAGATCAATTCTGTCGCGGCGATGCGGACGTGCTCCGGGGAGACGGCCTTAGCCTGCTCCTCGGCGGCAGCTATGATCGCGACTCGGGCCCAGGGGGTTGGCCCTCCGGAAGAGGCCGCCAGAGCCCTGCTGTATGGCGGTAACGGCCGGATCAGAGAAGAGTTTCTGTTTGACGCCTGCGATTTTGAGGTGGTGCAGGAGATAGGCCTGCATGTCCTGGAGGGAGACGCCGGCCCGATGGCTTTAGGCCACGACCCTGGAGGCCAAGGGCAGGGAGGTTCTGTATATGAGGAGGTCGGCGAGGTTGTTCTAGCCGGCCAGGATGATGGGCAGGATTGGCTTGGAGTCTCTCTGAAACTGAGTGATGGTATGCAAATCGGCCAGGACTTAAAGCCTGAGGAGGGAGGCTTCATCGACGATGAGGACGGATTGCTCCTTGCGGTCTTGGGCGGCCTCCAGGACCTGCTTTCTTATGAACTTAGTGAAGACGGCCCTGGAGAAGCTGGCGTTGTCCCTTTCGAATTCGACGCAGATTTGCCTGTAGAATTCCAGGGTGGAGCTCTGCGAGGCGGTGACCCAGATGATCTGATACTCGGATGGGTGCAACCTGCTGGCGGCCCAGCGCAAAGCGGCGGACTTCCCACTGCCCACATTTCCGGTGATTAGATGTTGATTCTTGTTTTGTTCTGATCGGGCAGTAAGAGAATTTTTCAGATTGGCTCGAGAAAGTAGGGAGTTTATCCCATTATTCTAGACTTCGGGTGCGGGTCCAGGAATGAGGAAGTGGCCGAGGGTGGTGGAACACCTTAGATCTCCAGAGATGGGAATAATTCCCTGCCATCTGGTTGCCATCGTACTTTTCGTTGCAGCCTGCGTTAAGAAGATCATGGAGCTGGGGCGGCGTTTTCCCCGGCCCCAGCCGGAGAGGTGACCTCGGTGTGGGAGCGTCCGGCTTTAGGGTCACGGCTTCGTTGCCTGCCTTTTTTGATAAAGCCTCTACGGCGATTTGGCTTCGACATTTCCTCGGCCCTACCTGCCGGGCGGTGGATCCGGCTGCAGCCGCGGGGCTACTGGAGCCGATTCCAGGCTTCGGTGGAGATCATTCGGCTAAGCCTTTCCAATAAGCTAGCCCGGGGCAGATGAAACCCTGACCGACTGCGCTCCCGTCAGCGCCACTGGCTCAAGATCCTGCTGCGGCAGGTGGGCCTATACCTGGGGTCAAGCTGGTCGGGCGACCTGCTGGGGCCTTCGATTGGCTCAGTAGCCGGGGCTTGGCCGCGGTCAGCCGGCCGGCGCAAAGCGAGAGTCATCTCCCTCCCTGAGCCACCTCCCCAAGAATGCCGTTGTTCTGGCTCGGCCCCTCGGTCTACACTTGGGCGAAACACCCCCATGGAGGACCGATATTGACAAGGACCAAAAAAACCGAGTAGCCATCTTCCGTTTCGGCGTTATCAGCAATTTTTTTGCTAGGGACTACATGGAGCGTGGTGAACGGGAGAGGTTACTGTGGGGTAAGTGCGCCCAACGGTGGCAAATTTCCTTCTCCAACCGCACCAAGCTGTCGCGCTCCACCATCCTGGGATAGGTCAGGCTCTATCGCCAAGGCGACGGCAAGCTGGGATATCTCTACCCCATAGGCAGGAATGACCGGGGCGGCAGCAGGGCCTTGGACGAGGAACCGCCTAGGCCCTGGTCCACCTGCGCAGGGAGCTGCCCACTGCGTTAGTGACTACCCTCATCAGCAAGATGATGCGCCGACGCATAACCTTGCTCGACGTGATCCTCAAGGCGCCCACCGTCTACCGCTTCCTGCATCAGCAGGAGCTGATGGGCAAACAAGTCGCCCCACCTGTCGACCGCAGTCGTTGCGAGGCCGAGTTGCCCAACGATATTTGGCAGAGTGACGCCATGCATGGGCCGATGCTCTTGGTGGGCGACAAACGGCGCGAGACCTATCTCTTCGCCTTAATCGACGGCATGAGCCGCCTAATCGTCCACGCCGAGTTTTACCTCTCCGAGGGCTTGGCCACTTATCTACCGGCCTTGCGCCAGGCTCTGCTCAAACGGGGGCTCCTACGCAAGCTCTACCTCGACAACGGCCCAATCTTCCGCTTCCATAACCTGGAAGAGATCACCGCCTCCCTAGACATCGCCCTGGTCCACTCACCACCCTACGTGCACCAGGGCAGGGGCAAGATCGAAAGACTCTTCCGCACCGTCAGGTCCCAGTTTCTTCCCGGCTTCAAGGACGATACCCTTCGGGACATCAATGAGGCCCTGGAGTGCTGGATTAGGGACGTCTACCACCAGTGCAAGTATCTGGGCACCGGACAGGCCCCCCTGCAACGCTTCACAAGCAAAGTGGAGTGCGTCAGGCCAGCCCCGCCGACCTAGAAGACTACTTCAGAAAAAAGGGGCACGCGCCGCGTGGCTCTGGACCGCACCCTCTCCCTGGCCAGCAGACTATAAGAGGCCCCAGTGCCTCTGATCGGCAAGCAGACCATTCTCCTTTACAACGACCATGGCCACGACCGTGTAGAGGTCCTACTAGAAAATCGCTCCCACGGCTTGCTCAGGCCGCTGGACCTCGCCGTCAATTGCAGGGTCAAACGCGACTAACACCTGCTGCGCTTGGAATCCAGCTCCACCGCGGCCCCCACTGGCGGCTCCCTTTTCTCGCAAAAACAAGACTTGAAGGTCAGCATTTCATGAAACCAAACTACCGCGCCTTCTTCGCCCTCACCAGGGAGCCCTTCGGCTCTAACTTGGCACCTAAGGAAATAATGCAAACCGTCGAGGTCCTCGGCGTGGCCAAACGCTTCGAATACGCTATCCGCCTCGGCGCACTGGTCCTGGTCACCGGAAATATGGGCAGAGGGAAGCCCACCGCCCTACGTTGGGCCGCCAACAGGCTGCACCCATCCGAGTATCAGATCATCTGGGTCACCGCCTCATAGAACTCCATCCTGGAACTCTACAGGCAAATCTGCGTCGAGTTCGAAGGGTACACCGCCAGCTTCTCCAGGGCCGTCCTCACCAAGCTCACCAGAAAACAGGTCCTGGAGATCGCCCAGGACCGTAAGAAGCAACCCGTCCTCATCATCGATCAAGCCTCCCTCCTCATCACTCAGTTTCAGGGGGACCCCAAGCCAATCCTGCCCATCATCCTGGCCGGCCAGAATAACCTCACCGACCTCTTCATAGACAGAACCTCCCTGCCCCTGGCCTCCAGGGTCGTAGCCAGAAGCCATCTGGCCGGCGTTTTCCTCCAGGACATGCAGGCCTAACCTCCTGCACACCTCAAAATCGCAAGCGTCAAACAGAACCCCTTCTCTGATCCGGCCGGCACCGCCATACAGCAGGGCTCCGGCGGCCTCTTCCGAAGGGCCAACCACCTGGCCCAAAGCGCGTTCATAGCTGCCGCCGAGGAGCAGGCTCAGGTCGCCTCCTCGGAGCACATCCGCATCGCCGCAACAGAATTCATCTGATCAAATGAGAAAGGAAGAATCCGTCCAGAATAATCAGAAAACTTTCGGCAAGTTAATCCGAAAAACAACACCTGGGGCTGAAAGCATTGCCTGGCCGGCGCACGGGGGGCTGGGCGTAAACGCCGGATCGGTTACTGGGGCCAGATATCAGGCCTCGGGTGGTTCTTCGTGGGGGATGGCATCGAAAACCACTTGGTTCGCGCCATTGAATACCAAGAATTTGTGCCCCCTTGCCCTGCCAATGACCACCATGCCCATGTTCCTGGCCATTTCCAGACCCATTTGCGTCACCCCGGACTTGGAAAGCAGTACCGGGATGCCCATGAAGGCCGCCTTCATCATGATTTCAGAGGTGAGTCGGCCGGTGGTATAGAGCAGCTTGTCCTCGCCGGTCAGGCCGTCAAGCCACATGCGCCCGGCGATGGCATCGGCGGCATTATGCCGGCCCACGTCTTCCACATACATGAGCACCTGCTCCGCCTGGCACAGGCCGCAGCCATGCACCGACCCGGCCAAGCGATAGATGTGGTGCCGGTGGGCAACGGCCTGGAGCACCCCCTTTAGGGTGGACTGGCGCACCTGAACCTTGGGTAGCTTGCGCTCGTAGAGCTTGTCCACCGTGCAACTGAACAGGGTTCCCTGGCCGCATCCGCTGGTCACCGTCACCCGAGAAAGCTTGGCCTCCAAGTCCGGTATCCCTTGGCCGTGCCGGGTGGACACGTTAACCGTCTCACGCACCCAGTCCACACTCACCTCTTGAACGTCTTCAATACGTTCCAGCAGGCGTTGATTATGCAAGTAACCCAAGGCCAACTCCTCTGGGTTGGTGCCCAAGGTCATCAGGGTGACAATTTCGCGTCCATCGACTTTGACGGTAAGTGGCAACTCGCCGGGTATGGACACCTCCTTGGATTGCCCCAGATGGTCTAGGACCTTCAACTGGTATACGGACGCCAGCGCGGCTCGGCTGAGGCTCAGCCGGGGAGGTGTATCTTCCGTGGTGGTCATAATGCCTATCAACCTGCCCTAATGAGGCAGCCGCCCCTATTGGCCGTATTGCGAAAATGAAGATATTGACGTTCCCAGACAGGCCTGCCCAGGAAGCAAAATCAACCAGTGACGAGGTTGCGAACATCCCGCCCGATACCTAACCATCTAATTTTTATTTTAACCCAGGCATAGGCCAGCGACAAGAAGCAATTGATGGGGATCAGTGCTATCCAAGACAGGCGTAGCGGCTAAAAATGATCTTATAAAAACGGTTAGTTATCTATAAAATTAGTAATTTTGAGATAAGGCCGCCGTTTTTATAAGATCATTTTTAGCCGCTACGCCTGTCTTGGATAGCACTGCCCTGCCCCTGGCCTCCAGGGTCGTAGCCAGAAGCCATCTGGCCGGCGTCTTCCTCCAGGATATGCAAGCCTACCTCCTACGCCCCCTCAAAATCGCAGGCGTCAAACTGAACCTCTTCTCTGATCCGGCCGTCACCGCCATGCAGCAAAGCTCCGGTGGCCTCTTCCGAAGGGCCAACCACCTGGCCCGAAGCGCGACTATAGCTGCAGCCAAGGAGTAGACTCAGGTCGTCTCCCCGGAGCACGTCCGCATCGACGCAACAGAATTGACTTGATCAAATGATAAAGGGAAAATCAATCTGGGGTATCATAGAACTTTCGTCAAATTAGTCCGAAAAATAACAGCGCATAGCACCTGACATCAAAACCCTGATCTCGGCCCTCAAGGCGCTCCCGACTCTGGAAGAGCATGCCCACCTGATCCTAAGCCGCTGGCCCTCCGACCGTTACAACGCCCGTCTGGGGGGGCTTAACGGCATTTTCCAGGCCGCCAGAGCAAGGGCCAGAGATTACCGTAATGACTTCACCTTCATGACCATGATCTACGTCATCGCCGCACCATTGGGGGAGCTCATCAAATTCCACAGGTAACGACGAAGGACCAATTATAGATAATTGACCGTTTTTATAAGATTATTTTTAGCCGCTACGCCTGTCTTGGACAGCACTGTCTCTAAATAGCTGTTGCCATTTTCTGAACGCACATTACTCCGATCGTGGCTTGCCAGTCAAGCAGTGCCCAGAGTTTATTGCGATATTAAGTACTGCCAATAGCGACTCCCGCAGCCTTTTCAATAAAATGGCCGCCAACCAGCACTGGTTAATGGGAAGATCGTTATGATGTTGCGTCCCCAACGGGATTCGAACCCGTGTCGCCGGCGTGAAAGGCCGGTGTCCTGGACCTGGCTAGACGATGGGGACTATTTAAAACCGGAGTGGGCCGTGCGTGATTCGAACACGCGACTCTCTGCTTAAAAGGCAGATACTCTACCTACTGAGTTAACGGCCCGCACCGATAAAATCAATTTATTACCACGGTGCCTGAGGGGTGTCAAGCCAAGGCCTTACCCCAGATGCGAGCACAGGCCCGCCCGCGATCATGATCAGGTACAATTGTAAGTCTAGCATAGGGCTGCTGCTTATGGGGCAAGGAGACCCCAGCGCTGCGAACCGGATTTGATCTTGCCATAGGGTTGGGCCGGAGGCTACACTGGCCCCCTGAACGGAGCTGGCCGCCGGCCCAGCTACCACTGTGGCAGCGAGGCGGTCGCCAGCGCCCCAATAAATCCCAGCTGGTCCTGCGGTTGCGAGGGCCCTGGCCCAGGAGGAAAGCATGCCCGCCAGCGCAATACAGCCTGGTCTCAGTTGTGCGAAAAGTCCAGGCGCAAATTGGTCTCCAGCCTGACGGCCAGCGACGGCCTGGATACGGTAGCCAACGCGGTGCATGTGCGCTATCTGGTGGAGGCCGAGCGTTTCTTCAAGGGCGTGGCCGAAAAACTGGACCGGCGCTAGATCGCCGACCCGGGGGCTCTGGCCCGGCCAGGCCCGTTGAGACTCGAACCCTGGCGGGATGCCGCCTGCCAGACGTCCCCGGCCGTCTGTGAGCGGGGCAGAATTACGTTGACCGTTTCGCGCCACCCTGGTAAATAACATTAATAAATTGCCTCTTAGTCGTCATGAGTGGGTTTTGTGTTGTTCCAGTGCCATGATGCAGCGATCCACATGGCCGAGTTGAAGCAGGAGGCAATCATGGGCGCCGGCGAACTTTTGGCCTTTTGCCTAAGGTTGCAACCGCCCTGGCGGCTGGTGGGACAGCGTGTGGACACCGATAAACAGCCCCACGAAGTCTTCTTGGAGATTGTCGCCGACTGGGAAGCCGAGTACCCCTGCCCGCAGTGTGGCAGGTTGTGCAAGGCTCACGACTTCCACGAATTCACCTGGCGTCACCTTAATCTTTTTCAGCATCATTGCTACGTAACCGCCCGGGTGCCCCGGGTGGACTGCCCCGACCACGAGACCAAACAGGTCAAGATGCCCTGGACCCGCGAGGGCCGCCGGGTCACCTTGCTGTTCGAGCAGGCGGCCATGACCCTGATGCGGGAAATGCCCGTGCTGGCTGCGGCCCACATTATCGGGGTCAGCGACACGCGACTTTGGCGGGCGGTCCAGTTCTACAGGGCCCAGACTCTGTCCAAAATGGACCTGGGCGGGGTCAAGGCCGTGGCTCTAGACGGAACCACCTCCAAACGGGGCCACAACTACGTCACCGTCTTTTTAGACTTAAACCGCAATAAAAGGCCGGTCATTTTCGTTACCCCGGGCAAGTGCAAGGGCTATCTGGTTCTGTTCCACCACTTCCTGCGTAAGCATGGCAACGATCACAACAATATCGTCGAGGTGATCTGCGACATGTCGCCAGCCTTCCTGGCCGCCATCGACGAAAGCTTCCCCGACGCCAACGTCACCATGGACTGGTTCAATATAGTCCAACTCTCCACCACCACCGTGGGCGAGGTCCGAAAGGCCAAGGCTAAGGAGCGTAAGCTGCCCGAAGCCACCCACTGGGCCGTGCTCAAGGGCGTTGACAGCGGCAGGCTAACCGAAAAGCAACAGCAGGCCCTGACCGAACTGAAAACCAGCGGCTTCGCGACCGCCACCGCCTGGCGGCTCAAGGAGATGCTGCGCTGGATCAGAAAGGCCATCTCTGTACGGGTCCACCCAATGGCCATCACCCACTTCACCCGCCATGCCTTGAAGTGCATAGCGCCTGACATCAAAGCCCTGGCCCCGTTCCTCAAGGCGCTCATGACTCTGGAAGAATATGCCCACCTGATCCTATCCCGCTGGATCTCCAACCATTCCAACGCCAGCCTAGAGAGGCTTAACGATATCTTCCAGACCGCCAGGGCAAGCGCCAGAGGCTACTGTAATGTCTTCACCTTCATGACCATGACCTATTGCATCGCCGCACCAATGGAGGAACTCATTAAATTCCACACTTACCGACGAAGAACCCAATATTTTGAGATAAATATGCCAAACGGTCCGGCGTACGTTCTTGGACCTGGGGAACGACCATGAGTAAAATAAAAAATCAGCTCCTTCTGGAAGACGAGTTTACCTTCGCCTGCCACAAGGGTTTACGCTGCTATCGCTCCTGCTGCCGCGACGTTACAATCTTTCTTACGCCCTATGATGTCATCCGCATGAAGAAGGCCCTGGGGCTAACTTCCACCGAATTTTTGGAGAAATACACCGACATGGTCATCATGCCCAGCAAACACCTGCCCATGGTGCAGCTGCGCATGAACCACGAGGAAAGCCTCCAATGCTTTTTCCTGCGCCCCCACGGCTGCACCCATTATCCCCACCGGCCATGGGCCTGCCGCATGTTCCCCCTGAACGAGCGACTCGCCGGCGGCTACATGGTCATCCCCAGCCCCGAGCGCTGTCACGGCCTGACCCAGGGCGACCAGTGGAAGGTCAAAGAATGGCTCATGGACCAGGGCGCCACCCAGTCCAAGGAGATGGATGGCTCTTATGATTCCTTCGCCTCCCACGAGATGTTGCGCGAATTAGACATCACCAACGAGCAGATACAGAAGATGATAGTCACCTCCCTCTACGATATGGACGCCTTCCGCGAATTCATATTTAAGTCCAGCTTCTTAACCCGCTTCGAGCTGGAACCCGAGTTGATCGAGGCCATCAAAGTAGATGACACGGTGCTCTTGGAGTTAGGCTACGCTTGGGCGCGATTTGGCCTGTTCGGCCAGAGATCACTGAAGCTCAAGGAGGGAGCTGAAAACGCCGGGGTCAAGAAATAGATGCTGCCTCCCTTACAGGACAAGCGCTTTCATGATCTGGCCACCGAGGGCTTTCATTTCGCCTGCCATCCGGGTATGGCCTGTTTCAACCAATGCTGCCGTAAACTGGAACTATGGCTTACACCATATGATGTGCTGTGCCTACGGCGACGGCTGGAGCTGTCCAGCGAGGAATTCATCGAGCGCTTCAGCGAGGTTAAGGCCGGACAGAACGGCTGGCCCATGCCCCAGCTCTTGATGCGCGCTGACGACCCCGAACGCACCTGCCCCTTTTTGGGCGACAATGGCTGCACGGTCTACGAAGGCCGGCCCGGTGCCTGCCGCACCTACCCTCTGGGGCGGGCCACCCGCGGCGGCCGCGACGGTGGCCCCTCGGAGGAGGGCTTCTTCCTAGTGCGTGAGGAGCACTGCCAGGGCTTCGCGGCTGGCCCTCTGTGGCAGCCCCCGGACTGGATCAAGGACCAGGGGCTGGAGACCTACAACGCCGTCAACGACCAGTTTCTGCCCATCATCACCCGGCAGGCCCCGGACCCCAGCCCCCAGGTCATAACCCAGAAGATGCGCATGTTTTTCATGGCCTGCTACGACCTTGAGGCTTTCCGCAAGTTCGTGGGGCAAATCCGCTTCGCCCAACTTTTTATGATACCCCAAATACGCTTGGAATTGGTGGCCAGCAACGACCTGGAGCTGTTGCGCTTGGGCTTCGACTGGCTACGCTTCGCCATCTTCGGCGACGCCACCATGATACTGCGCGAGGAGGCTGGGCAGGGCCAGAAAATATAAAAAACATGCTTTAATGCCTCTTCGTCGTTATGAGTGAAATTAGTGTAGATCCGGTGTCATGATGCAGTGATCCGCATGCCGAGTTCAAGCAGGAAGCAATCATGGACGCCAGCGAGCTTTCTGGCCTTTGGCCTGGGGTTGCAACCGCCCTGACGGCTGGTGGAACAACGTGTGGACACCGGTAAACAGCCCCACAAGGTCTTCTTGGAGGTTGCCGCCGACCGGGGAGCCGAGTACTCCTGCCCGGAGTATGGCAGGTTGTGCAAGGCTCACGATTTCCACGAATTCACCTGGCGTCCCCTCAATTTTTTTCAGCATCATGGCTACGTAACCGCCGCCGTGGACGAGATCCGAAAGGCCGAGGCTAAGAAACGTAACTTGCACAAGGCCACCAGCGGGGCCGTGCTCAAGGCCGCTGACGGTGGCAGGCTAACCGAAAAACAGCAGCAGGCCCTGACCAAACTGGGAACCGGCGGGTTCGCCACCGCCTGGCGGTTTAAGGAGGTGCTGCGCTAGATCAGAAAGTCCACCTCTGTACAGACCGCCCAGTGGCGCAGCACCCACTTCACCCGCCGTGTGTTGTTTTTCGGATTAATTTGACGAAAGTTCTCTGGTTATCCTGGCCTGATTCTTCTTTTCTCATTTGACCAGATCAATTCTGCTGTGGCGATGCGGACGTGCTCCGGGGAACGACCTGAGCCTGCCCCTCGGCCGCAGCTATGGTCGCGCCTCGAGCCAGATGACTAGCCTTTCGGAAAAGGCTACCGGAGCCCTGCTGTATGGCGGTGACGGCTGGATCAGAGAAGAGTTTCTGTTTGACGCCTACGATTTTGAGGTGGTAATGGTACAGGAGGGAGGCCGGCATGTCCTGGAGGTAGGCGCCGGCCAGATGACTTCTGGCCACGACCTTGGAGGCCAGGGGCAGGGAGACTCTGTATATGCGGAAATTGGCGAAATTGTTCTGGCCGGCCAGGATGATGGGCAGGATTGGCTTGGAGTCTCCCTAAAACTGAGTGATGGTTTGCAACTCGGCCAGGACTTGAAACCCGAGGGGGAGGCTCATCGATAATGAGGACGGGTTTCTTCTTGCGGTCCTGGGCGACCTCCAGAACCTACTTTCTGATGAATTTGGTGAGGACGACCCTGGAGAAACTGGCGGTGTCCATCTCAAGCTTGACGCAGATTTATCTGTAAAAGCTCAGGATGGAGCCCTGTGAGGCGGTGACCCAGATGATCTGCTACTCGGATGGGTGCCGTCTGCTGGCGGCCCAGTGCAAGGCAGTGGATCTCCCGCTGCCCACATCTCCGGTGACCAGGGCCAGTGCGCCGAGGCGGATGGCGTATTCGAAGCGTTTGGCCACGCCGAGGATCTCGGCGGCCTGCATTATTTCCTTGGATGACAGGTCAGAGCCGAAGGGCTCCCTGGTGAGGGCAAATAAGGCGCGGTAGTCTGGTTTCATGAGTTGCTGACCTCAGGGTCTGATTTTTGTGAGAAAAGAGAGCCGCCAATGGGAGCCGTGGTGGAGCTGGATTCCAAGCGCAGCAACTGGTGGTCGCGCTTGACTCTGCAATTGACGACGAGGTCCAGCGGCCTGAGCAAACCGTAGGAGCGACTTCCCATTAGGATTTCTGTGCGGTCAAGGTCATGGTCGTGGTAGAGGAGGATGATCTGCTTATCGATCAGAGGCACTGGGGCCTCGTATAGCCTGCCGGCCAGGGAGACGGTGCGACCCAGGGTCATGCGGCGCGTGGCCCTTTTTCTGAAGTACTCTTCCAGGTCGGCGTGGTCCGGCCTGAAGCACTCCATCTTGCTGGTGAAGCGTTGCAGGGGGGTCTGTCCGGTGCCAAGTTGCTTGCGCTAGTGGTAGATATCCCCCTAATCCAGCACTCCAGGGCCTCATTGATGTCTCGCAGGATGTCGCTCTTGAAGCCGGGGAGAAACTGGGACCTGACGGTGCGGAAGGACCTTTCGATCTTGCCCCTACCCTGGGGCTCGTATGGCGGTGAGTGGACCAGGGTAATGCCCAGGGAGGCGGTGATCTCTTCCAGGTAGTGGGAGCGGAAGGCTAAACCGTGGTCGAGGTAGAGCTTGCGTGGTAACCCCAGTTTGAGCAGAATCTGGCGCAAGGCCTATAGATAAATGGCCAGGCCCTCGGCGAGATAAAATTCGGTGTGGGTGATCAGGCGGCTCATGTCGTCGATGAAGGCGAAGAGGTAGGTTTTGCGCCGTTTGTCGCCTACCCGAAGCATCGGTCCATGCACGGCGTCACTCTGCCAAATGTCGTTAGACAGCTCGGCCTCTAAGCGCCTGCGGTCGCTAGGTGGAGCGATCTGTTCACCCATCAGCCCCTGCTGGTGCAGGAAGCGGTAGACGGTGAGCGCCTTGAGGATCAAGTCGAACGAGGTCAAGCGTCGGCGCATCATTTCGCTGATGAGGGTATTCACTGATGCAGTGGGCAATTCCCTGCGCAGGCGGACTAGGGCCTGGGCGGTGTCCTCGTCCAAGGCCCTCCTGCCGCCCCGGTCATTCCTGCCCATGGGGTAGAGGGATTCCAGCTTGCAGCCGCCCTGGCGGTAGAGCCTGACCCATCCCAGGATGGTGGAGCGGAATAGCCTGGTGCGGT
>CBCOTF020000376.1:0-2891 GCA_965112955.2 Desulfarculales bacterium
CAAGAAGACCTCGTGGGGCTGTTTATCGGTGTCCACACACTGCCCTACCAGCCGCCAGAGCGGTTATAACCCCAGGTCAAGGGCCATAAGCTCGCCGGCATCTATAATTGCCTCCTGCTTCAACTCGGCCATGCAAATCATTATATTATAACGCCGGAACTACACCAATTCCATTCATGACGACGAAGAGGCCTTTTTTGTAAAGCTACACTTAATTATAGCTGTTAAACCGCTAATTAGCCTGTGGCCTGCATGTTGCTCCCTCTCCTTGAAGTCACCGTCCAACCCGTGGCGACATCCGAGATGGTAGACAGGGGGCATGGTCCATGGCCGCAAGTGGGAGAAAACTATTCGCGGTGTAATTATCCCCACTGCCTAGGACCCCGAGGGACGGGTTATCTCCGTGGGCATCTCGGCTAATGATGGGGAAGAATGTTTCTTGGAGTGCGGTCCCCTGGCCGACGAGCTGGTGGGTTTGGTGCGCTAGAAAGTTGAGGTTTGTGGGCGAGTCATACTGCAACCCGATGGCGCCAAACGCATCCATGTGGAAAGCTATCATCTGACCAAACGAGGGGAACAGGATGAAGTTGCCTAAACACGCGGCCCGGGCCGGCCTGGCCTGCTTCTGCGCCTTGGCTCTGGGCGCCGTTCCCCTGTGCGGAGCGGTGGCTGAGGAATTGGTCGAACCCGCCGGCCAGCCGGCTAACGAGACGCCCTTTTACCAGAAAATGCCCAAACCAAAGCCGGTGAAGATTTTCAGCGACGAGGCCCCGCAGGCCCTCGCTAAGGGTAAGAAATCTAAGAGAGCCAACGCTCAGCCGGCTCGCTCCGGTAAGTCACGTCAGGGCAAAAAGGCCCTCCGCTTTGCGGCTCCGGCCAAGACCAAATCCACCGCCGTCCTGCCCAAGGCCGCTAAGGCCTCCAAGGATAAGAAAGGCAGCAAAGCCAGCCAATCCCTGAACAGGCCCAAGGCCGGCTTCGGCAAAGGTCCCAAGCCCAAGGCCCTCAAGCCCAAAAAGTCGGGCGTCACAAACCAGAAGAGCAAGCAGAACTCCGGCGGTGATTAGCCGGATCGGGTCTAAGCCGCCCTGACGGGGCTTTACGGTCCCGGTCGATTTTTTCTTCTGGTTTTGGGCTGAACAATTGGCAGAGCTGGCCGGAGTTGGCTAGCACCACGCGCTAAGGTATGTCCCGGGACTTGAAGCCCATGCCCCGGCAGGCATAGGCACTCCCCCGCTCCCAGGTGATCTCCAGGTGCTGACAACGGAAGCAATCAAGGCGCCTGCGGTAAGCGCGCATGCCCGCCCGCGCTACCGCCCAACGTTTTTTGGGGTCACGGGGTTTACTCCTTCAACCTGACCGCCGCAGGCGCACTTGAAGGTTAATAGCACGTCGTCAATCTCCACGGCCTGGCCCCCCCTGGCCTACAAATGCTTCACGACGCCGTCGCGGGGTGAGGAAACGTCGCACGCCATCTTCATAGAATCGATGATCACCAGGTCCTGGCTCCGGTACACGCGGTCGCCGGGACGTACCCTCAGGTCCACCACCAGCCCGGGCATGGACGAGCAAAGCTCGTCCTGTTTCTTCAGGGCCTTGGACAGGGGGCATGAAGTGGGCCAACTCCCATTCCTTGGGGCTGAAGATGTCGAGCTGGCTGATGGTGCCGCAATAGGCGGTGATGATCGAATTGTCGCTGTTTTGCAGGCGGAAATGCTGGCTTTGGCCGTCTATGGTCAGCTTGAGGCGTCGGTGGTAGAATTCCAGCTCTGGGGTGAGCACGCGGTAGGCCCGGTCGTTGACCCAGGTCAAATAACCGCGCGGCTCCTCCTGCTCCAGCAGTTACAGATCGTAGACCCAGCGGTCGTTCTTGACCATGTAGTGGGGCGGCTCCTTCTGCTCGTGGGTTTGCCTCACTTCAGCGGCCATGTGCTTTAAGGAGGCGCGCACCAATTTCTGACGGGCGTGGTAGATAAGGGTGGCGAGGATGGCCATGAGGTGCCGCTTGTCCTGGGGCGGATTCACCTTTATGTGCCCCTCATTGAAGTGCTCCTCCACAAAACTTGTGTGCAGCTCCCCGTTCTGGAAGGCCGGGTGATTGAGCATGGCGTTAGCTAAGTCCATATTGGTCAGCACACCCTCAACGTGATAGCGGTTCAGGGTCTGCACCAGGGCGTGGATAGCCGCCGGCCGGCCCTGTCCCCAAGCGATCACCTTGGCCAGCACGTAGTCGTAAAACACCCCCATCTGGCTGCCGGCCTCGATGCCGCTGTCCAGGCGCACGTTCTTGACCACGGGCTTGGCGTAGCGGGTGATGATGTCCGGGGAGAGCAGGAAGCTGCGCGTGGGGTCCTCGGCGGTGATGCGGGGCTCCACGGCCCAGCCCTTGGCCCGCACCCCCTCCTGGCGCAGGATTAAGGCTATCCCGAGACACCCTAAGTTGAAACTCCATCAGGTCTAGGAAGGTGACCATCTCGGTAACCGGGAGCTCTACCTGCAGGCGGATATTCATCTCCAGAAAAAAGAGCTCCCCGCCGGATTCAGAAGAGTCTCCACGGTGCCGGCGTTGGTGTAGTCCGCCTCGCGCACTAGGGAGACGGCCATCTGCCCCATGCGCCGACGCAGGTCCTCGTCCACCGGCGGGCTGGGAGTCTTCTCGATGATCTTCTGGTGCTGGCGCTGCACCTAGGCGAGCACTCGCGCTCGCCTAGGTGCAGCACGTTGCCGTGGTGGTCGGTTATGATCTTTATCTCCACGTGGCGGGGGCTGGCCAGGTAGCGCTGGATGAATATTTTGCTGCCGGCGAAGGCCTTTCTGGCCTCCTCCTGACAGACCCGAAAGGCCCCGGACAGCTCATTGACGCTCCACACCACCCGCATGCCCTTGCCGCC
>CBCOTF020000377.1:0-1870 GCA_965112955.2 Desulfarculales bacterium
GTAGCAATGATGCTGGAAAAGATTGAGGTGACGCCAGGTGAATTCGTGGAAGTCGTGAGCCTTGCATAACCTGCCACACTCCGGGCAGGGGTACTCAGCTCCCCCCGGTCGGCGGCAACCTCCAAGAAAGACCTCGTGGGGCTGTTTATCGATGTCCACCCGCTGTCTCACCAACCGCCAAGGCGGGGTTGGCAATCCCCCAGGCCAAGGGCCAGAAGCTCGCCGGCGTCCATGGTGGCCTCCTGTCTCAACTCGGCTATGCGGATCGCTGCATTATGACACCGGAACGACACCAATTCCATTCATGACGACGAAGAGGCAGAAAAATCGCTTGGTTTTTTCGTCGTCCCCGGTGCTCCGGGATGGGCGTATACGGTCCGGCTGCGGATTCCAGGGAAGTGGGTCATGCATTCCATTTGAAGAGAACCACCTAATCCGGTGATGTGGGCCGGATGGCTGGAGCACGGCGCCGCTGGTGTCGGCATATGCTACGGAGGCCTTGCCGCCGGTTAAGCTTGGCAGCTTCTTTCTCATGGGATCTCCTTTCAGGCTTATTTTTTAGGAGTTTGGATCAGGGATTGAGGATGGCATCGGCCAGGTGGGATCGCTGATGTTTGTACCACTGGTCCAAGGGCCCTTGGGTGGTGAGGTTGGTGGAGCCTTGGCCGTAGCGATTTTTCAGGCCTTCGAGCATATCCAGGCTCTGCTCCCGTGACAGTTTCTCCAACCCCCAGGAGTCCAGGATGAGCAGGTTGGTCTTGGGAGTGGCGACGCTCATTTTTTGATAGCTGCCGTCCCCTCGGTCCGCGACCATTGCGCGCAGGAGGACAGGCACCCTCTTGTAGGAGACCTAGTAGCCTTCCAGACAAGCCTTGTGTGGCTCAGGGCGCAGGCGAGAAAGCTTTTGCCTATGCCGGTGGGTCCGCTGATGAGCAGGTTGCGGTGCTCGGCGATTCATCGGCATGAGGCCAGGGCCATGATGAGTGATTTGTCCATGCCACGCCTTTGCCGGCAGTCGATGTCCTCCAGCCAGGCGCCATGCCGGAGTTTGGCCTTGGCCAGCCTGTTTTTGAGCCGGCGGTTTTTTCTGTGAATGGCCTACCTGTTCACCATTAGGCCCCGTCTTGCCCCGAAGCCCAGCTCCTGGGCTTCGGGGGTTGTCCAGCTGTTCCTTTAGGGCCTTAAGCATGCCCTCCATCCCCAGGGCGCGGAGCTTGTCCCGGATGAAATTAATCCGTATGACTTTTTCCTTGGGCGGTCAAGAAGTAGCCGGCTTCACGGATATTGGGGTGAAGGATGGGACTGGATTCCGGGGCCGGCGTCAGCAAAGGTGCTTTGTCAAGTTCCTTGTTGATGGTTCACTCTACTCTCTCGGAGCTGAAGGCCCTCAGGCAGGCGGCCTCTACCCGCGCCCCACCATGCTCTTTGGTGTTGATTTTTACTTTAGTCTGATCGGGTAGTAAGGGAATTTTTCAGATTTACTTAAGCAGGTAGGAATTTTATCCTATTATCCTGGACCTTGGATGTGGAGCCAGGAATAAGGAAGGGCCGAGGGTGGTGGAACACCCCTGACCCCGAGAGACGGGAATAATTTTCTACCATCTGGTTGCCATCGTACTTTTCGTTGCAGCCTGCGTCAAAAAGGTCATGGAGCTGGGGCAGCGTTGCCCGTGGCCCTGGTCGGAGAGGTGCCCCCGGTGTGGGAGCGTTCGGCTTTGAGGGCGCGGCTTCGTGCCTGCCTATTTTAATGAAGCCTCTACGGAGGTTTGGCTTCGATGTTTCCTCTGCCCTGACTGCCGGGTGGTGATCCGGCTACAGCCGCGGGGCTACTGTAGCCGGTTCCAGGCTCCGGTGGAGACCATTCGGCAAA
>CBCOTF020000378.1:0-3408 GCA_965112955.2 Desulfarculales bacterium
TTGAACGCCGGTTTGTCTAGGGACTCGTACATGGAGCGCCGGTTGCCGGGCAGCTTCTTCAAAGGCCGGTTGTTGAGCGGTCTAAAAACCCACGGATCGCCTGGTTAAGCTTAGCCAGACTGAAGAAGGTCCTCTTGCGCAGGGCGGCCCGTATCCACCTCTCCACCAGTTGCACCATCACCTCGGACTTGGCCTTGTCACATGGGACCTTTCCGCCGAGGGCTCTGGTCTGAAGGCGGGGGGCCGGTCCCTCGCCGGCAAAGCCTAAGGCTTTTCGGGCCTGGGGGCGGATAAAGCCGCCGCCAAGGGATTCAGATCGGCGCGCTCCGAGGGCAAGGATTCCGGGGGCGGTTCCACGCCCTCGGGCACCCCGCCGCCCATAGCCCGCCGTAAACGGGCCTCGGCCACGTTATACTGGGTCAAGGCCGTAAAGTAGTTGTTGCGGGCCTGGGTGAGCAGGGTCTGGGCGTCCAGCACCTCGGTGTTGGTGGTCAACTGCTCCTTGAAACGCGCCTCGGTGATGCGGAAATTTTCGATGGCGGAGCGGATGGAGGCCTCGGCCGTGACGATATTCTTCTTGGAGTCTACCAACCCCAAGTAATTCTGCTTGACCTGCAAGTCCACCTGATCTTGCAGGTCGCGGCTGATGTTCTCCAGGCGACGCTTCTGGGCGCGGCGCTGGCCGACCTGATAATGGGTGCGCCCCCACTCCCAAAAGGTCCAGTTCACCTGGGTCATTATCTGTCCCTGGGTAGGGTCGTAGTAGTCGTTGTGCCCCAACGCGGGACGGTCGCTGGTGAATATATAGACGGCCACCAGATTGACCTGGGGGAAGAAACGACTCTGGGCCTGGATAATGGACTGGTCGGCCTGCAGGAGCTTGAGGTCCAGGGATGTCAGCTCCGGCCGCTCCAGGCGGGCGGTGTGGCGGGCTTGGTCACAGTCGATGTCAACCGCGTAAAAATTAAGGATGTCCTGGACTTCCAAAGGGTTGTCCACCGGCAGCCCCAACAAGGAATTCAATTTGGCCCGGGCTACGGAGGTGACGTTCTGGGCGCGCACCTCTTCTTGCTGGGCGTTGGCCAGCTCCACCTCCACCTTCAAGACGTCGTTGATGGGGATGATGCCCACCTCATAGAAATCCTTGGCTGTTTGATGGTGGCTGTTCAGCTGCACCACCGCCTGATGAGTGACGATTTCGACCTTTTGCGCCCGCAGGAAATCGAAGTAGGCCTCCTTGACCGCCAGCACCAGATCTAGCATCGTCGAGCGCACCTGGGCCTGGGCCACGTCCACATCCAGGTCAGCCAGGCGAAAGGTGCTAAGCAGGTTAAAACCGGTAAAAATGGGCTGGCTGATCGAGCTGGTCCATTGGTAGGTGTCGGTGTGGCCGCTGGAAGCCACGCCCAACGCGGTGCGGGTGTGGTTGACGTGCTTCAGGCCGATGTATTTGTAATTGGTGTTGAGGGAGGGCAAAAAGCCGGTTTGGCTCTCGCTGCGGGTTAACCGGGCGGCATCCAGGTCTTCCTTGGAGGCTTGCAGATTGGGCGAGTAGGCTAAGGCCTTCTGGATGGCCTGGTTAAGGCCCATCTGAAGCCCGGGCTCAGCCGCCCCTAACGGGGGGGCCAGGGCCTGACCGGCCAATAGCCACAGGCTTGCCAGGAAGATGGGCAGACTCCGACGGGGGAAGCCCGGAGCGGCAAAGGGTTTCATGGGCTCTTGCTCTCCTTGGACGTTGACGGCCTATGTAAAAGCTCTAAGCACACCAAATATGGCACCGAGGAGTCGGGTGTCAACCATTGATTGTACCCCCGACCAATAACGCCTCTGCCAGGCAAAGCAAGGCCGCGCCCAGCAGACCTGCGGTCCAGGCCCAAGGGCGCAGCAGGCAATAGAGCAGGGCCGTGCCCAAAATCTGGGGCTCCTCCTCAGCCATGAAGCGGATGAAGCCGCGATTGAAAGGGTAGCGCAGGAGAAGGCAGATAAACGCCAGACTCCAGGCGCGGTCAGAGGCCGGGCCCCACAAGGCGGCGAAAACACCCAGGCTAGCCAGCACCAGGGCCGCCTGCCCGGCGGGATGCTCCTAGCCCGTTGAGAGGCGAGCGCCCAGGCGCCAGCGCAGGAACATGTCCCGCCCTTCCATCAGGGCACGGGCCAGCAGCCTGCCCCAGGTGGCGGGCTGGGGCATCAGCACGTGGCAGCTGGGGTCGAGCCCTAGGCGAGGTCCGGCCACCTCCAGCCGTTGCCACAGTTCACCACCGCCCGCCGCCCATGCCGGATCCAGGTCACCGGCTTAAGGCCAGACAGGCGATGGATGGCAAGTCCTGGCCAGCCTCCTGTTGCCAGGCTTGCTCCAGACCGGCCAAGGCCGCCAGCTGGCCCTCCTAGGACGCCGGACGCACCGCGCCGGCCAGGGGCGGCCAGACTCTTCTGGGCAAAGGCCTGGCGCAGGAGGGGCAGCAGGTCCGGTGCGGGCTGGCAGTGGGGCAAGCTGAAGGCCAGCACCTGGCCGCGGGCCTCGGCCAGCGCCCCGGTCCGGGCGACTAGTGCAGAACTCGCGCCCCCAAGCCGTCCAGATCGGGAGAGGCCGCCAGCTTCTGGGCTTGCTCCAGGGCCGCCTGCCCCTGACAGATCAAGAGCACCTCGTCGCCGAGCTTAGTCTGCAGCAGCCAGGAGGCCAGACAGGCCCCCAGACAGGGCTCGGGGGCCGGCAACGGCAGAACGACACTGAAGGCGGCTGCGAGCGGGGCTCCTTGTTTAATCATGGTGACTCCTTAATCATCTTCCCGAGGGCAGGCAGCTCGGCCAGGCGGGGGGAACGGTCAGCTCCAACAGCTCCATAACCAGGGGCGTCAGGTCCCAGGGTTGACAAACGGCCTGTTCTCCGGGGCGGATAAGCCCTGGCAACCAGACCAGGGAACAGGCCTTCCCGGTAAGGCATTGCACCACCCGGGGCTTCAGAGCCTGGGCCAGGCGGGCGTAGTATTCATCTATACCTCTTCGTCGTCATGAGTGGAATTGGTGTAGTTCCGATGTCATAATGCAGCGGCCCGCATGACCGAATTAAAACAGGAGGCAATCATGGGCGCCGGCGAGCTTTTCTGGCCCTTGGCCTGGGGTTGCAACCGCTATGGTGGCTGGTGGAACAGCGTGTGAACACCGATAAACAGCCCCACGAGGTCTTTTTGGAAGTTGCCGCCGACCGGGGAACCGAATACCCCTGCCCGAAGTGTGGCAAGTCGTTCAAGGCTCACGATTTCCACGAACTCACCTGCCTCACCTCAATTTTTTCCAACATCATTGCTACGTAACCGCCCGGGTACCCCGGGTGGACTGCCCCGACCACGGGGCCAAGCAAGTCAAGATGCCCTGGACCCGCGAAGACAGCCGGTTCACCTTGCTGTTCAA
>CBCOTF020000379.1:0-11973 GCA_965112955.2 Desulfarculales bacterium
CTGAAAAATTCCCTTACTTCCCGATCAGAACAAAGCAAGAATCAACACGCAGAGTAGGGGTAAGCGGTGGGTGAGAGTGGGTGGTGGGTGGCGTAGACCGCCCAGCTAAGCCTCTGCGCCACCCCGTTGGCTAGCGACAAATAGGCCCCGGGGTCGTTGCGGCGGCCGGTCCGCACGTCTTGCAGGGTGCTGCCATAAGATAGAGGATGTTGTAGGCGCTGCCAATGGCCGAGCCGATGTAGTCAATAACCGTGGGGTTGCGCTGATTTGCGCACGCTTGCTGGGCAACCATGATCGCCGCGCCAGAGAGATGGCTCTATAAAACGGATAATCTAGCGCCGCGCCAGGAGGGCCGCAGGTCGGGTGGAACCACAAACCGGAAGTAGTGGACTTTGCCCCAGCGAGCCAGTTTGGAGGCCGGAACAGAAGACGAAATAGGCATCTTCCCTCCACTGATATACCAGCATGGTGTACCCGTAAGGAGCAGGGGCGAGGAGTCTACGACTGTGCAAAACTATATCAGTATAGTTAAAGGGTAACTGGTGGAGATGATGGGACTTGAACCCACGACTTCCACGTTGCGAACGTGGCGCTCTCCCAACTGAGCTACATCCCCACGCCAGATAGCGGATGGTGCCTGGGTAGGACATGTTGCATGCCCCTGAACCAGGTACCCGGGCGATTGTCAGACCTTTTTATACCGGCAGAAACTGGCAAAGTCAACTTCCTGGCCATGCTGCTATCCCGGCCAAATCCCAATCCAAGCCGCCCAGACACTCGACAGGGGCAAGCCATCGTGCTAGCATTTCGTAATAGTTATCTGTTTGAGGTCATTTCAGAGCAAGGAACAGGCATGGGGCGCAAAGCGCGCATCGAACGCCAGACCAAGGAACCCCAGATAAGCCTGGGTTTGGACCTGAACGGTCAGGGCCAGATCAACATCAACACGGGCCTGGGTTTTTTCGACCACATGTTGACCCATATGGCCTTTCACGGCCATTTTGACCTTGATCTGGCGGCCCGGGGCGACCTGCACGTGGCCCCCCACCACACCGTGGAGGACGTGGGCATTTGCCTAGGGCAAGCCTTCAGCCAGGCCCTGGGCGACCGAGGGGGGCTGCAGCGATATGGCAGCGCCTGGGTGCCCATGGATGAATCCTTGGCCCAGGTGGTGGTGAACTTGAGCAACCGTCCTCTGTTGGTGGTCAGCGGCCCCTGGCGTCCGGGCTCGGTAGACCAGTTCGACGGCCAGCTAGCTGAGGAATTCTGGCGGGCCTTGGCCCTGCACGGCGGCCTGACCTTGCACATACGCCTGATTTATGGCGAAAACGATCATCACATGCTGGAGGCGGCCTTCAAAGCCCTGGGTCTGGCCCATGGATCAGGCCACCGCCATGGAGCCCCGTAACCGGGGCATAGCGTCGACCAAGGGGGTATTATGAGCGTCCGGGTGTTTTTCCGCCTAACGGTCGGGGTGTTGTTGCTGGCGGCCATCAGCCTTTTGGCCGCCTGCCAAGCACAAAAACAGACCGCCAGTGAGCAATTGGCCCGCCAGTGGCTGCCGGAGAAAGTGGCGGTGCTGCCCTTCCAGGTTGTGGAGGCCGGCCCCGATAAGGGACCCGTGCGCTCGCCGCTGACCGGCGCGACCTTCAAGCCAGGACCGATGACCGAGGGAGCGAACTCGGCTCTGGACCAGTCCTTGGACAACGCCCTGCCAAGGTGGCCGATTTTTCGGTGATCTTCTACAACCAGGCCGGTGCGGTCTTTGATCGGCTGCGCCGCCAGAAGTACTCCTTGGATATGCTGCAGTCTGCCATGGAGACCGGCAGGTTGCTCAAAGCCGACGGCGTGCTGGTGGGTTTTGTCTACCGCTTCGCCCAACGGGTTGGCGGCCCCTATGCCTCCGACCGGCCGGCCTCGGCCGCCTTTGACCTGGCCATGGTGCGGGTCAGCGACGGGGCCGTGGTCTGGAAGAACTCCTTCGACGAGACCCAGCAGCCCCTGGCCGACGATGTGTTGTCCGCCGGCCAATACGTGGACCGCGGCCTGCGCTGGTTCACGGTGCAAGAGTGGGGCGACATCGGCGTAAACAAGCTCCTGGATCGCTTCCCCTGGCGTAAGGATCAAACCCCGGAATAACCCCATGGAAGCCATCCCAACTGTAGACCTGAAGGGCGGCCGCTGCGTGCGGCTGCGCCAAGGCCGCATGGAAGACGAGACCGTTTTCAGCGACGACCCCGTGTCCATGGTTCGCCACTGGCAGAATCTGGGCGCTCGGCGCCTGCACGTGGTGAACCTGGACGGGGCCGTGGGAGGCCGGCCGGCCAACGCCGTGGCCATTTGCCAGGCGCTGGAGATCCCGGTGCAATTGGGCGGCGGGGTGCGCGACCTGGCCGACCTGGAGAGCGCCTTGGCCCTGGGCGTGGACCTGGTGATCCTGGGCACCCTGGCCGCCAGGAATCCCCTGGCGGCCCTTTTCCTGGTCCACCGCCACTCCGGGGCGGTTCAGGGCTGGACCGAGAGCAGCGGCAAGGACTATCTGGAGCTAGCGGCCCTCTTCGACCGGCCCGAGGTAGCGGCCCTGGTATTCACCGACATCACCCGCGACGGCATGCACTCCGGACCCAACCTGAATTCCACGCGCCGACTATGCCAGTACGTCAACCATCCGGTCATCGCCGCCGGCGGCGTGCACCGCCTGCTGGAACTAGCGCCCCTGGGTCGGGCCATCTATGAGGGAACCCTGGACCTGGCCCAAGCCCAGGTCCAGGCCGAGCAGGCTTGTTAGTCACCGGCGCCCCAACCCGGGAGCGCTGCTGCTGGCCCTGGGCCTGGCCTGGGGGCCTGCTGGGACTTGATCGTCCCCAGCCCATTGCCTGAGGAGCCACCTCCAGCCCCTCAGGTCCCGACCGACGAGGCTTTCTCCCCGAGCGGGGTCGAGGCCTGGCCAATCTGTCCCAGGGCCCGGCTTTCTACCTTGTCCAACCCGGCATGCGTCTCTGGACCTTAGACCCCACCCGCCAAAGGGAGTTAACCCGCCGCTTCCGCCAGGGAATTCTTCGCTCCTGCGATCGAGCTTGACTGCTGGGCCTTCTGGACGACGCGGATCTGAAAAACTACCCTAATCGAGGCCACGCCGGCATCAGCCTGGGCCCGGCCAACCTGCGTTCCCTGCCCACCCGGAGGCCCCACCTGGATAGCTTTGCCCATGCCGGCCAGGACTATGCCTTCGACAACCTCCAGCAATCCCCTGATGCCCCTAAACACAACCCTGTACGTGGTGGCCCACGCCAGCTGCGACCGCGCCTGGCTTTTGTGCGACTCCCCCTATGGCCTTTGGTGAGTGGAGAAAAACAAGGTGGCTCGGGCCGGGCAAGCCCTGCGCCTAACCTGGCAGCGGGTCCCCCTGGCCGCCGACCAGGGCGGCCCCTTAACGACCCCCAGGGGGTTCATCCGTCTAGCGCCGGCATCAGAGCGGTCTTACCCCTGCGCCAGCAGGGGGCAGGGGACCTGGAGTTGCTGGCAGCCGTGGGACAGGACGGCAGTGCCCGTCCTCGCCGAATGTTCTTGCGGCCAGACCAAGCTCACCCCTGGCCCCTGGCGCTGGGGGCCCAGGCTTGAGCCCGCCAGGCAACGCCGATGCTCGGGCGGCCCTATAGGCTGGGGCGGTAGTTTCGGCAACCGCGACTGCTCGGCGCTGATGAAGGGCCTGTTCACGCCCTTTGGCCTATGGCTGCCGCGTAACTCCACGGGAGCAGGCCAGGGAGGGGACAGCTTCCTGCCCTTGGAGCACCAGGAGCCCCTGGAGCGGAAACGGGTGATCCTGAAGCAAGGCGTGCCTTTGCTCACCCTGGTCTGGCGGCCGGGGCACATCATTTTTTACCTGGGAGCCTACCAGGGCCGCGCCATGGTGATGCACAGTTTTTGGAGGCCCAAGGCCATTGACGGAGACGGGCGCGAGGGACGCCAGGTCATAGGCCGCGCCGTCATCACCAGCCTGCAGGCCGGCGAGGATCTGCCCCAATTGGCCCGGCCCGAGAGGCTGTTGCGCAACCGGGTGGAGGATTTAACCCAACGAGTGCCGCCCGCGGACCTACGCGGGTCCGCACCTGCGCTATCCGTCCGTCCTTGATCCGGTGGAAATCTGTGAGCCCTTAGCGCCTGGACGGGTATCCGGGGCAGGGTGACGGATGGCAGGGTGCCCTTGCTCGGCTTGATGGTGCTGGTCGAGCCGGCGAGGGAGGCCAGCTTGGCCACCTGGCAGGGCGAGATAGAGAAACTCATTATGCTGATGCGCCGGTTGCGCGAGCTCAGGCGGCCGTCCTTGACCAAGGGCTGGGTGGCTGCGTCGCCGGCTATCCGCATTAGGCAGTCGGAGTTGATGCCGTTGGCCTCCAGCCCTCGGCAGGCGGATGAGGCGCGGTCGGTGAGCAGTTCCCAGTTGGTGTACTTGGCGCTGGTGTAGGACAGGGCGTCGGTGTGCCCCTCCATGGCCAGGCGGTCGCCGGTGGCGCGCAGGTTCTAGGCCACTACCTGTAAAACCTTCTTGCCGTCCTGGCTGAGTTGGATACCGCCCGGGAGGAGCAGGGACGACCCCCTGCTTGTCCACCAATTGAATCGCACTCCGTCATCGAAGGTGCCCATAAGAACTTGATCCTTATCCCCGCTCAGGCTGGTCTCGATGTCCTTGCACAAACTGCTCAAGAGCGCCTGCTCCGACGAAGCGGTGTCCTTGGAGGGCAGGGCTGGCGATCTGCTGAAGGATACGTTGGTATCGATGATTTCATGGTGACGCCGAAAGCGTTGCCCTCGCTGACGCGGGGGAACCTAACGCCGCCCTTATCGAACATACTGAAATAATTGAAATAGCTAGCGGTTTCGCCTTCTTTTCGGTGGACGCCAGATTGGTAAGCCACATGAGCAGGAAGAAGGCCATCATGACGGTCACGAAATCGGCGGCGGCCACCTTCCAGGCACCGCCGTGGTGCTCTGGAATGATCCTTTTTTGCGCCGCTCCTTGGCCACAGGCCTGACTCCTTAGCTTTCCTTAGTGCCTCTGAGGGCTTCTTCCAATTCTTCGAAGCCGGATCGTTCGGCAGGCGGTATGGCCCGGCGGGCGAATTCCAGGATCACGGCGGGGCTACCGCCGAAAATCGTAGACAACAGACCGATCTTTATTACGTTAAAGGCCACATGGTGCTCGTTGGCCGAGTGCTCCATGTTGGTGGACAGTGGCCCGGCCAAGCCTTAACTAAGTAACACGCCCAGGAGGGTGCCCACCAGGGCTACGCCGAGGGAATGTCCTAGCACCTCGGGTGGCTCGCTGATCTTGGCCATGGTGAGCACCACGCCCAAGACCGCAACCACGATGCCCAGAGCGGGCAGGCCTTCGGCCACTTTGGCCACGGCGGCCGAAAACACGATTGTTCCCTTGTGCTGGATCTCCATGTCGATCTCAATCAGGTCGTCCAGGCTGTCAAGCTCCATGCCTACGGATCCCAGGGAAGTGGGCCATTCATTCCATGTAGCCCAACTCTTCACCACCGCCGTGGACAAGGTCCGAAAGGCCAAGGCTAAGTAACATAAACTGCCCAAGGCCACCAGCTGGGCCGTGCTCAAGGCCGCTGACGGCGGCAGGTTAACCGAAAAGCCGTAGCAGGCTCTAACCGAACTGAAAATCGGCGGCTTCGCCACCGCTACCGCCTGGCGGTTCAAGGAGATGCTGCGCTGGATCAGAAAGGTCACCTCTGTAAAGGCACGCCCAGTGGCGCGTCACTTACTTCACCCGCCATGCCCTGAAGTGCATAGCGCATGACACCAAAACCCTAGCCCCGGTCCTCAAGGCGCTCATGACTCTAGACGAGCATGCCCCCACCTGGTCCTAAGCCGCTGGACCTCCAACCATTCCAACGCCCGCCTGGAGGGGCTTAACGGCATCTTTCAGGCCGCCAGAATAAGAGCCAGAGGCTACCGTAATGTCTTCACCTCCATGGCCATGATCTACTTCGTCGCCACACCACTGGAAAACTCATAAAATTCCACAGTTATCGACGAAGAACCAAAAAAGTGGGATAGCGGCTGGTCGTTACGGCCTTGGCCCTGGCCATGGGCCTTGCCGGGCCAGACTTAGCCGGCACCGCGGCCCAACAAAAGGCCCTGTTGCTGGTGGCACGCTATACAAGCCCACCTGGACAAGGCCGTCGAGGAGGCCTGGCGGTATTGTTGGGTTTTGGCATAACCACACTACCACGCTGGAATGAGGGCATCTCGCTTCGATCACTTAACCGGTTTTTAAGAACCTATATTGGACAACACTGATCTCCAAAATAATTTCCGGGAATTCAAATAGCGGCGCGACTTCCGCAAGCTGCCTCCCAAATTGCCGCTGGCTTTCAAGGCCAAGGTCAACCAGGCCCTGACCGCCACCGACGCCTGCCTGAAGGACCTCATGGCTGTCAACCAAGACCTATTCACGGTCCAGCCCAACAAGCCCGGCCCGGGCAAAATGCCCGCCGACCAAACTCAAAAAATCCGCGTAGCCGTGCAGGTGTTACGTCTGCACTCCACGACCATATGCGGTACCGACGAGGCCATGTGCTGTCCAATGGTCAAAAAGACCCCGGCCAAGACCGATTTCCAGGCGCGCGTGCACGAATTCGAAAAGCTGGCCAAACAGCTGCCGCAAGGAGCCCTGGCGGCCCCAATCTATCAGAAAATCCTGGAGGCCAAGGCATTCATGGCCACCGCAGGGCTTAGCCTGGTCCCCGCCGCAGCCCACGGCACCCTAGGCGCGACGGAGTTATAGCAAATCGAGGACCAGGTGGACAAACTGAACACCGCATTGATTCGCTGGTCAACACCTGCCTGCAGGCCCTCCTAGGAGTCGGGACCACCATGACGGCGAAGGCTACGGGTGGGGCCCCCCGCGCGCCGGCCCCCCTACATGCCGCGGCGGTACTGCCCGCCCACGCTGTAGAGAGCCTTGGTGATTTGGCCCATGGAGCAAACCCGCACGGTGTCCATCAATTCGGCAAAGATGTTGCCACCCTCCAGAGCCACCTTGTGCAGGTGCGCTAGCGCCGCCGGGGCCTCGTTGGCGTGACGGGCCTGAAAATCGGCCAGGCGCTGCAACTGGCTCTCTTTCTCTTCCTCGGTGGCCCGGGCCAACTCCACCCGGCAGACCAGGTCTTGGGCCGCCGGGTGGAGGAAGGTATTCACACCCACGATGGGCAGCTCGCCAGTGTGCTTCAAGGTCTCATAATATAGCGACTCCTCCTGGATCTTGGAGCGCTGGTAGCCGGTTTCCATAGCCCCCAACACCCCGCCACGGGCGGTGAGCCGGTAGAACTCGTCCAGCACCGCCCGCTCCACCAGGTCGGTCAGCTCGTTGACGATGAAAGCCCCCTGCAGGGGGTTCTGGTTCTTGCTTAACCCCCACTCGCGGTTGATAATCAGCTGGATGGCCAGAGCCCGGCGCACTGATTCCTCGGTGGGAGTGGTGATAGCCTCGTCGTAGGCGTTAGTGTGTAGGCTGTTGCAGTTGTCGTAGACAGCGCACAGGGCCTGCAGGGTGGTGCGTACGTCGTTGAACTGTATCTCCTGGGAGTGCAGGGAGCGCCCCGATGTCTGGATGTGATATTTCAGCATCTGGCTGCGGGAGCCGGCCTTATATTTCTCGCGCATGGCGACAGCCCAGATGCGCCGGGCCACGCGGCCTATCACCGTGAACTCGGGGTCCATACCGTTGCTGAAAAAAAAACTCAGGTTGGGGGCGAATTCGTCGATTTTCATTCCCCGGGAGAGATAATACTCGGCGTAGGTGAAGCCGTTGGCCAAGGTGAAGGCCAGCTGGCTGATGGGATTGGCTCCGGCCTCGGCGATGTGGTAGCCGCTGATGGAAACGCTGTAGAAGTTGTGCACGTCGTTAGCGATGAAGAACTGCTGGATATCGCCCATCATGCGCAAGGCGAAATCGATGGAGAAGATACAGGTGTTCTGCCCCTGGTCCTCCTTTAGGATGTCGGCCTGCACGGTGCCGCGTACGTTCTTGAGCACCATAGCCTTGATGCGGGCGCGCTCCTCGGGCGCAGGCGGACGCTTGTTTTCGACCTCGAAGTTGGCCAGTTGTTGATCCAGAGCCGTGTTCAAGAAAAAGGCCAGCATGATGGGAGCCGGGCCGTTGACGGTCATGCTAACGCTGGTATTGGGGCTGACCAGGTCGAAGCCATCGTAGAGTACCTTCATGTCTTCGTAGGTGCAGATGGAGACGCCGGAGTTGCCCACCTTGCCGTAGATGTCCGGCCGCAGGCTGGGGTCCCAGCCGTAGAGGGTCACCGAGTCGAAGGCCGTGCTTAGGCGCGCGGCCTTGGCGTCGCGAGATAAGAGCTTGAAGCGGCGATTGGTGCGGAAGGGATCGCCCTCGCCGGCAAACATGCGCGTGGGGTCCTCGTCGGTGCGCTTGAAAGGAAACACGCCGGCGGTATAGGGGAAGTTGCCGGGCAGGTTCTCCGCGCGCATCCAGGTGTAGACCTCGGTGGGGTCCTGCCACTGAGGCAGGCATACCTTGGGTATCTCGCTGCCGGCCAGCGACCGGGTGGTCAACGGCACCTTGAATTCGCGGTCGCGCACCTTGTAGACGTACTCGCTGCCGGCATAGGCCTTTTGCATCAGGGGCCACTGAGCCAACAGACCGTGGGTTTCCTCGGTGTAGCCATCCTCCAGCCGGTGCACCTCGGCGCGCAACTCGTCCAGGGCGCGCACCAGGCCGACGTCGTCCCGCCAGGCCTTGGCCAGGGCGTCGTGGGTGTTCTTCATCTGCCACACCCGGCGGATGATGCCGGCCTGCTCCCCGGTGTGGGTGTGGTAGTCGCGCACGGAGTCGGCGATTTCGGCCAGGTAGCGCGAGCGCTCGGCCGGCACGATGATGGTCTTGTCCTCGGAGAAACGGACCGACGGCCGGGGACGCGGAGAGGCGAAGACGCAGCCGGTCTTCTGGGCGATGATCTCCAAAAAAGCCAGGTACAGGGCGGTGACACCCGAATCGTTGAACTTGCTGGCGATGGTGCCGTAAACCGGCATCTCCTCGGGGGGGGTGTGCCACAGGCTCTTGTTGCGCTGCATCTGCTTGCGCACGTCACGCAGCCCGTCGTCGGCCCCCCGGCGGTCGAACTTGTTGATGGCTACCAGGTCGGCGAAGTCCAGCATGTCGATCTTTTCCAGTTGGCTGGCGGCTCCAAAGTCAGAAGTCATGACATAGAGGCTGACATCCACCAGGTCCACCACGGCGGCGTCGCCCTGGCCGATGCCGGCGGTCTCTACCACCACCAGGTCGTAGCCCGCGGCCACCGTCACCTGGATCACGTCGCCCAGGCCCTGGCTGATCTCCATGCCGCTACCCCGGGTGGCCAGCGAGCGCAGGTAGAGCGTGGGGGACTCCATGACGTTCATGCGGATGCGATCGCCCAACAGCGCACCGCCGCTCTTGCGCCGGGTGGGGTCCACCGATAGGATGGCCACGCGCTTGTCGGGGAAGTCGTTCACGAAGCGGATAAGCATTTCGTCGGTGAGGCTACTCTTGCCGGCCCCGCCGGTGCCGGTGATACCCACCACCGGCACCTTGACGTCCAAGCGACGGGCGTTGAGCTCCTGCCGCCAGACCTCTATATCGCCGTCCTGGCCCAGGGAGGCGCGCTCCACGCTGGTGATGACCCTGGCCACCACCTCAGGGTGCTCTGGGTCCAGGCGCTCCAGGAGGTTCAGGTCGTGCTCGCTGCCCAGGGGCTGGTCCAAGAGACGCACCTGATGGTTGATGATGCCCTGCAAGCCCATCACCCGGCCGTCCTCGGGTGAGTAAATCTTGGTCACTCCGTAGGACTCCAACTCGGCGATCTCCTCGGGCACGATCACCCCACCGCCGCCGCCGAAAACTTTGATGTGGGGGCAGCGGCGCTCCTTCAGGAGGTCCACGGTGTATTTGAAAAACTCCATGTGGCCGCCCTGGTAGCAGCTGACGTTGATGGCGTGGGCGTCCTCCTGGATGGCTGCCTCCACGCACTCGGCTACCGAGCGGTTGTGCCCTAGGTGGATCACCTCCACGCCGGAAGCCTGCAATATGCGGCGAATGATGTTGATAGCCGCGTCGTGGCCGTCGAAGAGGGAGGCCACTGTAACGCAGCGCACGGGGTTCTTGGGTAGATAGGGCTCGATCTCCACGGTCATGATTTCCTCCCCATGGGTTCCCGCGGCCAGACGGCCGGCGAGTGGGTGCAAGAGGGCCGGACAAGTCTTCGACGAGTCATCACAATTGGCCCAAAATCAGTTCGCTTTGCAGAGCTATGTACTGCTCCAGGGTGAAGCGGTGACTCAAAGACCAGCGACGGAAGGTCCAGGTGTGACCCAGCACCGCGATATTGTGAGCCATCAGCTCTATCTCGGCGCGGTCCAGGGGGCGCAGGGGAAAATCCTTCACGCCCTTTCTGAGCAAGTCGGCGAATATGTGGGTGATGCGCTCCTCATGGGCCAGCACGAAGCGCATGGATTCGTCGGGCAGGGACTTGGCCTCCTGGTAGATGAGCAAGGTGTGGTCGCTCATCTGATCGCAGACCATGAAATAGCCCTCGATGGCCCCGGCTAGGGCCTGAGCCCCGGAGCCGGCGTGGCGGATGCGCTGGTGCAGCCTTTGCTCCATTTCCTCGTGAATGGCCTGGCAGACCAGGTACAGCACGTCCTCCTTGCTGGTGATGTACTCGTAGAGGGTGCCGACAGAAAAGCCGGCAGCCTAGGCTATCTCGCGGGTGGTAGTCTTGTGGAAGCCCTTGTTGATGAACAGCTGCACCGTGGCGTCCACGATCTGGTGGCGGCGCTTTGCCACCAGCTTGGGGTCCTTCACCGCCATAGGGATGTCGCGGGCCGGCTCGGCGGACTTGATGGCCCTGCGTCGTGAACGCCCTCCGCTCAAAAAAGGGCTCATGGCCGGCTCTCCGGGGAGGTGCGGAGGACCACCGAGATCCTTAAGCGCACCTGACCGTAGCCCAAGCATTCCACGCCGACGCCGAGGCAGTTCATCACGCACAGAAAATGGAAGCCATTGGGCTCCTGCCCCTCGCTCAGGCGCTCGTTGATCAGGGCCACAGGCACCACCAGCTGGAAAATCAGATAGACGCGCAGCCGCTTGGGGCAGAGTTTGGCGATGAACTCGCCGTCCACGTCCAAGAGGAAGCGGTCGCCCTCCTGGTAGCCCGAGTTGCAGTGACGGGAGGCAAGCACCTCGGCCTGGATGGAGTGCAGGGAGGGGGCGACGGCCAAGCGATGGAGTTGGCGGGCGCGGGGCCTCCGGGCGGGATGTGCTGCAAATCCTGGGGGGTGTAGCCCACGCGAGCGGCATACCGGGCCAAAATGTCGTCTTGGCTCATGGTCTTCTCCAGCCGGGGGATGATTGCTTGACTGAACACTCGCTCAGCAATCACATTACAGCTACCCTGCGGGGGCTGTCAAGACCACTTTGAGCGCCCGTGGGAGGCAGTGTACAGACAAACAGCCTCTTCGTCGTCATGAGTGAAATTAGTGTAGTTCCGGTGTCATGATGCAGCGATCCACATGGCCGAATTGAAGCAGGAGGCAATCATGGACGCCGGCGAACTTCTGGCCCTTGGTCCTGGGGTTGCACAACCGCCCTGGCGGCTGGTGGAACAGCGTGTGGACACCGATAAACCGCCCCATGAGGCCTTCTTGAAGGTTGCCGCCGACCGGGAAGCCGAGTACCCCGGCCGGCGTGTGGCAGGTTGTACAAGGCTCACGACTTCCACGAATTCACCTAGCGTCACCTCAATTTTTTCCAGCATCATTGCTATATAACCGCCCGGGGGCCCCGGGTGGGCTGCCCCGACCATGTGGCCAAACAGGTCAAGAAGCCCTGAGCCCGCGAGGGCAGCCGGTTCACCTTTCTGCTCGAGCAGGCGGCCATGACCCTGGTGC
>CBCOTF020000380.1:0-2270 GCA_965112955.2 Desulfarculales bacterium
GTGGCCTTGGGCAGTTTACGCTCCTTAGCCTCGGCCTTTCGGACCTCGTCCACGGAAGTGGTAAAAAATTGGACTACATGAAACTAGTCCACGGTGACGTTGGCGCCGGGGAAGCCATCGCCGATGGCGGCCAGGAAGGCTGACGATCTGTCGCAGATCACCTGGGCGATATTGTTGTGATCGCCGCCATGTTTACGCAGGAAGCGGCGGAACGGGACCAGGCAGCCCCTGCCCTTGCCGTGGGTAACGAAGATGACCGGCTTTTGCTTGCGGTCTAAGTCGATGAAGACGGTGACATAGTTGTGGCCCCGCTTGGAGGTGGTTTCGTCCAGAGTCACGGCATTGTGACCCTGCCCAGGTCCATCTTGGACAGGGCCTGGGCCATGTAGAACTGGACCACCCGCCAAAGTCGCGAGTCGCTGATCCCGATGATGCGGGCCACAGCCAGGACGGGCATCTCCCGCATCAGGGTCATGGCCGCCTGCTCGAATAGTAAGGTGAACCGGCTGCCTTTGCGGGTTCAGGGCATTTTGACCTATTTGCTCCCGTGGTCGGGACAGCGCGCCCGGGGCACCCGGGCGGTTACGTAGCAATGATGCTGGAAAAGATTGAGGTGAAGCCAGGTGAATTCGTGGAAGTCGTGAGCTTTGCACAACTTGCCATACTGGGGTTTTTTATCGGTGCCCACACGTTGTTCCACCAACCGCCAGAGCGGTTGCGATCCCAGGCCAAGGGCTAAAAGCTCGCCGGTGTCTATGATTGCCTCCTGCTTCAATTCGGTCATGCGAATCGCTGCACCATGACACCGGAACTACACCAATTCTACTTATGACGGTGAATAGGCTTATTTTCTCATTTGATCAGATCAATTCTGTTGCGGCGATGCGGACGTGCTGCGGATTTCAGGGAAGTGGGCCATGCATTCCATTTGGAAAAGGCTATCTAATTCGGTGACGTGAGCCGGGTGGCTGGGGCACGGCGCCGCTGGTGTCTGCATTATGCCACAGTGGTCTTGTCGCCGGTCAAGCTTGCTAACTTTTTTTCTTGGCTCTCCTTGTGGGTTTATCTTGTAGGCGTTATGGATCAGGCGAGCGAGGATGGCATCGGCAGGGTGGTGTCGCTGACGGTTTAACGCCACTAGTCCACGGGCACTTGGGCGGTGACGATGGTGGAGCCCCGGCCGTAGCGGTCTTACATGGCTTCGAGTGTATTCAGGCTCTGCTCCCGTGACAGGTTTTTCAACACCCAATCGTCTAGGATGAGCAGGTTGGTCTTAGAACCGGCGATGATCATCTTTTGATAGTTGCCGTCTCCTCGGGCCGCGACCATTTCGCGCAGGAGGGCAGGCATCCTTTTGTAGGAGACCGAGTAGCCTTCCAGACAAGCCTTGTGGCCTTTGGCACAGGCGAGAAAGTTTTTGCCTACGCCTGGTGGGTCCGCTGATGAGCAGGTTGTGGCGTTCGGTGATCCATCGGCATGAGGCCAGGGTCATGATGAGCGATTTGTCTATGCCGCGTGTTGATTCTTGTTTTGTTTTGATCGGGAAGTAAGGAAATTTTTTAGATTGGCTTGGCCAGATAGGGATTTTATCTCATTTGGCTTGACCAGGTAGGGGCTTTATCCCATTATCTTGGACCTTGGATATGGGTCCAGGACTGAGGAAGTGGCCGAGGGTGGTGGAGCGCTCCTGACCCCGAGAGACGGGAATAACTCCCTGCCTTCTGGTTGCCATCGTATTTTTCATTGCAGCCTGCGTCAAGAAGATCATGGAGCTGGGGCGCCGTTTATCCTGGCCCCGGCCGGAGAGGTGCCCCTGATGTAGGAGCGTCCGGCTTTGGGGGCACAGCTTCGTATCTGCCTATTTTGATGAAGCCCCTACAGCGATTTGGCTTCGACGTTTCCTTTGCCCTGCCTGCCGGGCCGGTGATCCGGTTGCGGCCGCGAGGCTAATGGAGCTGGCTTCAGGCTCCGGTGGAGATTATTCGGCAAAGCCTTTCTAATAAACTAGCCCGGGGCTGACAGGCAACTAGGTCGTTCCACCTGTCGACCGCAGGCGCTTCGAGGCCGAGCAGCCAACGACATTTGGCATAGTGACGCCATGCATGGGCCTATGCTCCGGGTGGGCGACAACCGGCGCAAGACCTACCTTTTCGCCTTTATTGACGACATGAGCCGCCTGATCGTCCATGCCGAATTTGCCTCTCCTAGGGCCTGGCCACTTATCTACAGGCCTTGCGCCCAGCCCTGCTCAAACGGGAGCTGCCACGCAA
>CBCOTF020000381.1:0-6673 GCA_965112955.2 Desulfarculales bacterium
CAACCACCTGCACGCCTGGACGCGAGACCATGCCCTGCACGCGCCCCCGGCGGGAACTCAAGTCGCTCATCACGTCTCCCAGGTACTCATCGGGGGTAGTGACTTCCAGCTTCATGATTGGCTCAAGCATGCCCGGACCAGCGACCTTGACCGCGTCCTTAAGGGCCATGGCACCGGCGATGAAAAAGGCATGCTCGTTGGAGTCCACCTCATGGAAGGAGCCGTCCACCAGGCGGACTTCCATGTCCACCAGAGGGAAACCGGCCAGCACGCCCTTCTCGGCGGCGTCGCGGATGCCCTTCTCGGTGGGAACGATGTATTCTTTGGGAATTATACCGCCCACGATCTTGTCGTGGAAGACGATGCCGCTGCCGGGCTCACCCGGGACGATCTCGATCTTGACGTGGCCGTACTGGCCACGGCCACCGCTCTGGCGCACGTAGCGCCCCTCTGCCTTGGCGGGCTTGTTGATGCACTCGCGGTAGGCCACCTGGGGAACACCCATCTCGGCCTCCACCTTGAACTCGCGGCGCAGACGATCAACGATGATCTCCAGGTGCAACTCACCCATGCCACGGATAATGGTCTGGCCGGACTCTTCGTCGTGCTTCACCCGAAAGGAAGGATCCTCTGCCGCCAAGCGGGCCAGGGCCATGCCCAGCTTCTCGGCCAGGGGCTTGCTCACGGGACGAATGGCCACGCTCACCACCGGCTCGGGGATGACCATGGACTCCAGCACTAGTATACGCTGGGGATCGCAAAGGCTATCGCCCGTGGAGGCGGTCTTGAGTCCCACCGCCGCCACGATGTCGCCGGCATAGACCTCCTTAACTTCCTCGCGCTGATTGGCATGCATTCTGAGCAGACGTCCGATGCGCTCCTTTTTGTTACGGCTGGTGTTGTAGAGGGTGTCGCCGGACTTGATGCTGCCGGAATAAATACGCAAAAAGGTGAGCTGCCCCACGTAAGGATCGCTCATGAGCTTGAAGACTAGGGCCGCCACCGGAGCCTCGTCGGTGGCGGAAACCGCCACCGGGACGCCATCGCTATCGCTGGCCACGATGGCCTGGACCTCCAGGGGCGAGGGCAGAAAATCAACCACCGAATCCAAGAGTGGCTGGATGCCCTTGTTTTTAAAGGCCGAGCCCAAAAGCACCGGAATAATGGCCGCCTGAAGCACTCCCTTGCGTAGGGCTTTCTTCAACTCGGGCAGAGAAGGCTCCTCGCCGGCCAGGTACTTTTCCATAAGCTGGTTGTCGAACTCGCAGGCCGTCTCCACCAGTTCCTGGCGGACGGCTTCCACCTCGTCGATCATCTCGGCAGGCACGGGGCCCACGTCCACCTGGCTGCCCTTACTAGCCTCGTCAAAGCGCAGGCTCTGACGAGCCAGCAGGTCCACCACGCCCTGGAAACCCTCTTCCTGCCCGATGGGCAGCTGCAGCAACAGCGGGCGGCAACCCAAACGGGATTTCATCATCTCCAGGCAGCGGTCATGATCGGCGCCAATGCGGTCCATTTTATTAATGAAAGCCACCCGCGGCACCTGATAGCGGTCGGCCTGGCGCCAGACCGTCTCGGACTGGGGCTGCACACCCCCCACGGCGCAAAAAACAGCGATGACACCGTCCAGCACCCTCAGTGAGCGCTCGACCTCGATAGTGAAATCTACGTGACCGGGAGTGTCGATGATGTTGAAGCAGCAGCCCTTCCAGAAACAGGTGGTGGCGGTGGAGGTTATGGTGATGCCACGCTCCTGCTCCTGCTCCATCCAGTCCATGGTGGCAGCGCCATCGTGCACCTCTCCCAACCAGTGGGATACCCCGGTGTAGAAAAGAATTCGCTCGGTGGTGGTGGTCTTGCCGGCATCGATATGGGCCATTAGGCCGATATTGCGTTGCCTGACCAAGGGTACCTGACGTGCCACAAAAATAACCCTAATTGCCTTTCAAATCTTGCAAAACCGCATGAATATCCATGCGAGAGGACTACTTATTATATCAACGCCGCCGTCAACTTGCACCCGGCCAGCGCCCTTTATCAGAGAACGAAGTCGCGCGGGCCTACCAGCGGTAGTGGGCGAAAGCCTTGTTAGCGTCGGCCATGCGGTGCGTGTCTTCCTTCTTCTTCACCGCGCTACCACGGCCGGCGGCCGCGTCCATTAGCTCGGCGGCCAAACGCTCGGCCATGGTCTTCTCGCCGCGGCCACGGGCGTAGCTGATTATCCAGCGCATAGCCAGGGCCTGACGGCGCTCGGTACGGATCTCCACCGGCACTTGGTAGGTAGAGCCGCCCACCCGGCGGCTCTTCACCTCGATCATGGGCCGCACATTCTCCAGGGCCTTCTCGAAAATCCTCAAAGGGTCCTCGTTCATACGCTCACGAATGCGGTCCATGGCCCCGTAGAGAATTTGCTCGGAGGTGGACTTCTTGCCGTCGTACATCAGCTTGTTGGCGAATTTGGCCAACACGCGGCTGCGGTACTTGGCGTCCGGAATCACTCCCCTCTTGGGTACTTCGCGTCTCCTGGGCATTTTTCTTTCCGTCTACCTTTTTTAGCAGCCCTAATGGCCGGTGCTCCGCCCGCCCAAGCGCCCTCTTGACATGGGCTCCGCCCTACCGGGCAACTCTATACTATTTAGGGCGCTTGGCCCCGTACTTAGATCGTCCTGACGGCGGTCCTGCACGCCCACCGCGTCCAAGGTGCCGCGGATGATGTGATAGCGCACACCGGGCAATCCTTGACACGGCCGCCGCGAATCAGCACCACCGAGTGTTCCTGAGGTTGTGACCCACGCCGGGGATGTAGCTGGTGACCTCGACGCCGTTGGTCAACTGCACCCTGGCCACCTTGCGCAAGGCCGAGTTGGGCTTTTTGGGCGTGGTGGTGTACACACGGATGCAAACGCCACGCTTCTGCGGCGAACTCTGCAGGGCCGGGGTGCTTTCTTCTTGCGCTGCTGCTCGCGGCCTTTGCGCACTAGTTGATTGATAGTCGGCAATGAACAGCCTCCTGTCACATTCGATCAGGCCCGGACGGCTAACTACCCAAAAGTCCGGTACTTATTATTAACAATTTAGGTAGCCCGCCTAGGGGCACGATTTTGACAAAAATACATTCACCCCTTTTGCTCCCTTTGCCCTCATAGGAACAATCCTAACAAGAACAGTCCGTAGAATTCTTATTTATACCCCGCCACCGGCAAGCTGTCAAGGGCTTATTGTTGAGGTCCTGTCCGCCGTCAAAACCGCACGCGGCAGTCTAAAAAAATATAGAGTATAATTAAAGTTTTGGCAAGCCCTTACCTTCAAAGGACCAAACCCGCAACATTGCCCCAGCAACTTTGCTGGTCTGAAAAGTTAATTAATTCTTATTGGCTTTTTTTGGTCACTCACCTAGACCGCCGCTTTACTATCCACGGTATCCCGCTCGGTCAAAAGCCCGGGCTCCATGGCGGTTGCGCTGATTTCCTCCGCCAGGGAAATCTCCAACTCAGCGTCGGTGTATTGCACCGATTTTCGACAATCCGCCGGCGCCTCGGCATGGGGTATATGCAAGTCACGGTAGCGCAGCAAGCCGGTACCGGCGGGGATGAGCCGGCCCATGATGACATTCTCCTTTAGCCCCTTGAGGTAGTCCACCTTGCCGGCGATAGCCGCCTCGGTGAGCACCTTGGTGGTCTCCTGGAAAGAGGCCGCCGAGATGAAAGAATCTGTGGAGAGGCTGGCCTTGGTGATGCCCAAGAGGAGCGGCTCGGCCGAAGCGTTCTTGAGCCCCTCAGCATCCATGCGGGCGTTCTCCTCGTCGAAACGCCACTTCTCCACCTGCTCGCCCAGCAAAAAATTGGAGCCGCCGGCGTCCTTGACGCGCACGCGGCGCAGCATCTGGCGCACAATCACCTCGATGTGCTTGTCGTTAATCTTTACGCCCTGCAGGCGGTAGACCTCCTGCACCTCGTCCACCAGATAGCGGGCCAGGTCCTTGACCTCGCGGCTTCTGAGGATGTCGTGGGGGTTGACGCTGCCGTCCATTAAGGGCTCGCCGGCGCGCACGAAATCGCCCTCGTGCACGGTGACATGCTTGCCTTTGGGGATGAGATATTCCCGTGGCTCGCCGATGTCGGGGGTGATGACGATCTTGCGCTTGCCCTTGGTCTGCTTGCCGAAGTCCACCAGACCGTCGATCTCGCTGATGACCGCCGTCTCCTTAGGCTTACGCACCTCGAACAGCTCGGCCACCCGGGGCAGACCGCCGGTGATATCCTTGGTTTTGGTGGTCTCGCGGGGAATGCGCGCCAGCACGTCGCCGGCCTTAACCGAATCGCCCTCGCCCACCATGATGATTGCACCCACAGGCAGGAGGTAGCGGGCCTCGCCGCGCCCTCCAGGCAACTTAGCCGTCTTGGTGGTGCTGGTGTCCTTGATGGAGACGCGGGGACGCAGGTCAGGATTCTTAAACTCCATGGTAACCTTGGTGGAACGTCCGGTCACGGGGTCCAGGCGCTCCTGCATGGTCGTGTTCTCGATCAGGTCGCCGAACTTAATTTCGCCGTCCACGTCGGTAAGAATGGGCGAAGTGTAAGGGTCCCACTGGACCACCACGTTGCCGGCCTGCACTTGATCGCCCTCTTGGAAGAGTAGGTGGGCGCCGTAGGGGATCTTGTAGCGTTCGCGCGCGCGGCCGCACTCGCCCATAATAGCCAGCTCGCCGTTGCGGTTCATGACCACCGGCTGCCCCCCGCTGGACTGCACGGTGACCAGATTGATGTACTTGAGCTGGCCGGTGTAGCGCACCTCCACCCGCGATTGCTCGGCGCGCCGGGCCGCCGCGCCACCGATGTGGAAGGTGCGCATGGTCAGCTGGGTACCGGGCTCGCCGATAGACTGAGCGGCAATAACGCCGATGGCCTCACCCACGTCCACGGGCTTGGAGTGGGCCAGGTCGCGGCCGTAGCACTTGGAGCAAACTCCGCGTTTGCACTCGCAGGTGAGCACCGCGCGGATGTCGGCGCGCTCCACGCCCGCCTCCTCCAGCTTAGCCACCCCCTCCTCGTCGATCTCATCGTTGGCGGGGATTAACAGCTCGCCGGTGAGCGGATCGCGGATATCCTTCAATGCCGTACGGCCCAACACGCGCTCGCCCACGTACTGGATAACTTCACCGCCCTCGCGCAGGGCCTCCACCGTGATACCGTTGATAGTGCCGCAGTCGATCTCGGTGACGATGGCGTCTTGGCTCACGTCCACCAGGCGGCGGGTGAGGTAGCCGGAGTTGGCGGTTTTGAGGGCGGTGTCGGCCAGGCCCTTGCGGGCGCCGTGGGTGGAGATGAAGTACTGCAACACCGTCAGCCCTTCGCGGAAGTTGGCGGTGATGGGGGTCTCGATGATCTCGCCCGAGGGCTTAGCCATCAGACCGCGCATGCCAGCCAGCTGCTTCATCTGGTCCTTGGAACCGCGAGCGCCGGAGTCGGCCATCATAAAAATGGGGTTGAAGCTGGTGGTTATGATCTCAGTGCCGTCGGAGCCCTTGACCGTCTCCTGGCTGATCTCGTCCATCATCTCCTTGGCCACATCCTCGGTGGCCTTGGCCCAGATATCTATCGCCTCGTTGTACTTCTCGCCGCCGGTGATGATGCCGTCCTTATACTGTTTCTCGATGGCCCACACCTCAGCCATGGCCTGGTCGATGATCTCGGGCTTGCGGGCGGGGATTACCATGTCCTTTACGCAGATGGAAAGACCGCTGCGCGTGGAGTAATAGTAACCCATGTCCTTAAGGCGGTCGGCCAAGAGCACCGTGGCCTTGATGCCGGCCATGTGGTAGCAGCGCCCCACCAAAGTCTTGAGCGCTTTCTTATCCATCACCTGGTTGATCTGCTCGAAGGATATCTCACGAGGCAGCACGTCGTTCAGGAGCACCCGGCCCACGGTGGTTTTGTAGCGCTTGCCCTGGATGCGGCACTGAATGGCAGCGTGCAGACTCACGGCGCCGGCGTCGTAAGCCATGCGCACCTCGCCGGGGTCGGAGAAGGACTTGCCTTCACCCGGGGCCAGAGGGCGCTCGCGGGTCAGGTAGTACAGCCCCAGGACAATGTCCTGATTAGGCACGATGATGGGCTCACCATTGGCCGGCGAAAGAATATTGTTGGTGCTCATCATCAGCACGCGCGCTTCGATCTGGGCCTCTACGCTAAGCGGCACGTGCACGGCCATCTGGTCGCCGTCGAAATCGGCGTTGTAGGCCTGGCAAACCAGGGGATGCAGCTGGATGGCCTTGCCTTCCACCAACAGCGGCTCGAAGGCCTGAATGCCCAGGCGATGCAGAGTGGGGGCGCGGTTGAGCATCACCGGATATTCGCGCAACCTCGCTAAGGGTATCCCAAACCTCGGGGGACTCGCGCTCCACCAGCTTCTTGGCGCCCTTGATGGTAGTAACCAGGCCCTTGGCCTCCAGTTTGTTGTAGATGAAGGGCTTGAACAGCTCCAAGGCCATCTTTTTAGGCAAGCCGCACTGGTGCAAGCGCAGGTCCGGGCCGATGACAATAACCGAGCGGCCCGAGTAGTCCACGCGCTTGCCCAAGAGGTTCTGGCGAAAACGCCCCTGCTTGCGCTTGTGCATGTCGGAGAGTGACGTCAGAGGGCGCTGGGTAGGGCCCGTGATAGTCTTGCCCCGGCG
>CBCOTF020000382.1:0-1152 GCA_965112955.2 Desulfarculales bacterium
GACTCTCGCAACCCCGATAGCACCAACCGTCCCTGGTTCTTGGAACGCTAACGCCCCCGTCGGCCCTCACCCACCCCCGGCGCAAAAAAGGCCGAACCCGGCCCCAAATGTCCCCCCAACGCCGGCCCCGATTATCTCGTCGGATGTGGCTATTTGTCCTGTTTCATAGGACCATAGGTTCGTTCCAATAATAAAATTTTTCGCCATCTCTGGTAGTTAAAGGTGACCCCAAATTTTTTAATCATGGTTCACATGATCAGCTAGCCCCTTACCGGAAAACAGTCGCCCTTCGCCGGGAGCGGCCAGGCGCCACGACATATATGGCCGACATGAGCCATGACTTACAGCCCTCCCGGCCATTGACGACTCCCCCCAAAGAGGGGCTACGCCTGGTGAATTTCGTCGCCCGAGCCTTCAAGGTGGGCTACTATTTCAAGAGACGTAATTTCAAAAATTATTCGGTGCTGCTCTACGACTTTCCCCGGGTCAAGGCCGCCGCCCCCCACTTTATACTGGCGGCGGGGCTGGTCCAGATCAAGTTGGGCCGGGCCCTGCCCTACCAAGGCGAACTGGCACTGGTTCCCTATGAGACCCAATACGACTTCACCTTCTACCTGGACTCGCGTCTGGCCTTCGCCCAAGGTGTCAAAGCTCCTCTCCCGGCGCGGGCCAGACCGCTTGCACCCTGGACGAATTCGTAGCCGTGATGTGGAACCGCGGTGTACACTTCGGCCTGAACCTGGCGGCAGTGGAGCAGGGCTTGACCGTGACTAAAAACAAGTACCTGCGCTTGACCATCGCCAAGCACCTGCCGCCTGCGCCCGCCTGGACCAGCTAGTCCCCACCTGAAGCGCGACCTGCGGCCCCTGAAATCCACAATTTTTCGTCGTTAACTGTGGAGTTTGATTAGTGCCCCCAATGGCGCGGCGATGAAGTAAATGATTTTCATGAAGGTGAAAACATTACGGTAGCCTCTGGCTCTTGCCCTGACGGCCTGGAAGATGTCGTTAAGCCCCGCCAGGTGGGCGTTTTAATGGTTGGAGGCCCAGCGGCTTAAGATCAGGTGGGCATGCTCTTCCAGAGTCATGAGCGCCGTGAGGACCGGGGCCAGGGTTTTGGTGTCAGGCGCTATGCACTTCAGGGCATGGCGGG
>CBCOTF020000383.1:0-2237 GCA_965112955.2 Desulfarculales bacterium
AACGGGCCGAGTACACCCCCGGCGCACCCCCCAGAGCCTCCACGCACAGCCCCGAGTCGTCGGCCAAGGCCGGCAGATTCAAGGCCTGGCAAACGGCGCGGGCCTTCAGCTCGGCGTTAGCCGCGAAGGTGTCGCCAGTCTCGGCGATATCCTCGTTGAAGCCTAGCCACTGGGCCGTGACCACCTCTATGCCCAAAGGCTCTAAGAGGATCGCGATCTCCCGGCGCTTGCCGGGGTTGGTGCTGGCCAAAACCAAGCGCATGCTCAAGTCGTCTCCAGGGCCTGGCGCTGGGCCGCGAAGACCTCCTCGGCGGCCTTGAGCCCCAGGACAAGCATATATTGCAGAGCCGTCAAGCTAAAGAAGGAGCGCTCTCTGGTGGCCTGCACCTCGATCAGCCGCCCCCCCGGGGCCAGCACCAGGTTCAGGTCCACCTGGGCCGCGCTGTCCTCGGCGTAGCACAAATCCACCAGCAGGTCATCCTCCAACTTGCCCAGGCTCAAGCCCGCCACCGGCCAAGCCGGCGCTTTTCCCAAGCCCTTCAGCGCAAGGGCCAAGGCCACCCAACCACCGCTGATGGCTGCGGTGCGGGTGCCGCCGTCGGCCACCAGCACGTCGCAATCCACGCGCAGGGTATATCCGGCCAGCTCTTTCATGTCCACCGCCGCGCGCAACGCCCGGCCGATGAGCCGGCTTATCTCTTGGGCGCGGCCGTTAGTATGGTGCTCGCGATCGGTGCGGGTGTGCGTGGCCCGGGGCAGCATGGCGTATTCGGCGGTGACCCAGCCCTGCTCAGCCTGCGGCCCCAGCCAGGCGGGCGCGCCTTTTTCCAGGCTGGCGGTGCACAAAACCTGGGTGGCTCCAAAGGAACACAAGGCGCTGCCCTCGGCATAGGGATTGATCCCGGCCTGTATCTGCACCGGCCGCATCTGGTCGTTCTGCCTGCCGTCCACCCGCGCCATAGAAAGCCCTCCTGGGAAAATAAATAAATTTAGCCTAGGGGCTATACCGTGTCAACCAAGACGCCGGCCGAGTCTTGACCGATGGCCGGGATATGCCCTACAGTCGTTAAGATCGGCGGTATAACACCATCGTCAGAGGTGAAACCAATACGCCGTATATTATATTGGCTACCGCATCTCGCCCCCCTGTTGCCGGCTCTGTGGCCCTGGCCTACGCCTCCAGCCCGGTCCCGACCCCACCCGCGTCCGCCCCGGCCTGACCAGCTATTGACAGAAGATGGTGAGGCGGCCCCGGGTAGAGCGCATCTCCCAGAACGTCTGGGCGGTCATCGGCTATGACATAGCCAGCACCGTGATAATCACCACCCCCGAGGGCCTGGTGGTAGTGAACGCCGGCATGACCCTCGCCCACGCCAGCCAGGCCATGTTCACCCTCGAGGAACAGGTGCCCTGGGGGCCGGTCAAGGCCCTGATTTTTACCCACAGCCATATAAGACCACATCGGCGGGGCAACGGTATGGGCAACCGAGGGCACCTTCATCTGGGCCACCGAGCAGGCCAGCGCCCACCTGCTCAAGCAGTACAGCAGGTTCCGCTTCGTTGAGACCCAGCGCGGCAACCGCCAGTTTGGCCAGCATGTGCCCCTTGAGATGCTGCTCTGCTCGGCCCTGGAACCGCACGCCGGCCTGGACCCCGCTGGAGAGGTGGGTCTGCTCTTACCCGGCCACACCTTCAGCGACAGACGCACACTGAACATCGGGGGGGTGGAGATCGAGCTGATAGAGGCCCACGGCGAGACCCACGACCACCTCTTCGTCTGGTTGCCCCAAGGACGCACCATCATCGCCGGCGATGACTTCTACTGGGTTTTTCCCAATCTCATAAGCGGGGCCAGCCCCTAACCGGTGGATCAGTGGATAAACGGCCTGGACGCCATTGCGCGCCCGAGCAACTTACCCCCACCACACCAAACCCCTGCACGGGGCCGAGGAGATAGCCCGTACCCTCACCGACTACCGCAACGCCATCCAGTGGGTGCGCGGCCAGGTGGTGCGCCGCGCCAACCGGGGGCAAGGACCTTCAGACCATCGCGCGTGGGGCCAAGCTGCCGCCCCACCTGGCCGGCACAAGCCCTATCTGCAAGCAGTGCCGTCCAAGGCAGGCGTAGCGGCTAAAAATGCTCTTATAAAAACGGTTAATTATCTATAATTTAGTAATTTTTGAGATAAAGTCGCCGCTTTTGGGCTGATGTTTTTGCCTCTTCGTCACCATGAGAT
>CBCOTF020000384.1:0-2262 GCA_965112955.2 Desulfarculales bacterium
CATCTTCCAGACCACCAGGGCAAAAGCCAGAGACTACCGTAATGTCTTCGCCTTCATGGCCATAATCTATTTCACCGCTGCATCACCAACTTCGTCATCCCGCCAAAAAATTGGAAGACCCGTTGGTGGGAGCTGATCCAGCCTGGCAGAGCTTGGGTCTATATGGCTTCGGCAGAGGTGTAATTGCTGGCGCCCAGAACCATCATGAAGATCTTGGTCACTCTAACCACACCCGTCAGGGGGACCACCACGTTCACGGTCTGGCCGGCATAATCGATAAACGTCTTCTCGCCGGCCCGGTGCTTCTGGCGCATGACCAGCCCCAGCGTGCCCGACTATTCCCTGTAACACTTGCAAAAATAGCTGTATTGGTAGCCCAAGGCATGGACCGTCTTATACCCCTCCCGCAGCAGCGCCATGGTCATACCCTTGCACCTAAGCTCTTGATGGACCTGGGACCAGTCAAGCTTCGGGCGAAAGCCCGTAGACGGTAAGGGTGGAGGTAGAAAGAGCAGCCGCTCAAGCTGTGTCTCACCCAACTAGTATTGTCTAAGATAATAGGTTCTGAAAAACCGATTAAGTGATCGAAGCGAGATGCCTTTACCCCAGCGTAATAGTATGGTTCTGCCAAAAACCAACAATACCGCGACCAAAAGAGGGTACGGCCATGATACGAGTAGCCAGCCTGTTCAGTCAACTGCTGCAGCACTCCCCCCTCACTGAGTTCGTCGCCTTGGTCAAGGAGCACGGTGTCGAGGTCAGGACCAAGGGATTCCCCTGTTGGACCCAGTTCGTAGCCATGCTCTTCTGTCACCTGGCCAGGGCCGATTCCCTAAGGGAGATCTGCCAGGGTCTTTCCTGCTGCTTGGGCAAGCTGTCTCACTTTGGGGTGAACGCGGCTCCCAAAAAGTCCACATTGTCCTACGCCAACCAGCACAGGCCCTAGGCCTTGTTTCGAACCCTGTTCTTCAAAGCCATGGAGCGCTTCCGTGCCCAAGGCTCCCTGGGCAGGAAAAAGGGCAAGCGGGCTAAGAGCGGGGTCAAGGCTCACATCATACTGGACCACGACGACTACATGCCCAGCTTTGTCCTGCTCATCGAGGCCAAGGTGGCCGATGCCACCGTGGCCCAAAGGCTGGCCCTAAACTTTGGCTCCATCCTGGTCTTGGACCGGGGTTACCAGGACTATGCCCTGTTTGGTAAGTGGACCGGCCAGGGCTTTCCTTCGTCACCGTCACCCGCCTCAATCTAACGCCATTTTCGAGGTGATGGCCAATCGGCCAGGACCTAAGGCCCAAAACGTCTTGGCCGATCGAACAATACTCCTCACCGGCAGCCTGACCGACTATTCCCACCCCCTGCGTCGCCTGGTGGTGTGGGCCGAGAAAAATCAAAAACAGGTCGTGCTCTTGACCAACCATCACAAGCTGACGGCCTTCATCGTGGCTGAAATCCATAAGGACCGCTGGAAGATCGAGCTGCCCTTCAAGGCGCTTAAGCAAAATTTTAAGGTCAAAATCTTCGTGGCACCAGCAGCAACGCCTTGAAAATCTAGATTTGGACAGCCTGGATCGCCCTGCTCTTGCTCAAGTAATTTTACCATCTTTCCCTCTTTCCCTAGCCGCATGGTCGCTGTCCAACTTGGTAGCCGCCATGCTGCACCTAAACCTCTTCACATACAGGGAGTTGCGCGCCTGGCTCAACACCCCTATCACACTGTTGATTCTTATTTTGTTCTGATCGGAAAGTAAGGGAACTTTTCAGATTAGCTTGACCAGGTAGGGGTTTTATACCATTATCCTGGACCTTGGATATAGGTCCAGTAATGAAGAAATGGCTGAGGGTGGTGGAGCACCCCTGACCCCGAGAGACGGGAATAACTCCCTGGCTGCCATCGTACTTTTCGTTGCAGCCTGCGCTAAGAAAATCATGGAGCTGGGGCGGTGGTTCCTCTGTCCTAACACTGCCGGGCGGGTGTGATCCGGTTGCGGCCGTGGGGCTACTGTAGACGGTTTCAGGCCCCGGAGGAGACCATTCGGTAAAGCCTTTCCAATAAGCTGGTTCGGGGCAGATGGGATCTTGGCCTGCCGCGTTCCCGCCAGCGCCACTGGCTCAAGGGCCTGCTGCGGCAGGTGAGCCTATATCTGAGATCAAGCTGGTCGGGCGGCCTGCTTGGGGCCTTCGATTGGCTCAGTGGCCGCGGCCAAGCCGCGGCCAGCCGGTCGACGCAAAGCGAGAGCCCTGCCCTCCCTCAGCCACCTA
>CBCOTF020000385.1:0-9861 GCA_965112955.2 Desulfarculales bacterium
GAAAGGCTTTGCTTAATGGTCTCCACCGGAGCCTGGAACCGGCTCCAGTAGCCCCGTGGCCGCAGCCGGACCACCCGCCCGGCAGTCAGGGCAGAGGAAATGTCGAAGCCAAATCGCCGTAGGGGCTTCATCAAAATAGGCAGGCAACAAAGCCGTGCTCCCAGAGAGGGCCAGGGGAAACGCCACCCCCGTTTCATGATTTTCTTGACGCAGGCTGCAACGAAAAGTACGATGGCAACCAAATGGCAGGGAGTTATTCCCGTCTCTCGGGGGCAGGGGTGTTCCGCCACCCTCGGCCCCTTCCTCATTCCTGGATCCACATCCAAGGTCCAGGATAATGGGATAAAAATCCCTAACTGGTCAAGCCAATCTGAGAAAATCCCCTACTTCCCCGGTGGCCGGGACTGGTAGCCGCCCCCTTAAAAGCAGTTCCGTGCGCTCGCGCGGGACTGCTTTTATATTACCAGGCCGGCACCATCCCAATGGGCGGTTATCGAAAAAGCCAAATGGCGACCAAATTTTTCGTTTGATCGCCATTTGGTTTGCTATTGCTTGGCGGAGAGAGAGGGAGTCGAACCCTCGGTACACCTCTTGGGCGTACACGCGATTTCCAGTCGCGCACCTTCGGCCACTCGGTCATCTCTCCGTAGCTGAACGGGTTGGATCCGACGGTAGCCGGCTTCGCTCTGCACATGTACCCGATAGCCCCCAGGATGTCAACAGCGGGCTACGTTCTAGACCCCCTTGCTCAGGTGAGACGGGCCCGCCCAAGTGAGTAGCGAATAAAGCCGTGCATGGTCCACTCTGAGAGCCTGCCGGGATATTTTTACGACAAGCGCCTAGCCGGCGGGAGCGAGAGGGCCACCAATTCCAGCACCCGCGCCTTGAGCTAGGGCACCAGCTCAAGGGCCGCCGAGGGCACCAGCTCAAGGGCCGCCGACGGCAGGCAGCTTGCCCCCTTGAAAGGCCAGGGCAAGGGGCCGCCCAGGCCCATAATTTCCTAGTACACCGCCCAGGTCTGCTGAGTCTGGGGGCCGTGCAGTTCCTGGGGCAGGGGCGTCTGGCACTGGTCCTTGCGGCCGGGGCGCGGGAAGTCGATGCCCTCAACGTAGGCCTGGCGGCGGGCCTGGTTGAAGCCTGAGGCCAGCCCGGCTGCTATCAATAACGCGGTTGCCCAGGCTGGGGAATTGGGCAGTCCTCGGCTGGGCACTCCTGTAGGCAGAGGTGCTCGCCCCTCTTGCGCGAACGGGAGCAGAGCCTAAAGGGGTACTCGGCTCCCCGGTCAGCGGCAACCTCCAAGAAGACCTCGGCGGTTGCCCCCCCCCCCAGACCAATGGCCAAAAGCTCGCCGGCTCCCATGATTGCCTCCTGCTTCAACTCGGCCATGCGGATCGCTGCATCATGACACCGGAACTACACCAATTCTATTCATGACGACGAAAAGGCGTTATATTTGACCGAACAACCAATGCCAAAAGGCGTATCGCCATGAACGCCCCCGTTTCAAAAGCCCCCCGTCCGCAGTTGGTCCTGGCCATCTGGCTGTGTCTGGCAGGCGGGCCAATCCGAGCCGCCTGCCAGTAGGAGCAGCAGCAAGAGGGACAACCGATATGCCCGGCAAATACGGCCAGGCCGGCATAACCTATCTCTACCGCGATGGCTGGCCCTGGCTGGCCACCCAAGACGACCAAATTATCATGCGCCGCGACGAATTATGAGGCTACTCAGGGCAAAAGCCTGGACGAAACCCCAAGCTGGGGGAATGCTCTTCCTAACCCTGGGCACTCACGAAACCTGGGAGGACGAGGGAATCCAAGGGCTTTTGAGCACCCTGTCCCATATCAAGACCTTGAGGCTCAGCTCGAGGCGTCATATCTATTTCCTTGACCACGCGATTTGTTGGCCCAGGTGGACGAGCAGAGCTTAAGCATATGGCTGCACCGCTTCCGCCCCGGTGACCCGATGCATCCCTTCCAAGAGCTAGAGCTTTTTAATTAGCTATTAATAGACAGCGAGCCTGCCCATGAAAACCGCCCTGCCCTTTCTGCTGGCCGTGCTGGCCGACGCCCACCTGGGCGACCCGCCCACCTGGCCCCATTTGGTGCGTATCATGGGCGGGGCCATCACCCGCCTGGAGGGCTGGCTACGGCAGCGTTATGTCACACCGGCGGAGCTTCGCCTGGCCGGGGCGGCCATGGTCATCATGGTTGTGGCAGGCTCCTGGCTAGCGGCAACTTTTTCCCTGAGTATGGCCTGGGGCATTTGGAAGATGCTGGGCATGGGGTTGGCGGCGCTACTGGCCTTCCAATGCCTGGCCGCTGGCCAACTATGGCGCGAAGCCCGCGCCGTGGTCCAGCCGTTGGAGGCCGGCGACCTGAAACTGGCCCGCCAGCGCCTGGCACTAATCGTGGGGCGCGATACCAACAGTTTGGACGAGCAGGGGATGGCCCGAGCCTTGATAGAGACCATGGCCGAAAACCTCAATGACGGGGTGGTAGCGCCGCTTTTCTTTTTGGCTCTGGGGGGGGCGCCCCTGGCTGTGGCCTACAAGGCGGTGAACACTCTGGATTCTATGATTGGCTACCGCAATCAGCGCTACCAGGATCTGGGACGCGTCGCCGCCCGCCTGGACGATGTGTGCGGATTTGTGCCCGCCAGGCTCACGGCCCTGCTGCTGGCCGCGGCCTGCCCGCTTCTGGGCCTGCCGGCCGGCCAAGCCTGGGGCGCGGCCAAACGCGACCACGGCCTGCACGAGAGCCCCAACTCCGGATGGCCTGAGGCCGCCGCAGCCGGCGCCCTGGGCCTGCGCCTGGGGGGCCCTAACACCTACGGCGACGTCGTGCTGGACAAGCCCTGGATCAATCCCCAAGGGCGTCAGCCCAAGCTGGCGGACATTGCGACCATGGAGCGCTTGCTGCTGTTGGCCAGCGCCCTAGCCGCCAGCCTGGGGATTTTCCTGGTGTGGTTAGCTCGGGGCTGGTATTAGGCCTTGCGGGCGCGGACCGCCTCCACGATGCTACTCCACTTGAGGGGTTGCCGTTGCCTGTGGCCGCTAGCAAGGCCTGTTAACCTGCGGTGGCTTGACTATTGGCTGAACAACCTAGCCATGGTAAGCATAAGATCGTTCAGGTATGCAGCTTAAGCCAGCGCGGGAGGAATCATGGACCAAAACGTGCAATGGTTCTATGAGAAGCGGGCTGAGAGCGTCATCGCAGTCCTCAAGAAAAATCGCATGGAGGGCATCTACCTGGCCGACCCTGCCCAGGTGGTCCCCACGGTGATGTCTCTGATACCCCACGAGGCCACGGTGGGCATGGGCGGCTCCATGACCATGATGGAGACCGGCGTGGTGGAGGCTCTGCGCCAGGGGCCGGTGTGGCTTATCGACCGCTACGAGTCCGGCATCAGCCCTGCGGAAACCATGGCCCGGCTCAAGCGGGGGCTGACCGCCGATGTCTTCATATCCGGGGTCAACGCCGTCACCGAGGATGGCGAGCTAGTCTTCGTCGACGCTACCTGCAATCGGGTAGCGCCAGTCCTTTTCGGCCCAGACAAGGTGATCCTCATCGCCGGTTGCAACAAGATCGTGCCCAACCTGGCCTATGCTCAGAGGCGCATCCGCCACTTCGTGGCCCCAACCAATGCCAAACGCATCGGACGCAAGACCCCCTGCGCCTTGACCGGCCAATGCGAGGACTGCGCCAGCCCGGAACGCATCTGCAACGCCACGGTTGTGATCCACAAACAAGCCCTGCCCGAGCGCATGGTGGTCATCCTGGTAGGCGCGGAGCTAGGCTACTAGTGGAACAGGAGCAGCGATTCAGCCTGAGGCAGCGGCTATTATTCTGGCTGTCCACCAACCTGGCCAGTCGGCTGGTGGGGCTGTTGCTCAGTACCTGCCGGGTGGAGATCTTGAGCCCCCGTGAAGAGCAGCTTTATCTGCTGGAGAAGAACCCTCTGATCGCCGCTACCTGGCATCGGGGCGCCATTTTCTTGCTGCATTTCTTCGGCCACCTGCGGCCGGCCATAATGGTCAGCCGCAGCAAGGACGGCGAATTTTTGGCTCGCTTCATAGAGCTGTACGGCGGACGGCCGGTGCGCGGCTCATCCTCTAAGGGCGGGGGCGCAGCCCTGCGCACCATGGCCGAGATGGTCGCCTCCGGCCAGACGCGCTTCGCCGCCACCGTGGCCGACGGTCCCCGGGGGCCCCGCTACCAGGCCAAGCCCGGCATGATCCTCTTGGCCATGCGTACGGGGCTGCCGCTGTTGCCTGTGATGTGGTCGGCCGATCGGGTGTGGGTGCTGAAAAAGACCTGGGACCACACCATGATCCCCAAACCCTTCGCCAAGGTGAGGCTGATGGCCGGCCGTGAATTACGCTATCCCGAGCACCTGGACAAGGAGGGCATGGAGGCGGCCCGGCTGGAATTGGAGCAGAAGCTAAACCGTCTCAAGGATGAACTGGACCAGCTATGCGGCTTCGTGGAACCGGCCTGAGGAGGGGAGCTTCCTGACAGATAGGTTTCATTTTTGGGAGCAGCACCTCCTCCAGCATATTTGAAAACTGGATATCATGATCGGCTCCGAGGATAGCCAGGATATGGGCCTCGTCACCGACAAGAAGACCCTCGGGGCTTCCTTGGCCATAAACTACCTGAATAATAAAAATGGCTCGGGTAGCGGATCCCTCCCACAGTTTCTGTTCGCATTGAACAAGAACTTGCTGGACGCCCGCTACGGCGATACGGATGGTATCACCGACACCGTGGCCTAGGGCCCGGCCCCTCGGACAAAACACTTGCCCGCACTCGCGGAGCGCGCATCATCGACACGGCGTTGGACGAAGCGCCCTCGCTGACGCCGGCCCCAGAATCCAGTCCCATCCTCCACCCCAACATCCGCGGAGCCGGCTATTTCTTGACCGCCCAAGGAGGAAGCCATGCTAATTTTAATCCCATCCTGGACAAGCTCCGCGCCCTGGGGCTGGAAGGCATGCTCAAGGCCCTAGAGGAACAGCTGAACATCCCCGAGGCCCAGGCACTGGGCTTTGAGGAAAGACTGGGCCTGATGGTGGACAGGGAGGCCATCCATAGAGAAAATCGCCGGCTCAAAAACAGGCTGGCCAAGGCCAAGCTCCGGCATGACGCCTGCCTGGAGGACATCGACTACCGGCACAGGCGCGGCATGGACAAATCACGCATTATGGCTCTAGCCTTATAACGGTGGATCGCCGAGCACCATAACCTGCTCGTCAACGGGGCCACCGGCGTAGCAAAAGCTTTCTCGCCTGCGCCTTGGACCATAAGGCTTGTCTGGAAGGCTACTCGGCTTCCTAAAAGAGGGTGCAACCCTTCTGCGCGAGAAATGGTCGAGGTCCGAGTGGGCGGTAGCTATCAAAAAATAATCATCGCCAATTCCAAGATCAACCTGCTCATCCTGGACGACTGAGGGCTGGAGAAACGGTCACGGGAGCAGAACCTGGATATGCTCGAAGTCCTGGGAGACCACTACGGCCGAAGCTCCATCATCGTCACCGCCCAAGTGCCCGTGGACCAGTAGCACGAAACCATCAGCGATCCCACCATAGCCGATGCCAGCCTCGATCGCCTAATCCATAACGCCTACAAGATAGACCTGAAGAAAAGCTCTTGAGAAAAAAGCTGGAGCGTGCTCAAGATCAGCCACCCCACCCGGGGCCAGCGCCTGATCTCCACCAGCATGACCGCCATCATAGCCCAACAGCGCCACGTGCAGGGCCTTATATCCCTAAGACGCGACGTTACCAAGATGATGGAAAGTCTGTGCCGACTGAACCGCTGATTGCTGACGCTATTAATCCTCTTTGCCTGCCTGGGCCTGGACGCCCACTGGGTGCTGCCCCATGTGCGGCAGGCCGCGACGACAGATTTTTTCATAGCCAATTAGCAAGAATTATCTGCTATTATCGGTGTTACTCAAGGGTAGCTTTAAGCAAGGATCAGCGCTCGATGCCTTGCCGCTCATCAAGCAATCCCTGGAAACCAGGTGTGTGGGGCCAGGGACCATACACTGGCGTAATCTTGCTGGATGCCGAAAAGAAGGTACTGGTGGCCTATTCCCGCCTGCCCAAGGATGAGCTCGCGTCCCAGCCGGGCAGCACCTATACCAACCTGCCTTTCCAGGGGCCTGGGGATTCGCTGCACAAAATTGTGGTGCTTTACCGCACCAGCCCCCTCCATCCCAGCGGCCGGCGTTCAATAGAGTTGCCCCTGGAGATGAAGGACCAGAGACGCACTCTAGGCTGGCTGCGGCTGCCCTTGGACCTGGGCTTTTTGCTGGAAACCTCCAGGCTGGACGAGCAAGGGCTAACCAGTCTGCGCTTCGCTCGCCGTTGAGCTAGGAGACCGCGTTTGACGCCCCTGGGCCCTACACGTCGCACCCGCAGCAAGACCAACCCGCCGCCACCCCCGGCCCGGCGTCGGCGTCCTCCCAAGGAAGAGATTTCTGCCAAGTTCGACCCCCGGATCAACCAGCGCCTGCTGCCGGTGCTCTCGGGCATCGGCGTGCCCGAGGCCTTGCCCTTCGTGCCCGATCCCTTTCAGATCGAAGCCGTGCAGACCCTAGCGTCCATGGACGTAGTGGTCAGCGCGCCTACGGGCTCGGGCAAAACCTGGATCGCCGAGCAGGCTATAGCTCAGGCCCTGGCCGCCGGAAAAATAGCCTGGTACGCCAGCCCCTTGAAGGCGCTGTCCAATTCCAAGTTCACCGAATTCGGGACGATATTCGGCGAAGAACGGGTGGGGATCCTCACCGGCGACCGCAAAGAGAATCCTCAGGCCAACCTCATTGTGGGCACCACCGAAATACTGCGCAACCAACTCTACGACGCTATGTACCGCGGCGTGGATATCGACGCCAGCCTGGTGGTGCTGGATGAAGCCCACTTCTTGGGCGATCCCGAGCGCGGGGTGGTTTGGGAGGAAATCATCATCTACCTGCCGCCTCGGGTGCGCCTGCTCTTGCTCTCGGCCACGGTGGAGAACGCCGACCAAATCACCCGCTGGCTGCACTTCGTGCGCGACGAAAAGTGCGCCACCATCTACAGCGATCAGCGTCCGGTGCCCTTGTATCCCCTCTTCCTGTCTCCGGACGGCGAACTGCTGCCGCTCACCGCCAGCCGCGGCGGGCTCTTCCCCAAAGTGCGCCATTTCCTTGAACAGGAAACCCGCAACTGGCGGCCTTTGGTGCACCAGCCGCCTTTTGGGCAGATACTCATGGCCTTGGATAAGGCCGATCTACTGCCGGCCATATTCTTTCTCAAATCCCGCGCCGACTGCGACGCGGCCCTGGGCTATACCGCTGGCGCCCACCTCAAGGTGCGTACCCAGCAGCGCCGCGAGCTGACCGCCCTGGTGGATGAATTCCTGACGCGCTATCCCTTCCTGCAAAGCCATCCTCAGCTTCAGGCTCTGCGCACCCTGCACGTAGCCGCCCATCACGCCGGCCACCTGCCCTTGTGGAAGCTCTTGGTGGAACGCCTAATGCAGTCCGGCCTCTTGAAGGCCATCTTCAGCACCTCCACCGTGGCCGCCGGGGTCAATTTCCCAGCCCGCACCGTGGTTATCACCCAGAGCGACCGCTTCAACGGACGCGATTTCGTGGACCTTTCAGCCACGGACCTGTTGCAAATGACCGGACGTGCCGGCCGCCGAGGCATGGACAAGGTCGGCTTCGTCCTGGTGGTGCCCGGCCCCTACCAAAACGTGCCCCTGGTGGCCAGCCTGCTCTCCTCCAACCCCGAGCCCATAGAGAGCCAGCTCACCATCAATTTCTCCATGGTACTCAATTTATTGCTCTCTCAACGCCCCTCCGAGGTCAAGCAGCTCCTGGGTTACAGCCTGGCCACCTTCCAGCATCTGGAAAAGGCCGATGGCAAGTGCACCCCGACCGGCCCCCAGCCGCTGTTGAAGGCCTTGGGGCATCAGTTGGTCGGTTCGACCTGCCCCGGCCCCGAGGAGGCGGTGGTTAGGCGCAAGCGACGCCGGCAGCTGAAAAACCTGCACCGACGCTTGCAGCAGGAGGTCCAAGCTATAATCGCGCGCCGGGGTTTATGGGCCGTCCTAACCCGAGGGCGGGTGTTCATGGACATGTTCGGCTCCCTAGCCGCGGTACTCCGACGTGAGGACGAGGGCGACCAGGCCGGGGTGCTGGCCGTAAGCCTCATCCCCAACCGACGTTTGCAAAAGGGACGGCCGCACCTAGAGTTCGTGCCCCTGGACGAAGTAGCCGGGGTCTGCAGCGAGGTCCTGGGCCTACCCCACACCGGAGGCGGCCGGGTGCTGGCCCAGGCGGTGCTGGAGCAATTGCCCCAAAAACCCCGCCCCCTGACCGCGCTTGAGCTGGACAACCTGGGCGCGGGGGAGCGCCAGAAGACCGAAGCCCGCCTGGCCAGCGTGGACGAGGAGCTGGCTAGACTGACCTGCCTGCAATGTCCCCTTTACGAGGCCTGTCAGAACGCCAAGTCAGATTTGTATGGACTCCTGAACCAGGCCGAGGCGGCCTTGAGCCGGGTGCAAGAGGAGAGCTCCGCCTTCTGGTACGACTTCGTGCGCCACCTTGAGTTCCTGCGCGTCGAGGGTTTCGCCGATGCTCAGGGGCGGCTTACCGCCGATAACCGCTGGGCCAGCAACCTGCGCCTGGACCAGCCTATACTCATCGCCGAGGCGATCCGCCAGGAGGCCATGCCCCAAGAGGACCCGGTGCTCTTGGCGGCGCTATTGGCTCTGTTCGTGGACGACCGCGAGCGAGAGAGCGGAACCCGCTACCTAAGCCAACGCCTCACCGACGGCTTTTTGAGCCTGCGTCGGGCCCTGGATCCCATGCTGGAGCGCTTGCGCCAATGGGGCTTCGAGACGCCCATCATGCCCATGCCGGCGGCCAGTGCTATCTTCGCCTGGGGGCTTAATAACGAATTCTCCGACGTGGCCGTGCTCTACGGCGCCGGCGAAGGCGACCTGGCCAACTTGATCTACCGCACGGCAGACAACTTGCGCCAAGTGGCTAGCCTGCACGACACCCACCCCAAGCTAGCAGCATGCGCCCGCGAGGCCGTGGATTTGATGCTCAGGCCGCCGGTGGTGGTTCCGACGTAGTAGTAAATTCTGAACAAAAATATCGCGTTATTCTCTCTGTTTAATGAGGCTGATCCCTCTCCAGCCTCGTTAGACAGAAGGCTGGTGTTGCTTTTCGGATTAATTTGACAAAATTCTCTGATTACCCTGGACTAATTTTTCCTTTCTCATTTGATCAAATCAATTCTGTTGTGGCGATGCGAACGTGCTCTGAGGAGACGATTTGAGTCTGCTCCTCGGCGGCAGCTATGATCGCGCGCCTCGAGCCAGGTGGTTGGCCCTTCGGAAGAGGCCGCTAGAGCCCTGCTGTATGGCGGTGACGGCCTGATTAGATAAGAGGTTCTGCTTGACGCCTGCGACTTTGAGGTGCGCAGGAGGCAGACCTGCATATCTTGGAGAGAGACACCGGCCAAATAGCTTCTGGCCACCACCCTGGAGGCCAGGGGCAGAGAGACTCTGTATATGAGGAAATCGGCGAGGTTGTTATGGCCGGCCAGGATGATGGGCAAGATTAGCTTAAAGTCTCCCTGAAGCTGCGTGATGGTGTGCAACTCGGCCAGAACTTGAAGCCTGAGGAGGAAGTCTTCATCGATGATAAAGACGGGTTTCTCCTTCCATTGTGCTGGTGAAGCGTTGCAGGAGGGCCTGTCCGGTGCCCAGATACTTGCGCTGGTAATAGACGTCCCTAATCCAGCGCGCCAGGGCTTCATTGATGTCTCGAAGGGTTTTTCCCTTGAAGCCGGGGAGAAAC
>CBCOTF020000386.1:0-7711 GCA_965112955.2 Desulfarculales bacterium
TTCAAGGCGCTTAAGCAAAACCTTAAAGTCAAAACCTTCGTGGGCACCAGCAGCAACGCCTTGGGAATCCAGATTTGGGCAGCCTTGATCGCCCTACTCTTGCTCAAGTGGCTTACCTTTCCTGGCCGCATGGTCTCTATCCAACCTAATCGCCATGCTGCTGCCTAAACCTCTTCACATACAGGGAGTTGCGCGCCTGACTCCAACACCCCTATCACACCCCGCCCCTCATGACCCGAACAGGTCCAGTTACCACTATTGCCCTGACTTGGACAGGCAACCGTCAGTGAAACAAAAAGCATCACCCAAAAGCGGCGGCCTTATCTGAAAAACTGCTAATTTTATAGATAACTAACCGTCTTGATAAGATCATTTTTAGCAACTATGCCTGTTTTGGACAGCACTTTTCTTGTGCACTCCTTGCCCCAGCCCGTGCTTGTCTGTCACCCCTCCGGTCCGCCAATGGTTGGCGGCCGGGTCCCTTGCAGGTCCTTAGGTCTTAATTAATTGATCGGCCTCCCACCTTCAAGCTTCAATTTGTGGATGTTTTTTTGCTGATGGCGTCATTGTTTAATTTATCCGGCCAACGTTACCGAATAGCCCCTGGCGCGGCGCGTCAGGGCTACGCCTTGCTGCCCCCAATGCCCAATCTAGTATGGACATCCGCAGCCGTTGCTAAAAAATAGCTGCCCAAGCCTAACCGGTGTATGCTAGCCCTTGCATCCCTGGGCCAGGCTGATATAGTGCTCTTCTTGCTAAAAAACGTTGACAGGTTGCGGAACGTATATTATAAATTTTGAATGAAGCATCATTCATTGAAAAACTGGCGCCCTCCCCTGGGCGAAGATACCGTAACCGTGGTTAGCAACAAAAAAAAATCCAGCGACAAGCATCGCCGCATCATCGAGGCTGCCCTCAAGGTCTTCGCCAAAAACGGCTTCTACAATTCCAAGATAAGCGAAATAGCCCGGGCCGCTGGCGTGGCCGACGGCACCATCTACCTATACTTCCAGAACAAGGACGACATCCTCATCTCCCTATTCGAGGAGGAAATGCAGCGGGTACTGGACAGCGTCAAACAGGCCATCGCCCAGGAAAACGACCCCTCCAAAAAACTGGAGTGCTTCGCCTTGGCCCACCTCAACCTGGTGGAGCAAAACCTAGAGATGGCCGAGATCATCCAGGTGGAGGTGCGCCAATCCTCCAAGTTTATGCGCGGCTACCACAACATCAAATTTCAGCAGTATCTCAACATCATCAGCAACAGCATCAAGGAAGGCCAGGCTCAGGGCGTCTTCCGCCCAGACATCCAGCCCGGGGTGGCCAAGCGCGCCTTCTTCGGGGCCCTGGACGAAATGAGCCGCTATTGGGTACTTTCCACGACCCGCAAGTACTCCATCACCGCCGCGGCCCAGGAAATCAGCAGGTTCTTCCTGCAGGGCATACTTGTACGCAAAGACGCCGGAGGGGATGTTGTTTAAACACAAGTTACGTTAAAACCGCATACTAAGGTTCCCCCAATACAGACGAAAGGAGGGGTTGGCAGTGAATATTGTAGTGTGCATCAAGCAAGTTCCGGACACTGAGACCCAGATCAAGGTCGCCGGCGACGGCAAATCCATCACCACCGACGATATCAAGTGGATCATGAATCCCTATGACGAGTTCGGCGTGGAAGAAGCCCTGCGCATCCAAAAAGCCCAGGGCGGCACGGTGACGGTGGTGGGCGCCGGCCCAAAGCGGATGACCGAAAGCCTGCGCACCGCCCTGGCCATGGGCGCCGACAAAGCCGTGCTGGTGGAGGACGACGGCCTCTACGGCGCCGACCCCCTGGCCGTGGCCAAGATCCTGGCCGCCGTGGTCAAGCTGCTGGAGGCTGACATCGTATTTCTGGGTATGCGCGCCGTGGACGACGACGCCAGCCTGGTGGGCTCGGCCCTGGCCGAGTACCTGGACATGCCCAACCTTTCGGTTGTGACCAAGTTGGAAGTGGCCGACGGTAAGGCCAAAGCCCAACGCCCCGTGGAAGGCCAAACCCTCGTGCTAGAGGCCCCCCTGCCAGTGGTCGTCACCGCCCAGAAGGGCCTCAACGAACCCCGCTACGCCAGCCTCCCGGGCATTATGAAGGCCAAGAAGAAGCCCCTGGAGGTCAAGACCCTGGCCGACCTGGGCCTGGACAAGGCCGGCAAGGCTGAGGTCACGGCCCTAACCCCGCCCCCGGCCCGCGCCGCTGGCAAAGCCATCGGCGGCGAGACCCCGCAGGAGCTGGCCGCCAATCTGGCCAAGGCCCTGCGCGAAGAGGCCAAGGTCATCTAAGCAGGATTTTTCCAGGGCCTTTTTACGGCCCTTGATGCGGGGGGGGCGTAAAAGCCCCCGGGCTCGAAAGGAGGGCTCGCAAATGGCAGGTGTTTGGGTAATCGCGGAACATCGCGAAGGAGTTTTTCGCAAAATAACCTTCGAGGCCTGTAGCGCCGCCAAAAAGGTGGCCGACGGCCTGGGCACCGAGGTCACGGCGGTGGTGTTGGGCAGCGGTCTGGAGGCGGCTTGTGCCGACCTTGGCAAGTATGGCACGGCCAAGGTCTTCTATGCCGACAACGCCGAACTGGCCGTCTACTCCACCGAGGGCTATGCCGCGGCGGTGGCCGACCTGGCCAAGACCGGCGTGCCCGACGTCATAATCTTTGGCGCCAGCATGCAGGGCAAGGATTTGGCTGGCCGTCTGGCCGCCAAGCTGGACACCTCGGTGGCCGTGGATTGCACGGGCCTAAGCGTCGACGGTGGCAAGATGATCATCACCCGCCCAATCTACGCCGGTAAGGTCTACGCCCAGGTGGCCATCACCGCCGTTCCCCAAATCGTCACCCTGCGCCCCAACGTCTTCGACGTGGTGGAAGTGGGTGGCACGGCGTTGGTGGAGAAGGTCTCCCCGGCGCTACCGGCCATCCGCGTCAAGCAGGTGCAAGTGCTGGCCGAGGAGGGCGGCAAGGTCGACCTCACCGAGGCCATGATCATCGTCTCTGGCGGCCGCGGCATGAAAGAGGCCGCCAACTTCGCCATCCTGGAAGCTCTGGCTTCCCAACTGGGCGGCACCGTGGGGGCCTCGCGCTCGGCCGTAGACGCCGGCTGGCGTCACCACACCGACCAGGTGGGGCAGACCGGCAAGGTTGTTACTCCCAATCTGTACATCGCCTGCGGCATCTCGGGAGCCATTCAGCACCTGGCCGGCATGGGCAGCTCCAAGGTCATCGTCAGCATCAACAAGGACCCCGACGCCCCCATCCACACCAAAGCCGACTTCTGCGTGGTAGGCGACCTGTTCGAAGTGGTGCCGGCCTTGACCGACGAGATCAAGAAGAAGTAGTAAGGCACACCGCCTGCCTGTAAAAACGGCGTCTACACATATCGCCCCCGCCGGCGCTACCCGGCGGGGGTGGTTTTTTTGAGCGCATGAAACATATTATTGATAATAATAACAAAATAGTGTTATTGTGAAGAGTATTTCCGTGGGGATGCGACGAAGCAATCCACCCTACATGTATTACGGGTGGCCCCGGCCCTGACGCAGCGATTGCCAGGCTAATGCAGGCGGGGATCCCCCTCACCTTTTGTGTTTGACGGCGAGAAGGTTACATTGATAGGTAGAGATGGTGGGCGGGCGCGGGATGACCGCGGCCTGCCCCGCCCCTGGAGTCCTTGCGAGGAGACTAGCGGACGACGCAGTAGTCGCGGGACGAATGGTACGGCACTGGAGAAGGGGCCTGGGAGAGAAACGGAAGATCAGCCGTGAGGAGCTAGCGCGAATTTTGGAGGAACATCGGCGATGGCTACCTTCAAGAGGCCAGGTTGGGGGAAAAGCATCCCTCCATAATGCCGACCTCCGTCGTGCCAACCTCCGTAGCGCCCGGCTCAGCGGTGCTAACTTCTCCGACGCCGACCTCAGCCATGCCTACCTCAGCTTGGCTAACCTATACTGTACCCATTTAAGCCATGCCAACCTTCTCGCTGCCGATCTCAGCAGTTCCAACCTAATCAGTACTAACCTCCGCACTGCCAATATCTTTCGCGCCGACCCCCGCTCCGCCAATCTCAGCGCAGCATCCCTTTTTTGCCTCTCGTCGTCATGAGTGGAATTGGTTTAGCTCCGGTGTCATGATACAGCGATCCGCATGATCGAGTTGAAGCAGGAGGCAATCATGGACACCGACGAACTCCTGGCCCTTGGCCTGGGGTTGCAACCGCTCTAATGGACACCGACGAACTCCTGGCCCTTGGCCTGGGGTTGCAACCGCTCTAACGGTGGGTGGGACAGCATGTGGACACCGATAAACAGCCCCACAAGATCTTCTTGGAGGTCAGGGAGCCGGAATACTCCTGCCCGGAGTGTGGCAGGTTGTGCAAGGCCCACGACTTCCACGAATTCACCTGGCCGCACCTCAATCTTTTCCAGCATCATTGCTACGTAACCGCCCGGGTGCCCCGAGTGGACTGCCCCGACCACGGGACCAAACAGGCCAAGAGGCCCTGGACCCGCGAGGGCAGCCGGTTCAACTTGCTGTTCGAGCAGGCGGCCATGACCTTGGTGCGGGAGATGCCCGTGCTGGCTGCGGCCCGCATCATCGGGGTCAGCGACACGCAACTTTGGTTGGTGGTCCAGTTCTATGTGGCCCAAGCCATGTCGAAAATGGACCTGGGCGGGGTCAAGGCCGTGGCGCTGGACGAAACTACTTCCAAGCGGGGCCACAACTATGTCACCGTCTTCACCCACCTAGACCGCAAGCAAAAGCCGGTTATTTTCGTTACCTCCGGCAAGGGTAAGGCCTGTCTGGTCCTGCTCCGCCGTTTCCTGCGTTTCCTGCGTGAGCATGGCGGTGATCACAACAATATCGCCGAGGTGGTCTGCGACAGGTCGCTAGCTTTCTTGGCCGCCATCGGCGAAAGTTTCTCCGGCGCCAACGTCACCGTAGCCGGGTTCCATGTAGCCCAACACTTCACCACTGTCCGGATCGCCCAGTGGCGGATCACCCACCTCACCCGCCATGCCTTGAAGTACATAGCGCCTGACACCAAAACCCTGGCCCCGGCCCTCAAGGCGCTCATGACTCTGGAAGAGCATGCCACCTAATTCTAAGCCGCTGGGCCTCCAACCAATCCAACGCCCGCTTGGAAGGGCTTAACGGCATCTTCCAGGCCGCCAGGGCAAGAGCCAAAGTCTACCGTAATGTCTCTATCTTCATGACCATGATCTACTTCATTGCCGCACCACTGGGGGAACTCATCAAATTCAACAATTAACGACAAAAAATCTTTCGATTTTGCCCCTGTCCGGAGGCACGTAGGGTGGTGAATGGGCCAGGGCGATGCCCAGGGAGGCGGTGATCTCTTCCAGGTGGTGGGAGCGGAAGGCTGGGCCGTTGTCGAGATAGAGCTTGCGTGGCAACCCCCCCGTTTGAGCAGGGCCTGGCGCAAGGCCTGTAGATAAGTGGCTAGGCTCTCTGAGAGGTAAGATTCAGCATGGGCGATCAGGCGGCTCATGTCGTCGATGAAGGCGAAAAGGTAGGTCTTGTGCCGTTTGTCGCCCATCAAGAGCATCGGCCCATGGATGGCATCACTCTGTCAAATGTCGTTGGCAGCTCGGCCTCGAAGCGCCTGCGGTCAACAGGTGGGGTGACCTGCTTGCCCATTCGCCCCTGCTGGTGTAGGAAGCGGTAGACGGTGAGCGCTTTGAGGATCACGTCGAGCCAGGCCAAGCGTCGGCGCATCATTTTGCTGGTGAGAGTAGTCCCTGACGCAGTGGGCAACTCCCTGTGCAGGCGGACCATGGCCTGGGCGGTGTCCTCGTCCAAGCCCCTGCTGCCGCCCCGGCCATCTCTGCCCATGGGGTAGAGTAGGAGTTTCCAGCTTGCCGCCGCCCTGGCGATAGAGCCTGACCCATCCCAGGATGGTGGAGTGCGACAGCCTAATGCGGTTGGAGAAGGGGCTTTGCCACCGCTGGGCGCACTTTCCTGCAGTAACCTCTCCTGTTCACCACGCTCCCTGTAGTCCCTGGCAAAAAAATCGCTGATGACGCCGAAACGGAAGATGGCTACTCGTTTTTTATGGTCCTCGTTCATGTCGGTCCTCCATGGGGGTGTTTCGCCCAGGTGTAGACCGGGGGGCAGGGCCAGGACAACGGCACCCTTGGGTAGGTGCTCAGGGAGGGAAAGAGCTCTCGCTTTGCGCCGATCGGCTGGCCGCGGCCATTGAGCCAATCGAAGGCCCCAAGCAAGTCGTCCGACCAGCTTGACCCCAGGTATAGGCTCACCTGCCGCAGCAAGCCCTTGAGCCAGTGGCGCTGGCGGGAGCGCGGCAGGCCAGGGTCCCATCTGCCCCTGGCTAGCTTATTGGAAAGGCTTTAACGAATGGTTTCCACCGGAGCCTGAAACCGGCTCCAGTAACCCCGCGGCTGCAGCCGGATTACCGCCCGGCAGTCAGGGCAGAAGAAAAGCCAAAGCCAAATCGCTGTAAGGTCTTCATCAAAATAGGCAGGCACGAAGCCGTGCCCCCAAAGTCGGACGCTTCCACATCGGGGGCACCTCTCCGGCTGGGGGCAGGGGAAACGCCGTCCCAGTTTCATGATCTTATTAACGCAGGCTGTAACGAAAAGTACGATGGCAACCAGATGGCAGGGAGTTACTCTCGTCTCTCGGGATCAGGGGTGTTCCACCACCCCCCCTCGGCCACTGCCTCATTCCTGGACTCACATCCAAGGTCCAGGATAATGGGATAAAATCCCTACCTGGTCAAGCCAATCTGAAAAATTTCGGTTCTTCGTTGTTGACTGTGTAATTTGATAAGTTTTCCCAGTGACACGGCGATGAAGTAGATAGACCATAGGCATGAAGGTAAAGACATTACGGTAGCCGTGGGCTCTTGCCCTGGCGGCTTGTAAGATGCCGTTAAGCCCCTCCAGGCTGGCGTTGGAATGGTTGGAGATTCAGCGGTTTAGGACCAGGTGGCAAGCTTTTCCCGAGTTATGAGCGCCTTGAGGGCCGGGGCCAAGGTTTTGGTGTCTGGCTCTACGCATTTCAGGGCATGTCGGGTGAAGTTGGTGATGCGCCATTGAGTGGCCTGTACATGAGGCGGCCTTTCTGATCCAGCGCAGTATTTCCTTGAGCCGTCAGGCGGTGATGGACCATATCCACGGTGACGTTGGCGCCGGGGAAGCTTTCGCCGATGGCGGTCAGGAAGGCTGGCGACATGTCGCAGACCACCGCGGTGATATTGTTGTCATCGCTGCCATGCTTATGCAGGAAGCGGCGGAACAGGACCAGATAACCCTAGCCCTTGGCCTGGGGTTGGTTACCGTCCTGGCGGTGGGTGGAACAGCGTGTGGACACCGGCAAACAGCCCCACGAAATTTTCGTGGAAGTTGCCGCCGACCGGGGAACCGAGTACCCCTGCCCGAAGTGTGGCAGGTTGTGCAAGGCTCACGACTTCCACTAATTCACCTGGCGTCACCTCAACTTTTTCCAGCATTATTAGTTAAGTAACCGCCCGGGTGCCCCGGGTGGACTGCCCTGACCACGGGGTCAAACAGGTCACGATGTCCTAGACCCGCGAGGGCAGTCGATTCACCTTGCTGTTCGGGCAGGCGGCCATGACCCTAAGCAAAAGCCGGTCATTTTCGTTACCCCCGGCAAGGGCAAGGGCTATCTGGTCCTGTTCCGCCGCT
>CBCOTF020000387.1:0-1956 GCA_965112955.2 Desulfarculales bacterium
CAAGGACCGCTGGGAAATCGCGCTGTCCTTAAGGGCGTTTAAGCAAAACCTTAAGGTCAAAGCCTTCGTGGGCATTAGCGGCAACGACTTGGAAATCCAGGGTTGGACAGCCTTGATCGCCCTGTTTTTGCTCAAGGGGCTCCACCATCTTTTCCTGGCCGCATGGTCATTGTCCAACCTGGCCGCCATGCTGCGCCTAAATCTCTTCATCCACAGGGAATTGCGTGCCCGGCTCCAACACCCCTATCACACCCCACCCCTCATGCCCGAACAGGTCCAATTACCGCTCTTGCCCTGACTTGGACAGGCAACGCCAGTGAAACAAAAAACACCAGCCCAAAAGCAATGGTCTTACCTTAAAAACTGCTAAATTTATAGATAACTAACCGTTTTTATAAGACCATTTTTAGCCGCTACGCCTGTCTTGGACAGCACTAGGATTAGGTGGCCCTTTTCAAATAGAATGCGGGCCCCTTTTTCCTGGAAGCCGTAAATAGCTCCCAGACCTCAGGGCCTATGGCTACGTGCAGCCACATAGCCGGGTTTTATAGGCCTGGCCCAGTGCGCAGCAGGCCCCCAACGCCACCAGAACGCCAATTTTGAGAAACATGTGGCCTCTCCGGAAATTAGCTCCTGCCGCGGGAATTATAAAAGTAAGCTATTACTTAAATACCATTTATAATTTCCATCGGTAACATATACTATAGCATCCGCGACTATAGGGGGCAAGGCCTACTCCTGGGCCTTGCCTAGGCGCCATGGTTCTAGCGAGAGTATCCAGGTAAGTTTATAGTGCTACAGGAGCCGGCGTTCTGGCAGGATCGGTTTTGCACGCACGGGTTGGACGAGATGGCGGACTCCACGCGGGAGCCTCCCTCCACGCAGGCGCAGGAGCTGAGCACCCGACTCAGGTCCTCGCTTGCGCAGGCCGGGCAACAAATGCTGTCGGCTTGATCGTTGCCCAGGGCCAGGTGCTCGAAGATCTGCTGACATTTTTCACAACGGAACTCGTAGATGGGCATTGAACCTCTCCACTTGCAAACCAGAAAAACTCAATTGCACACTGTTGTGCAATTTTAACGCCGACGCGGGTTCCTGGCAAGGGCGAGTCCCCTGATTGCACAATCGGTCCGCCGGGGAACGGTCCGCTCCTGGCCCTATGGAGTCAAACTATGGAATGGACCCTAGCCACCTTCAACGTCAACGGCTTGCGTGCGCGGCTAGAGCCGCTCTTGTCCTGGCTGGCCCAAACCGCCCCAGACGTGGTGTGCCTGCAGGAAATCAAGTGCGAGGACAACGGATTTCCCCTGGAGGCCCTGGCTAGGGCCGGTTATCAGGCCGCCTGGTGGGGGCAGAAATCCTATAATGGCGTGGCCATCCTGAGCCGGCGGGAGCTCCAACAGGTGCAGAAAGGCTTCCGCGACGGCCAACCCGAGACCGAGGCGCGGCTGATCAGCGCTCGGGTGGACGGCGTGTGGGTGGTTAACAGCTATGTCCCCCAGGGGCGTGACCTCGGTCACCCGGCTTTTCAGGAAAAGTTGGCCTTCCTGGAGCGCATGGGGCGTTTTCTGGCCGGGCGTTTCACGCCCGCGGACCCGGTGGTATGGCTGGGCGACATCAACATTGCCCCAGAGGCTCTGGACGTCTTCGACCCCCAGCGCTTGGAGGGGCAGGTGGGGTTCCACCCCGCCGAGCGCCAGGCTTATGCCCAGGTCAAGGCCTGGGGGCTTAGCGATCTGTTCCGCCTGCGCCACCCAGATGACAAGCAGTTCACCTTCTGGGACTACCGTCTGCCCAAATCCTTCCAGCGCAACCTGGGCTGGCGCATCGACCACCTGCTGGCTACTCCGCCTCTGGTTCAGGGCTGCCGGGAGGCCTGGGTGGACATGGAGCCTAGGGGGCGCGAAAAGCCCTCGGATCACACCCCGGTGCTGGCATGTTTCGATTTGGCGGATC
>CBCOTF020000388.1:0-5828 GCA_965112955.2 Desulfarculales bacterium
GCTAAGGAGCGTAAACTGCACAAGGCCACCCGCTGGGCCGTGCTCAAGGCCGCTGACAGCGGTAGAATAACCGAGAAGCAGCAGCAGGCCCTGACCGAGCTGGAAATCGGCGGCTTCGCCACCGCCTGGCGGCTCAAGGAGATACTATGCTGGATCACAGAAAGGCACCTCTGTACAGGTCTGCCCAATGGCGCAGCACCCCCTTCAACCGCCATACCCTGAAGTGCATCTCACCTAACACCAAAACCCTGGCCTCGGTCCTCAAGGCGCTCTTGACGCTGGAAAAACTTGCCCACCTGATCTTAAACCGCTGAACCTTCAGCTATTCCAACGCCAGCCTGGAGGAGCTTAACGGCATCTTCCAGGCCGCCAGGGCAAGAGCCACTGCCTACCGTAATATCTTTACCTTAATAATTATAATCTATTTCATCACCGCACCACGGGAGAAATTCATCAAATTCCACAGTTAACGACGAAGAACCCCGTTTTTTCTGGTCCTCGTCCCTGTCGGTCCTCCATGGGGATATTTCGCCCGTGTGTAGACCGGGGGACTGGGCCCTGTGTAAATTGAAGGACTAGGCTAGGACAACGGTACCCTTGGATAGGTGATTTAGGGCCAGTGGCGCTGGCGAGAACGTGGCAGGCCAGGGTCCCATCTGCCCCGGGCCAACTTATTGAAAAGGCTTTGCCGAATGGTCTCCACCGGAGCCTGGAACCGGCTCCAGTAGCCCCGCGGCCGCAGCCGAATCACCGCCCGGCAGGCAGGGCAGAGGAGAAACGCCGAAGCCAAATCACCGTAGGTGCTTCATCAAAATAGGCAGGCACGAAGCCGTGCCCCAAAGCCGGACGCTTCCACACCGGAGGCACCTCTCCGACCGGGGCCAGGGGAAACGCTGCCCCAGCTCCATGATCTTCTTGACGTAGGCTGCAACGAAAAGTATGCTGGCAACCAGCTGGCAGGGAGTTCTTCCCGTCTCTCGGAGGCAGGGGTGTTCCACCACCCTCGACCATTTCCTCACTCCTGGACCCACATCCAGGGTTCAGGAGAATGGGATAATCCCTACGTGATCAAGCCAATCTGAAAGGTTTCCTTACTTCCCGATCCAGAACAAAGCAAGAATCAATAAGGTATTACTCAGCGTCGCCTACTACCCCCTACCCCAAGTGGCCCACATCCCATGGAATCACTGGCCCGCTTGCAACGGAATCCGCGCCAGGGAGCACCTGTTCAGCCAATCCACATCACGGCTTCGGTCAATCGTCGGTTATCCTGTCCAGTTCTACCCGGATCGATTTCCTTCCCAGACAGAGCATCCTTGATCCGCTCCCACTGATCGTCCCTTATAGCATGGCAGCGTTGCGTAGAAGCCTCCCTTTATACAATTTCCAACTTGGTTTGTATGTCGCCAGGCCCTAGTTGTCAGCCATGGATGCAGCGTCCTGAGAGCGTTTTTCGGAGCAGTCGGCCTGGGGCATGCCGAGGATGCTGAGAGCCTCTTGGGCTAAAGGGCGGTAACCGTTGGAGCACTATATCTAGTCGCCTTTTTGGCAATAACCACCCAATATGGTGTTCAGCCTTGACTTGCCGCCCTGGTTTTGCTATCTAAGGGTATACTCAAAAGCGGAGTAACTATGCGGGTTCGGCGTCTGGAGATCAACGGCTTCAAATCATTTGCCGAGCGCGTGGTGGCCGACTTCCCCCAAGGCCTGTGCGCGGTGGTGGGACCCAACGGCTGCGGCAAATCAAACGTGGTGGACGCCGTGCGCTGGGTACTGGGCGAACAATCGGTCAAGATGCTGCGCGGCCACAACATGGAAGACGTGATCTTCAACGGCTCGGATAAGCGCAAGGCCACCGGCATGGCCGAGGTTTCCCTGGTCTTCGACAACATCGGTAGCCTCACCAACCCCCAGTTCGCCGACCTGTCCGAAATCATGGTTACCCGCCGCCTGTACCGAAACGGCGACAGCGAGTATCTCATCAATAAGATGGCCTGCCGCCTCAAGGACATCCAGCAGCTGTTCATGGACACCGGTCTGGGCAACCGCTCCTATGCCATCATCGAGCAGGGGCGCGTGGCGGCCTTCATTGAAGCCAAGCCCGAGGACCGCCGTCTGTGGGTGGAGGAGGCCGCGGGCGTCACCCGCTATAAGAGCCAGAAGAAAGTCTCCCTGCGCAAGATGCAATCGGCCAAGGAGAACCTTGACCGTCTGCAAGACATCATGCACGAGGTTCAGACTCAGATGGAGCGGCTGCGGCGCCAATCCCAGAAAGCCCTGATTCACCGCGACCTGCGGGATCGCATTCAGGAGTTAGACTTGAACCTTTCCAGCCATGATTTCGCCCGTCTTTGTGCCAAAAGCGCTACGGCCGAGGCCGAGGCCGACGCCGTAGCCGCCCAGCTGCTGTTGGCCAATCAGATGGTCACTGGCTTGGAGACCGACCTGGAGACGGTGCGGGTGCAATTACTGAGGGCCGAAGAGGAGATCAGCCAGGCCGGGGCGCGGCGCTTGGAGGCACAGGGGGCCATCCAGAAAGCTGAGAACGAGCTGACGCTGCTGGGGCGCGAGGCCGAAAATCTCAAAAGGCTCAAGGAGCGCTACGAGGAGGAACGGCATCAGCTTAAGGCCCGCCTGGGGGAGCAAGAGCGCGAACTGGCCAAGGCCCGCCGCCAGGCCCAGGAAAGCGAGGACAACCTAGCCGACAGCCGGGCCACCGCCAAAGAGATCCGCGCGCAGGTTCTGGAGTGGCAGGAGGGCTTAAATGGCCTGGAGCAGCGGGTGGACGCTGCCAAGCATACCTTGGTGGACCATCTCTCGGCCATCAGCCAGCAGAAAAACCGCCTGGGCGACATCGAGCGCCAGCAGGCTGAATTGCAGCGCCGCCAGAAGTCCTTGAGCAGCCGCCGTCAGAGCCTGAAAGCGGAATTGATTCAGCAGGAGACCGAGCGTCAAGAGGCCCAGGAATCCCTGGACCAGGCCCGCGTCAAGCTGGAGGAGTCGGAGACCCAGCTGGCTCAACTATCCCGACAGCGCGATGAGTACCAGCAGCGCCTGACCGGCCTGCGCCGGGCCGAGCAAGAGGCCACTCGCCGCCGTCATGGCCTGACCGCCTCGGTGGACGCCCTGGCCGCGGCCTTGGGCTCCCATGACTGGGCCCAGGCGGGAGTGCGCCGGGTGCTGGGCGACGCCGGCCAGGGCAAGCTGCCGGTCAAGATGCTGGGAGTGGTGGCCGAAAAACTCAGCGTGCGGCCCGGGGCTGAGGCCCTGGTGGAGGCGGCTCTGGGACCGGATTTGCAGGCGGTGATGGTGGCCGACGGCGCAGCCGTCCTGGCGCTGAGCCAGTACATGGCCCAACAGAGCCTGGGACGCATCCGGGTGGTGGCCCTGCAGGAGCTGAACGGTCGCCTGGATCATCCCGTAGGCAGCCAGCCTCTGACGGATCTGGTGCGGCCGGAGTCCGGCTTCGAATCCCTGGCCGCCCTGTGGATGGCTACCGGTCACAGCCCGGACCTGGACGTGGCCTGGAGCGCTGCCCAAGCCCTGGTGCCGGGGCAGGTGGTGGTCAGCGCTGCTGGCGAGCGCCTGGACCGCCCCGGGGTCGCCAGTCTGGGACGCGGCAAGACCGAGTCTGTGCTCACCCGCCAGAACGAGCTGAAGAAACGCCGCCAGGAACTTGCCGTCGCCGAGGCGGCCCAGGCTGAGGCGGTCCAGGCCCACGAGGTGGCGGAGTCCGAGGTGGCCCGCCTGGAGGATGAGCACCGCGACCGATGGAGCCGACACCAGGAGCAGGAGTGCGGTCTGCGCCGCTGTGAGCAAGAGTTATTCCGCCTGCGGGAGGCCGTGGGGATCAAGGAGCGCCAATTGGAGGGGTTGGAGTACGACACCGGCGAGATCTGGTCGGAGCTAAACCGCCTGGAGAGCGAAGGCGTGCGCCTAACCGAGTCCCTGGCCGCTATGGAGGCCCATAGCGCCGACCAAGAGCAGGGCCTGACCGCCGCCCAGATGGCCTTGAGCCAGGGGCGTCAGGACCTGGAGCGGGTACGGTCCCAGGAGGGCGAGGCCCGCCTGGCCGCCGCCTCTCTGCAGAACGCCGCCGAGCAGGCTTTCAAGGAGGCCAAGCGCCTAGGCCAGGAGATGGCCGCCGCCCAGGAGCGCCTACTGACGCTGAGCGCCGACGTGCGAGGCGCCGGCGATGCCCTGGACTCTATCCTGGGCCGCCGTCAGGCCGAGCAAAACCGGTTGGGCGGGCTCTACGCCGAGATGGACTGTCAGGAAGACGCTTACCGTCAGGCCCGCGAGGTCTTAAGCCAAGGCCAGGCCCAGGCCGCCGAGCTGGAGGCTAGCCTAAAGCAGGGACGCCAGGGCTTGAAGCGGGTGGAGGTCGAGAGCCAGACTCTAAGCCTGCGCCTTAAGGAACTGGAACTGGCCAGCCAGCACCTGTGCGACCAGGTGATGGAGCGCTGCAGGGTGGACCTCAGGAGCCAGCACCAGCAGTTTATGCCCCAGGGGCCCTTCCAGCCCGAGCAGGCCAAGGAGCGCTTGCACAAGCTGCGCCAGCGCCTTAACCGCCTGGGGCCAGTGAACATGGAGGCCATCAGCGAATTCGAGGTGTTAAGCGAGCGGCACCAGTTCCTCATCGAGCAGCAAGCCGACTTGGAATCCTCCCTGGAAGACCTGCGCTCGGCTATTCGCAAAATCAACAAAACTAGCCGCACCCGCTTCATCGAAACCCTTGAGGAGGTTAACCAGCGCCTGAAGGCGATCTTCCCGGTGCTCTTCGGCGGCGGTCAGGCCAGCCTGGAGCTGGACCAGGACGTGGACCCTCTGGAAGCCGGCCTGCACCTGATGGTGGAGCTGCCGGGCAAAAAGGTCAAAAATCTGGAAGCGCTCTCTGGCGGCGAGAAGGCTCTGTCGGCGGTGGCGGTGCTGTTTGCCTTGTTCCTTATCCGGCCAGCTCCCTTCTGCATTCTGGACGAGGTGGACGCTCCCTTGGACGAGGCCAACGCCAGCCGCTTTCACAACTTGCTCAGGCAGTTGGCCGGACGCTCCCAGATCCTCATAGTCACCCACAACCGCCGCACCATGGAGATCATGGACCTGTTGTACGGCGTGACCATGGAGGAACGCGGAGTCAGCAAGATGCTGGCCGTGAACCTGGCCCAGGGCGAGTCCCTGGCTGCTTGACGCCGTCTATCGCCCTCTATACCAGGACACGTACGGGGCGCGGCAAACCGAATTGCGATTGAACTGTTCGTTTGATCGCAGCTCGGTTTGTGCGAATTTCGTTGCAAGCGGGCTAGTGATTCCACGCGATGTGGGGCACCGATTCCACGGGATGTGGGTCCTTTGGGGTAGTAGGCGACGCTAAATAACATCTGCTTGGTTATGCTGCGTTTTTCCAATATGGATGGTGCAGGTGCCGACGGAGAGGTTATCCATGCGTAAGATCAAAGAAGTACTTAGGCTGAAACACAAGGTCGGCTGCGGCAACCGGGACATTGCCAAGAATTGCGGGAGAGGTCGGGCCACGGTGTCCCGTTACCTGCGTCGAGCCGCGCGTTCAGGCCTGTCCTGCCCCCTCCCCACCAGCTTGGATGAGACGCTGCTTGAGCGGCTGCTCTTTCCACCTCCACCCTTGCTGTTTACGGGTTTTCGCCCAGAGCCTGCCTGATCCCAGGTCCATCAAGAGTTGAGGCGCAAGGGTATGACCCTGGCGCTGCCGTGGGAGGAGTACAAGGCGGTCCTTACCTGGGCTACCAACTAATACAGCTGGTTTTGCGAGCGTTACCGGGAATGGTCGGGCAAGCTGGGGTTGGTCATGCGCC
>CBCOTF020000389.1:0-2142 GCA_965112955.2 Desulfarculales bacterium
ATACCTGGGGTCAAGCTGGTCGGGCGACCTGCTTGGGGCCTTCGATTGGCTCAGTGGCCGCGGTCAACCGGCCGGCGCAAAGTGAGAGTCATTTCCCTCCTTGAGCCACCTACCCAAGGGTGCCGTTGTTCTGGCCCGGCCCTCCGGCCTACACCTGGGCGAACCACCCTCATGAAGGATCGATATGGACGAAAATTAGAAAAAACGGGTAGCCATCTTCCGTTTCGGCGTCATTAGCGATTTTTTTGCCAGGGACTACAGGGAGCGTAGTGAACGGGAGAGGTTACTGCAGGGCAAGTGCGCTTAGCGGTGGCAAAGCCTCTTCTCCAACCGCACCAGGCTGTTGCGCTCCACCATCCTGGGATGGGTCAGGCTCTACCGCCAGGGCGGAGACAAGCTGAAATCCCTTTACCCCATGGGCAGGAATGACCGTGGCGGCAGCAGGGCCTTGGACGAGAACACCGCCCAGGCCCTGGTCAGCCTGCGCAGGGAACTGCCCCCTGCGTCAGTGACTACCCTCATCAGCAAGATGATGCGCCGACGCTTGACCTTGCTCGACGTGATCCTCAAGGCGCCCACCGCCTACCGCTTCCTGCACCAGCAGGGACTGATGGGCAAGCAGGTCGCCCCCCCTATCGACCGCAGGCGCTTCGAAGCCGAGCCGCCCAACGACACTTGGCAGAGAGTGCCGCCATGCATGGACCGATGCTCCTGGTGGGCGACAAACGGCGCAAGATCTACCTCTTCGCCTTCATCAACGACATGAACCGCCTGGTCGCCCTTGCCGAGCTTTACCTCTCCGAAGGCCTGCCACTTATCTACAGGCCTTGCGCCAGACCCTGCTCACACTGGACTACCACGCAAGCTCTACCTCGACAACGGCCCAGCCTTCCGCTCCCACCATCTGGAAGAGATCACCATCTCCCTGGGCATCGCCCTGATCCACTCACCGCTATACGTGCCTCAGGGCATGGGCAAGATCGAAAAATTCTTCCGCACTGTCAGGTTCCAGTTTCTCCCCGGCTTCAAGGGCGACACCCTTCGAGACATCAATGAGGCCTTGGAGTGCTGGATTAGGGACATCTACCACCAGCGTAAGCATCTGGGCACCGGACAGGCCTCCCTGCAACGCTTTACTAGCAAGATGGAATGCGTCAGGCCGGCCTACGCCGACCTGGAAAACTATTTCAGAAAAAGGGCCACGCGTCGCGTGGCCCTGGACCGCACCGTCTCCCTGGCCGACAGGCTATACGAGGCCCCAGTGCCTCTGATCGGCAAGCAAATCATCCTCCTTTACCCACGACCATGACCACGATCGCGTAGAGGTCCTGCTGGGAAATCGTTCCCACGGCTTGCTCAGGCCGCTGGACCTCGCCGTCAATTGCAGGGTCAAGCGCGACCACCATCTGCTGCGCTTGGAATCCAGCTCCACCACGGCCCCCACTGGTGGCCTAGCGCAAGGCGCTCGCAGTGGATACCGCCAGCTTCTCCAGGGCCGTCCTCACCAAGCTTGTCAGAAAACAGGTCCTGGAGGTCGCCCAGGACCTCAAAAAAACCCGTCCTCATCATCGATGAAGCCTCCATCCTAAGGCTTCAAGTTTTGGCCGAGTTGCATAGCACGCCATCACTCAATTTCAGGGAGACTCCAAGCCAATCCTGCCCATCATCCTGGTCGGCTAAAACGACCTCGCTGACCTCCTCCTATACAGAAGCTCCCTGCCCCTGACCGCCAGGGTTGTGGCCAGAAGCCATCTGGCCGGTAGCTCCCTCCAGGACATGCAGGCCTACCTCCTGCACTACCTCAAAATCGCAGGCGCCAAACAAAACCTCTTCTCTGACCCGGCCGTCACCGCCATACAGCAGGGCTCCGGCGTCTTCGTCCGAAGGGCCAACCACCTGGCCCGAGGCGCGCTTATAGCTGCCGCCGAAGGGCAGACTCAGGTCGTTTCCTCGGAGCACGGCCGCATCGCTGTAACAGAATGGATCTGGTCAAATACGACAAGTACGGATAATTAGAGGACTTTCGTCAAATTAACCTGAAAAACAACAACTCTGTACGGGCCGCCCAGTGACGCATCACCCACTTCACCCGCCATGCTCTGAAATGCATAGCGCCTGACACCAAAACACTGGTCCCGGTCC
>CBCOTF020000390.1:0-15310 GCA_965112955.2 Desulfarculales bacterium
ATTGGCCATCGCCTCTAAAACGGCGCTAGATTTGAGGCGGGTGACGAAGGAAACGCCCTGGCCGGTCCACTTGCCAAACAGGACATCGTCCTAGTAGCCCCGGTCCAAGGCCAGGATGGAGTCAGGATTTAGGGCCAGCCCCTAAGCCACGGTGATATCGGCCATCTTGGCCTTGGTGAGCAGGACAAACCTGGGCATGTTGGTCGTCGTGGTCCAGCATGATGTGAGCCTTGACCCCGCCCTTGGCCCGCTTATACTCGGCCCAGGGGAACGGGCTCAGTCACAGGGTGATGGTGGAGGAGCCCAGGCTAAGAAACTTATTCTTAAATTTCAACGTGCCCTTTTTTCTGCCCAGAGAGCCTTGGGCACGGGAACCGTTCAATGGCTTTGAAGAACAGGGCTCGGAACAAGGACGAGGGCCTATGCTGGTTGGCGTAAAACAGTGTAGACTTTTTGGGGACCGCGATCACCCCAAGGTGGGACAGTTTGCCCATGCAGCAAAGAAGACCCTGGCAAATCTCCCTTAGGGAGTCGGCCCTGGCCAGGTGACAGAAGAGCATGGCCACGAACTGGGTCCAACAGGGAAATCCCTTAGTTCTAGCCTCGGCACCATGCTCCTCGGCCAAGGCGGTGAACTCAGTGCGGGGGAAGTGATGCAGCAGTTGACTGAACAGGTTGGTCCCTCGCACCATGGCCTTGCTCTCTCTTGATCGCGGTATTGCTGCTGGCTTTTGGCAGAAGCACACTACCACGCTGGGGTGAGGGCATCTCGCTTCGATCACTTAGCCGGTTTTTGAGAACCTATCTTGGACAACACTGCGGCGACAGCTATAATCGCGTCTCGGGCCAGGTGGTTGGCCCTTCGGAAGAGGCCGTCGGAGCCCTGCTGTATGGCGGTGACGGTCCGGATCAAAAAATTTATTTTACGCCTGCGATTTTAAGGTGGTACAGGAGGTAGTCCTGCAAGTTCTGGAGGGAGACGTCGGCCAAATGGCTTCTGGCCACGACCCTGGAGGCCAGGGGCAGGGAGGTTCTGTATATGAGGAGGTCGGCGAGGTTGTTTTGGCCGGCCAGGATGATGGGCAGCATTGGTCTGGAGTCTCCCAAAAACTGAGTGATGGTGTGCACAACTCGACCAGGACTTGAAACCTGAGGAGGGTGGCTTCATCGATGAAGTGGGCGGATCTTTTTTTAGGGTCTTGGGCGACCTCCAGGGCCTATTTTCTGACGAGCTTGATGAGAACGGCCCTGGAGGAGCTGGCGGTGCACATTTCGAGCTCGACGCAGATTCGCCTATAAAGTTCCAGGATGGAGCCCTGTGAGGCGGTGACCCAGATGATCTGATACTCCGGATGGGTGCTGTCTACTGGCGGCCCAACGCAAGGCGGTGGATTTCCCGCTGCCCACATCTCCGGTGACCAGGGCCAGTACGCCGAGGCGGGTGGCGTATTCGAAGCGTTTGGCCACGCCGAGGACCTCGGCGGTCGGCACTATTTCCTTTGAAGGCGAAGAAGTAGGTCTCGCGCCGCTTGTCACCCACCAGGAGCAACGGCCCATGCATGGCGTCACTCTGCCAAATGTCGTTAGGCAGCTCGACCTCGAAGCGCCTGCGTTCGACAGGTGGGGCGACCTGTTTGCCCATCAGCCCCTACTAGTGCAAAAAGCGGTAGACGGTGGGCGCCTTGAAGATCACGTCGAGCAAGGTCAAGCGTCGGCGCATCATTTCGCTGCTTATGGTAGTCACTGACGCAGTGGGCCGTTCCCTGCGCAGGCTGACCAGGGCCTGTCTGTGTCCTCGTCCAAGGCCCTGCTGCAGCCCCGGTCATTCCTGCCCATAGGGTAGAGGAAGTATAGCTTGCCAAGTATAGCTTGCCGTCACCCTGACGGTAGAGCCTGTGACCCATCCCAGGATAGTGGAGCGCGACAGAATGGTGCGGTTGGAGAAAGGGATTCGCCATCGCTGGGCACACTTTCCCGCAGTAACCTCTCCCGTTCACCACGCTCCATTTAGTCCCTGGCAAAAAATAGCTGATGACGCCGAAACGGAAAATAGTTACTAGTTTTCTCTGGTCCTCGTCCATGTAGGTCCTCCATGGGGGTGTTTCGCCCAGGTGTAGGCCGGGGGGCAGGACCAGGACAACGGCATCCTTGGGTAGGTGCTCAGGGAGAGAAAGCGCTCTCGCTTTGCGCCGACCGGCTGGCCGCGGCCACTGAGCCAACCGAAGGCCTCAAGCAGGTCGCCCGACCAGCCTAATCCCAGGTGTAGGCTCACCTGCCGCAGCAGACCCTTGAGCCAGTGGCGCTGGCCGGAAACGCGGCAGGACAGGGTCCCATCTGCCCCGGGCTAGCTTATTAGCAAGGCTTTGCCGAACGGGTCCCACCAGAGCCTGGAACCGGCTCCAGTAGCCCCGTGGCCGCAAACGGATCACCACCCGGCAACCAGGGCAGCGGAAACGCCGAAGCCAAATCGCTGTAGGGGCTTCATCAAAATGGGCACCCACGAAGCCGTGCCTCCAAAGGCGGACGCTCCCACACCGGGGGCACCTCTCCGGCCGGGGCTAGGGGAAACGCCGCCCCAGTTCCATGATCTTCTTGACGCAGGCTGCAATGAAAAATACGATGGCAACCAGATAGCAGGGAATTATTCCCGTCTCTCAGGGTCAAGGGTGCTCCACCATCCTCGACCACTCCTTCATTCCTGGACCCACATCCAAAGTCCAGGATAATGGGATAAAATCCCTACCTGGTCAAGCCAATCTGAAAGATTCCCTTACTTCCCGATCAGAACAAAGCAAGAGTCAACACCTCTTATCTGCTCCGGCCGTCACCGCCATACAGCAGGGATCCGGGGCCTCTTTCAAGGGGCCAACCACCTGGCCCGAGGCACGCTCATAGCTGCCACCGAAGAGTAGGTTCAGGTCGCCTCCCCGCCAGAGCACATCCGCATCACCGCAACGGAATTGATCTGATCAAATGAGAAAGGAAGAATCAGTCCAGGATGATCAGAGAACTTTCGTCAGATTAATCCGAAAAACAACAGCCTTGATCGCCCTGCTCTTGCTCAAATGGCTTCACCATCTTTCCCTAGCCGTAGGGAATTGCGCGCCTGTCTCCAGAACCCCCTCATGCCCGAACAGATCCAGTTATCGCTCTTGTGCTCTGACTTGGACAGGCCACCGCCAGTGAAACAAAAAATACCAACCCAAAAATGGCGGCCTTATCTCAGGAACTGCTAAATTTATAGATAATTAACCGTTTTATAAGATCATTTTTAGCCGCTACGCCTGTCTTTGACAACACTAACTCCACATGACACCGCCCCCCTAGTGACTTAAGAACTGTAGCTGCCGGACAAAATCTTTAAGGATCAGTAAAAACCTAGCCCCCGAATTACCCTTGGTCAATTTTAAGACCGCCCCTGGTGAACGCGCCAATGCCATAAAAGTAATGAGCAGGGCTTGCAATAGGTTATTGGACAGGCCCCGCGGATGTCCACCCTCCGCACCGCCGGTTGAGGGGCCTCCGCTGGAATCCTGATTATCGATGCTGCTAGTAATTTTGTAGCACAGCCCCCGACAGGGGTGCAAGCTACTCTTTGGCTAAAATGTAATTTCTTGATGAAGGCCATCAGTGTCTTTGCGTTATTTTTCACGCTCTTACGCAACACTAGTTCTGGTAGGCCAAGGCCGCCAAGACTACAATTCCCAGCTATGAGTCGCGCCCTGCCAAACGCCGTCGACGCCCCTCTTGACGCCACCTGACACCTGACCAGCGGTGGGTGTTGCCGCGCCGACTCGAAAGGTGTGGAATAAATGTCCGGGCTGACCCGGGGGGGGAGATCCAGGCCATGGCCCGGGCCCGCGGCCTGGACCCTTCCCAGTTCGTGGTGGCCGACCGGGCTAGCGCCCGCTTCCTGGACTTCCTGCAATATCTACATCCGATGCTGCTGCAGACCATGTCCCGGAGACGCCAGCTGCACCTGAGACTGATCGACGACGGCAATTGCTGCTTCCTGGGCCCCCAGGGTTGCCGCCTGCCCGGCGAGGCCCGACCCCTCTACTGCCTTCTCATGCACCCCCTTTTCGTCAGTCCTCACGACCGCCTGATGGTGCTGGTGAGCGGGGGACCTGGTCCCGCAGCAAGGCGCACGCTCTTAGCGAAAAAGGATGAAACGCCTGAGCCAGGACGAGGCCACTGTACGGGGGCTATTCAGCCGGCGGCAACAAATAGCGGCGGAACATGAAGCCGCTCCCACCGAAGTATAAAGCCCGGCAGCCCCCAACGGAGCCACCGCTTGCGCCAGGGGCCTGTAAGGATTAAACTAAACTCCAATCTTTTCTTGTCAGCGAGGCCAATCCCTTGAGCGTCTCTCGCCGATTACCTTCCATCTTACGCGCCTGCCTGCTGATGCTGGTCTGCGCGCCCCTGGGGGGGCTATTGTTCAACTGGCTGATGCCCCAGGGCATCGGCTTTTTGCCCCCGGAGGTGCGCTCTCCCCTGTGGCAAAGTGTGCTCCCCGCTCGGGCCAAGGACCTACGGGAGCAGGGCGCCATCTTCCTGGACGCCCGCGACGCCGGCGACTACGGCCAGGCCCACCTACGCGGGGCCTTCAAGCTACCGGCCGGTGAGGTCAACCAGCTCTACCGCTTCATAGAGCCCAGCCTGAAACAGGCCCCGGCCCTGGTAGTCTACGGCCAGAGCCTCTCGCGCTTCCCGGCAGCCACTCTGGCCCAGCATCTCAAGCGCCTGGGCTATGAGAAGATCTATGTGCTGGAGGGCTGCCTGGACACCCTGCGCAGCCAGGGCTTCGATATCCAGGAGGTGAAACGTCAGGGGGCCAAGCCATGAACTCGCGCCTTATGGAGCTGATATCCCTGGCCTCGCGGCTCTTCGTGGCCGGCGTCTTCCTCTTAGCCTCCTACGACAAGGTCTGGGATCCCGCCAACTTCGCCAAGTCGGTGGCCACTTATGACCTGCTACCCCTGTGGGCGGTGGGCGGGGTGAGCGTGACTCTGGCCTGGCTGGAGATAATCGTAGGCGCCTTGCTGATCCTGGGGCTGTACACCAGGGCAGCGGCGGTCTGGGCCTCTGGGTTGCTGGTATTCTTCACCGGCCTGATGCTCTACGCCGGCATCACCGGCGCCGGTTTCGACTGCGGCTGCTTCCCCGGCGGCGGCGAAGTGGCGGCCCACCAGGCTGGCTACGAGGGCGCCCTGCGCGACGTGTTATTCCTACTACCGGCCCTGTGGCTGGCCTGGCGGCCGGGCAGCTGGCTAGCGCTGATGCCCCAAGCCGCTGGCCGCGAAGGCGGCGAGTACCTCTCCGACTCCTGGGGACGCTCTATCAAATGATTCCAATTCTGGCTCAAGCATATTTCTTCTGGTTCTTTGTCGTTAACTGTGAAATTTGATGAGTTCCCCCAGTGATGCGGCGATAAAATAGATCATGGTCATAAAGCAGTGTCGTCCAAGATAGGTTCTCAAAAACCGACTAAGTAATCGAAGCGAGATACCTCACCCCAGCGTGGTAGTGTGACTCTGCCAAAAGCCAACAATACCGCGACCAAGAGAGGGCAAGGCCATGGTGCGAGTGACCAACCTGTTCAGTCAACTGCTGCATCACTTTCCCCCACTAAGTTCACCGCCTTGGTCAAGGAGCACGGTGCCGAGGTCAGGATCAAGAAATTCCCCTATTGGACCCAGTTCGTAGCCATACTCTTCTGTCATCTTTAGCCAGAGCTGACTTCCTAAGGGAGATCTGCCAAGGTCTTTCCTACTGCCTGGGCAAGCTGTCCCACCTTGGGGTGAGCGCGGCCCCAAAAAGGTCCACACTGTCCTACGCCAACCAGCATAGACCCTCGGCCTTGTTACGAGCCCTGTTCTTTAAAGCCATGGAGCGTTTCCGTGCCTAAGGCTTCTTGGCAGGAAAAAGGGCGCGTTCAAATTCAATAACAAGCTCCTGAGCCTGGACTCCTCCACCATCACCCTGTGCCTGAGCCTGTTCCCCTGGGCCGAATATAAGCGGGTCCGGGGCGGGGTTAAGGCGCACATCATGCTGGACCACGACGATTACATGCCCAGCTTTGTACTGCTCACCGAGACCAAGGTGGCCGATGTCACCGTGGTCCAGGGGATGACCCTAAACCTTGGCTCCATCCTGGTTTTGGACCGGGGCTACCAGGATTATGCCCTGTTTGGCAAATGAACCGGCCAGGGCGTCTTCCTCGTCACCCGCCTCAAATCTAACGCCGTTTTCGAGGTGATGGCCAATCGGCCAGGACCTAAGGCCCAAACCGTCTTAGCCGATCAAACCATACTCCTCACCGGCAGCCTAACCGATTGTTCCTACCCCCCGCGTCGCCTGGTGGTGTGAGACGAGAAGAATCAAAAGCAGTTCGTGTCCTTGACCAACCACCACAAGTTGATGGCCTCCATTGTGGCTGACATCTATAAGGACCGCTGAAAGATCGAGCTGTCCTTAAAGGCGCTTAAGTAAAATTTTAAGGTCAAAACCTTCGTGGGCACCAGCAGCAACGCCTTGGAAATCCAGAGTTGGACAGTCCTGATCGCCCTGCTCTTGCTCAAGTGGCTTCATCATCTTTCCCTGGCCGCATGGTCACTGTCCAACCTGGCCGCCATGCTGCGCCTACATCTCTTCACAGACAGGGGGTTGCGCGCTTAGCTCCAACATCCCTATCATACTCCACCCCTCATGCTCGAATAGGTCCAGTTATCGCTCTTGCCCTGACTTGGACAGGCAACCGTCAATGAACCAAAAAATACCAGCCCAAAAACGGCGGCCTTATTTCACAACCTGCTAAATTTATAGATAACTAACCATTTTTATAAGATCATTTTTAGCCGCTACGCCTGTCTTGGACAGCACTGGTTTTTCGTCGTTAACTGTGGAATTTGATGAGTTTTCCCAGTGGTGCGGCGATGGAATAGATCCTGGTTATGAAGGCGAAGACATTACGGTAGCCGCTGGCCCTTATCCTGGCGGCTTGGAAGAAACCGTTAAGCTTCTCCAGGCGGGCGTTGGAATGGTTGGAGGTCCAGCGCGGCTTAAGATCAGGTGGGCATGCTCTTCCAAAGTCATGAGCGCCTTAAGGACCGGGGCTATGGTTTTGGTGTTAAGCGCTATGCACTTCAGGGCGTGGCGGGTGAAGAGGGTGATACGCCACTGAGCGGCCTGTACAGAGATGGCCTTTATGATCCAGCGCAGCATCTCCTTGAGCCGCCAGGCGGTGACGGTGGCGAAGCCGTCGGTTTCCAGTTCGGTCAGGGCCTGTTGCTGTTTTTCGGTTAGCCTGCCGCCGTCAGCGGCCTTAAGCATGGCCCAGCGGGTGGCCTTGGGCAGTTTACGCTCCTTAATTTCGGCCTTTCGGACCTCATCCACGGCGGTGGTGAAGCGTTGGACTACATGGAACCAATCCACGGTGACGTTGGTGCCGGGGAAGCTTTCGCCGATTGCGGCCAGGGAGGCTGGCGACATGTCGCAGACCACCTCGGCGATATTATTCTGATCATCGCCATGCTCACGCAGGAAGCGGCGGAACACAGGACCAGACAGCCTATGCCCTTACCGGGGATCACGAAGATGACTGGCTTTCGCTTGCGGTCTAGGTCGATGAAGACGGTGATGTAGTTGTAGCCCCGCTTGGAGACGGTTTCGTCCAGAGCCACGGCCTTGACCCCGCCCAGATCCATTTTGGACAGGGTCTGGGTCACGTAGAACCAGATCACCCGCCAAAGTCGCGTGTCGCTGACCCCGATGATGCGGGCCGCAGCCAGCACGGGCATCTCTTGTACCAGGGTTATAGCCGCCTGCTCGAACAGCAAGGTGAGCCGGCTGCCCTCGCGAGTCCAGGGCATCTTGATTTGTTTAGCCCCGTGGTCAAGGCAGTCCACCCAGGGCACCCGAACGGTTACGTAGCGATGATGCTGGAAAAGATTGAGGTGACGCCAGGTGATTTGTAGAAATCGTGAGCCTTTCACAACCTGCCACACTCCGGGCAGGGGTGCTCGGTTCCCCGGTCGGCGTCAGCCTCCAAGAAGACCTCGTGGGACTGTTTATCGGTGTCTACACGCTGCCCCACCAACCGCCAAGGCGATTGCAGCCCTAGGCCAAGGGCTAGAAGCTCGCCGGCGTCCATGATTGCCTCCTGCTTCAATTCGGCCATATGGATCGCTGCATTATGACACCGGAACTACACCAATTCCACTCATGATGGCGAAGAGAATAAAAAAATATACCATGCCGACGGCGTTCACGGCCATGCCCAGGAACCACCGGGGCTTTTTCTTTAGCAGGGCGGAGATGGCGGAGAGCAGGATGCCTATTTGCAGGAAGATCAAGGCCAACCCGAAGGCTGCCGAGTGCTATTGCGACAAGTCTCGTCTCCCATTCAGCCGCTTGATTTATTTTGATATATCGGACTTCCCCTGGTCGTAGCGCTGGAGCTTTAGTTGTAGGCGGCGATCTTGCCCTGGAATTGCCACTTGAGTTCCGGGGCTAGGTTGTCGCCCTCTTTTTTGAGGTCCGCCTCTAGAGCCTTCTTCTGCCCCTCGTAGATGTAGCTCTTGATGTTCTTGGTCTGATAGTAGGACCATTGGTTGGAGTCTTGGAATTAATTCATTACCGAGCGGGTGGAGAACTAGCCGTCCTTTAAGGTGGAGAGAGTGACGCATACAGCCAGGGGCACTGTGGTCAGGGCCACGGAGTTAAGCTATTTTTCTTTTTTGTCTCTTCGCCGTCATGAGTGGAATAGGTGTAGTTTCGGTGTCATAATGCAACGATCCATATGGCCGAATTGAAGCAGGAGGCAATCATGGATGCCGGCGAGCTTCTAGCCCTTGGCCTAGGGTTGCAACCGCCTTGGCGGTTGGTGGGGCAGCGTGTAGACACCGATAAACAGCCCCACGAGGTCTTCTTGGAGGCTGACGCCGACCGGGGAACCGAGCACCCCCGCCCTGAGTGTGGCAGGTTGTGAAAGGCTCACGATTTCTACAAACCCACCTGGCGTCACCGTAATCTTTTCCAGCATCATTGCTAAGTGTTGCTGTTCGGATTAATAAGAAAATCCGCTGATTATCCTGGACGGATTCTACTTTTCTCATTTGATCAGATCAATTCTTTTGCGGCGATGCGGACGTGCTCAGGGGAGACGACTTGAGTCTGTTTCTCGGCGGCAGCTATGATCGCGCCTCGGGCCAGATTGTTGGCCCTTCGGAAAAAGCCGCCGGAGCCCTGCTGTATGGCGGCGACGGCCGGATCAGCGAAGAAGTTCTGTTTGGCGCCTGCGATTTTGAGAGGGGCAGAGAGGTTCTGTATTATGAGGAGGTCGGCGAGGTTGTTCTAGCCGGCCAGGATGATAGGCAGGGTTGGCTTAGCGTCTCTCTGAAACTGCGTGATGGTGTGCAACTCGGCCAGGACTTGAAGCCTGAGGAGAGAGGCTTCATCGATGATGAGGCCGGCTTTTTTTTGCGGTCCGGAGCGATTTCCAGGACCTGTTTTCTGGTGCACTTTTGGTGAGGACGGCTCTGGAGAAGCGGGCAGTGTCCACTGCGAGCTCGCCGCAGACTTGCCTGTAGAGTTCCAAGATGGAGTCCTTTGAGACGGTGACCCAAGTGGTCTGATACTCGGGTGGGTGCCGCCTACTGGCGGTCCAGTGCAAGGCGGTGGCTTTCCCGCGGCCCACATCTCCGGTGACCAGGGTCAGTGCGCCGAGGCGGATGGTGTATTCGAAGCGTTTGGCCACTGGCGTATTCGAAGCGTTTGGCCACGCCGAGGACCTCGGCGGCCTGCATTATTTCCTTGGGTGTCAGGTCAGAGCCGAAGGGCTTCCTGGTGAGGATAAAGAAGGCGCGGTAGTTTGGGCTCATGAGTTGCTGATCTCCAGGTCTGATTTTTGCGAAAAAAGGGAGTCGCCAGTGGGGGCTGCGGTGGTAGAGAAGGATGATTTGCTTGCCGATCAGAGGCACTGGGGCCTCGTATAGCCTGCCAGCCAAAGAGATGGTGCGGTCCAGGGCCACGCGGCGCGTGGCCCTTTTGCTGAAATAATCTTCCAGGTCGGCGTGAGGAGGCCTGACGCACTCCATCTTGTTGGTGAAGCGTTACAGGGGGCCTGTCCGTTGCCCAGATGCTTGCGTTGGTGGCAGACGTTCCTAATCCAGCACTCCAGGGCCTCATTGATGTCCCGAAGGGTATAGCCCTTGAAACCGGGGAAAAACTGGGACCTGACGGTGCGGAAGAATCTTTCGATTTTGCCCCTGCTCTGGGGCACGTAGAATGGTGAGTGGACCAGGGCGACGCCCTGGGAGGCAGTGATCTCGTCCACTGTGGTGTTAGCGGGAGGCTGGGCCGTCGTTGAGGTAGAGCTTGCAAGGTCGCCCCCGTTTGAGCAAGGTCTGGCGCAAGGCCTGTAGAAAAATGACCAGGCCCTCGGAGAGGTAAAACGCGGCATGGGCAATCAGGAGGCTCATGTCGTCAATGAATGCGAAGAGGTAGGTCTTACGCCATTTGTCGCCCACCAGAAGCAGCGGCCTATGCATGGCGTCACTTTGCCAATTGTCGTTGGGCAGCTCGGCCTCGAAGCGCCTGCGGTCGATAGGTGGGGCGACCTGTTTGCCCATCAGCCCCTGCGGGTGCAGGAAGCGGTAGACGCCTTAAGGATCACGTCGAGCGAGGTCAAGCGTCGGCGCATCATCTCGTTTATGATGGTAGCCACTGACACAGTGGGCAGCTCTCTGCGCAGGCGGATCAGGGTCTGAGCAGTGTCCTCGTCCAATGCCCTGCTACCGCCTCGGTCATCCCTGCCCGTGGGGTGGAAGGGTTTCTAGCTTGCCGCCGCCTTGGCGGTAGAGCCGGACCCTTCTTTCTGGTCCTCGTCCATGTCGGTCCTCCATGGGGGTGTTTCGCCCAGGTGTAGACCGGAGGGGCGGGCCAACACAACGGCACCCTTGGGTAAGTGGCTTAGGGAGGGAAAGGACTCTCGTTTTGCGCCGACCGGCTGGTCGCGGTCAAGCCCCGGTCACTGAGTCAATCGAAGGCCCCGAGCAAGGCGTCCGACCAGCTTGACCCCAGGTATAGGCTCACTTGCCGCAGCAGACCCTTGAGCCAGTGGTGCGGGTGGAAGCGCGGTAGGTCAGGGTCCCATCTGCCTCGGGCTAGCTTATTGGAAAGGCTTTGCCGGCGAATGACCTCCACCGGGGCCTGGAACCGGCTACAGTAGCCCCGCGGCTGCAGCCGGTTTACCGCCCGGCAGGCAGAGCAGAGAAAACGTCGAAACCTAATCAAGCCAATCTGAAAAATTTCCTTACTGCCCGATCAGAATAAAGCAAGAATCAGCACCCGTCAATGCCCTGTGGCGGGCACGCTGCCCGGCCGCCAGCGGGTGCCCAGAGGGGTGTCGATGATCTGCACGCCGTGACCGGCCAGTTCTTGGCGCAGGGCATCGGCGGCCGCATAGTCGCCCTGGCGACGGGCCTGCTCGCGCTTGTTGAGCAGGGCCTGGATGGCCGGCCCTACGGCGGGGCGTTCCAGGTGCATGACCCCCAGGACTCGGTTGATGCGCCCCATGAAGTCCAGCACAGCCTGAATTTGCTCCTGGTCTAAGCGACCCTGGGAGATCATGCGATTGATCTCTTTGATGAATCCGAAGATGTAGCCCATGGCCTTGGGCAGGTTTAGGTCGTTGTCCATGGCCTCTTGGTACAAGGCCCGGGCCTGGTGGATCAGCTCGGGCACCTGGGGAGCGCTCTGGCCGGGGACCATGAACAACAAGCGGTCCACGAACTCGCCCAGGCGCTCCACACTCTTGGTGGCCAGGGTCAACTGCTCGGGCGTGCAGGTGAGCACCCGGCGGTAGTGCTGGGAGAGCATCCAGTAGCGGATGGTGGCCGGGGCGAAGCCCTGGGCCAGGAGGTCTTTCAGGGTCAGGTCGTTGCCGGTGGTGCGGCTGACCTTTTTGCCCTGGGTCATAACCACCTCGGAGTGCAGCCACATGCGGGCTAGGGGCTGGCCGGAAAGCCCCTCGGCCACGGCGATCTCGTTGTCGCCGTGGGGGAAGATCAAGTCCACTGAGGCCAGGTGCAGGTCAAAGGGCTGGCCCAAGTGCTGGGTGGCCATGGTGGCGCACTCCACGTGCCAGCCCGGGCGTACGTTGCCCCAGGGCGTGGCCCAGTAGATGCCGGCTTTGAGTTCAGCCAGGGTGGTGCGCTTGAACAGGGTGAAATCCCGGGGGTTGTCCTTTTCGTAGTAGTCAAAATCCACGGTCTTGCTGCGCTGAATGGCGTTCAAGTTCACCCCCGAGAGCTTGCCGTAGGCGCTGAAGCGGCTGATGTTGAAGTACACCGAGCGTAGCTTCTCGTAGGCCAGACCCTTGTCCAATAGGCGTCGGGTTTCCTCGATCATGTCCGGCACGTGCTCGCTAGCCTTGGGGTAGTGGTGGGCCGGCAGCACCGACAGGATGGCCATGTCCTCCCGAAAGGCTTTTTCCCAGCGGGCGGCGAACTCACTGAGCTGGGCACCCTCGTGCAGGCACTGATTGACCGTACGGTCATCGATGTCGGCGATGTTGATGATCAGCTTCACCTCAAAGCCGCGGGTCTCCAGGTAGCGCCGCACCAGGTCGGCGAAAAGCATGCGGCGCACCAAGCCCAGGTCAGCGGGACCGTCCAGGCTGGGGCCGCAGGCGTAGATGCCCAGACGCCTAGCCCGCACCGGCACCAGGTCGTCCATCTTACGAGTGAGGGTGTTGAAAAGCTTCAGCGGCACCGGCACTTCCTCGGAGACAAACAGCGATGTGGAAAGGTACCGCTCGCCGCCGTCGGGCAACAGCGCCACCACCAGGCCCTCGTCCATACCGGCGGCCTGCTCCAGGGCGGCCTTCATAGCTGCTCCGGCGCTCATGCCCACGAAGATGCCCTCCTCGCGGGCCAGGCGGCGGGCCGTCTCGTAGGCGCTATCGTCGTCGATATTGACGATGCTGTCGGGCTCGTGGGGGTTGAAAATACCCGGCGGGTAGGACTCCTTCATATTTTTGAGGCCCTGGATTTTGTGGGCTTGAAAGGGCTCCACGCCCACCACCCTGATTTTGGGGTCGAGTTCGCGCAGGCGGCGGGTGATGCCCATGAGGGTGCCTGTGGTGCCCATGCTAACGACCACCACCCGAACCTTGCCCTCACTAGCCTCAAATATTTCGTCGGCTGTGCCATGGTCGTAGTGGGATCTCCAGTTGTTTTCGTTGTTGAACTGGTCCACCAGGAAATACTTGTCCGGATGCTCGCGGGCCAGGCGGTAGGCCTCCTCGATGGCTCCGTCGGTGCCCAGGTGGGCGGGGGTAAGCAGGATATCAGCGTTATAGGCGCGTAGAATTTTGCGCCGCTCAGCCGAGGCCGACTCGCTCATGGTGAACAGCATGCGGTAGCCCTTGACCGCGCAGACTATGGCCAGGCCGATGCCGGTGTTGCCGCTGGTGGCCTCCAATACGATCTTGCCGGGGGCAAGCTCGCCAGACTTCTCGGCCATCTCGATCATGTACAGGGCCGGGCGATCCTTGACCGAGCCGCCGGGGTTCATGGCCTCCAGCTTGGCGTAGACCTCAACCGTGGGGTGGGGGTTGATGCGGTTTATGCGCACCAGGGGAGTCTCGCCCACCAGCTCCAGGATATTGTTCACCTTGCGCAAACTCATGCCAAGCCTCGGGATATGAGAATGTGAGAACTATAGCTTACTTCCGCAGGCGTGGAGTGTAAAGGGCCGCGAGCCGCGGCGGGCATAGACTGATCGAGTAGGTGTGTAGCGGGGGCCGGCGCTGGCGACTTCTGTTGGGGTATGGCGAAAGAACGGCACCCCAACGCCCCGGCGAAGCAAGGCTGATTGGTGGGTACCGAGGAAAGGCGGGTTCCCGGGCCAGCCCGCCCCACGGCCTTAAAGATTCAACTCCAGGTTGGTCATGTTGTCCTGCTGGAAACCGATGCTTTCAAAGAATTTCAACAGCCTCCAGTCTAGACGCTTGACGAAGATGCTTATGGTGGCGGCGCTTACTTTTTTCAGTTTCTCCACCATATCGGAAAACAGGATTTTGACGATGCCCAACTTTTAATAATGAGGGTCCACGCCGATGGTGTCAATCCCGCCGATGTGTTCCGGCACGCCATACTCCCACCGGCTAACGTCGCCGATGACGAAGCCCACCACCTTGCCCTCCAACGCGGTGACCAGAGCGGGAAATTGCAACCGTTTTGCCACCAGCCTCAGCTTCATCTCCCAATAGTCTGGCCGGAGTTTGCCCAGGACTTTAAGTTCATACGAGCGATTTGCTCCAGGTCCGAAGGGGCCCTTTTACGGATGGCTAGTGTACCGGCAGCATCGTCCAAGGTAAATTTTCAAAAACCGGCTAAGTGATTTAAGCGAAACGCCCTCATCCCAGCGTGGTAGTATGATTCTGCCAAAAGCCAACAATACCGCGAGCAAGAAAGGGCAAGGCAATGGTATGAGTAGCCAGCCTGTTCAATCAACTGCGGCGTCACTTCCCCCGCATTGAGTTCGCCGCTTTGGTCAAGAAGCATGGTGCCGGGGTCAGGACCAAGGGATTCCCTGCTGGACCCACTTCATGGCCATGCTCTTCTATTATCTGGCCAGTCCCGATTCCCTAAGGGAGATCTGCCAGGGTCTTTCCTGCTGCTTGGGCAAGCTGTCCCACCTTGTTGTGAGCGAGGTGTTGATTTTTGTTTTGTTCTGATCGGGAAGTAAAGGATCTTTTCAGATAGTGGGTTAACTTGAAGTTACCCTCTACTAACATAGGGCTTTAGATGCACTATTTTTGGGGTATGTTTAAACGCTCAAGTAAGCCCAAACGGCTTTGCGATCTGAATGAGCTAGCAGCTAAGCTTGTGGGTATCGCAACGGGCGCAAAACCTGAACCTGCCGACGACACCCCCGCCAAAGAAGACACCCGCAACCCTCATGCCGCAGCCCTGGGCCGTCTTGGTGGCCTCAAGGGTGGCAAGGCCCGCGCCTCCAAGCTTACCCCCGAAGAACTTAAGGCCATAGCCCAGAAAGCGGCCAAGGCGCGGTGGGGTAAATAGTACCGCCCTCGGCATCAACGCAACTGCTAAGCATGATATGTATCATTAAAATATTCTCTTGACGCCAGTTATATATGTTTGGATGTGCGTCCATGAATGAGGAAGTGGCCGAGGGTGGTGGAAGACCCCTGGCCCCGAGAGACGAGAATAATTCCCTGACACCTGGTTGCCATCATACTTTTCGTTGCAGCCTGCGTTAAGAAGATCATGGAGCTGGG
>CBCOTF020000391.1:0-3838 GCA_965112955.2 Desulfarculales bacterium
ACAAAGCTGGGCATGTAGTCGTCGTGGTCCAGCATGATGTGAGCCTTAACCCCGCCCTTGGCCCGCTTGTACTCGACTCAGGGGAACAAGCTCAGGCATAGGGTGATAACGGAGAAATCCAGGCTCAGGAGCTTGTTTTTGAATTTGAGCTTGCCCTTTTTTCAGCCCGGGAAGCCTTGGGTACGGAAGTGCTCCATGGCTTTGAAGAACAGGACGCGGAATAAGACCAAGGGCTTGTGCTGGTTGGCGTAGGACAGTGTGGACCTTTTTGGGGCCGCGCTCACCTCAAGGTAGGACAACTTGCCTAGGAAGCAGGAAATATCCCGGCAGCTCTCCCTTAGGAAGTTAGCCCTGACCAGAGGTAACAAAAGACCATGGCCCCGAACTGGGCCCAACAGGGAAAGCCCTTGGTTCTGACCGTGGTACCGTGCTCCTTGACTAAGGCGGCGAGCTCAATGCGGGGGGAGTGATGCAGCAGTTGACTAAGCAGGCTGGCTACTCGTACCATGGCCTTGTCCTCTCTTGGTCGTGGTATTGTTGGCTTTTGGCATAACCACACTACTACGCTGGGATGAGGACACCTCGCTTCGATCACTTAGCTGGTTTTTGAGAATCTATTTTGGACAACATTGACCTGGTCAAGCCAATTTGAAAAATTTCCTTACTTCCCGATCAAAACAAAGCAAAAATCAACACCGTGATACTGTGCCGCTCCAACCTGGTGCAGCGCTTAGACCTGGCCGATTCCGGGCCGGCGGCCCCGGCTTCCTTCATCCAGCAGGTACCCTGGCCGCCCCAGGCCGCGGACCTGGAGGGGGATCTGCTCCTGTCCCTGAACGACTACCTGGAGCGGTGCGAGCGGCACTATCTGGAGGCCTTGCTGGCGGCCTACCGCGGCAGCAACCAGGATTCCGCCAAGGCGGCCGGGGTTAATCCCAAGATGCTGTACCTCAAAAGGGCCCGTCACGGCCTATCCAAAAAGGACTACCGCCAGCCGCCCTCGGAGGGCCTCGCGCCAGCGGGGAAGGCGTGTCATAATAACGGCGGCCTGCGAGGCTCGGCTGAGGCTGACCTTCAGTTACGCCAGGCCCTACGCCACATCTCTAGATTAGCGGGGTGAAACCCGGCCTATGGAAAATCCCTTCAACCTGGACCGCGATCTTATCTCCTTGGGTGAGGGCGGCCACGGCGGCGACATCTGGTCGGCAGCCCGTAGCCTGGGAGTGTCGGTCTCCGAAATATTGGACCTCTCGGCCTCCCTGAACCCCCTTGGGCAGCCCCCGGGCCTGTCCAAGGTAATTAGCGAGGCACTGCAACTGATCCGCCACTACCCCGACCGTTCCACTCTGGAGTTGCGCCAGGCCCTGGCCAAGTCCCTAGGCGTTAAGCCGGCCAACATTCTGCCTGGCAACGGCTCCACGGCTCTGATAAGGGTGGTGGCCCGAGCCATGGACCTGCGCTCCATCGTGGTGATGGCCCCGGTCTTCGGCGAGTTCGCCCGCTCGCTGGCCATCACGGGGCGGCATTTCAGCTATCTACTATTAAAGGAAAAAAACGGCTTCGCTCCCACCAGCCGCGATCTGGGCCAGCTCTGGGACCAGGACCCCTCCTGCATCATCCTGAGTAACCCCATCACCCCGGCCGGCGGCTTGGTGGACCTTGATGTGCTTAACTCCCTAATGGTGCAAGCCAACCACCGGCGCACCTGGGTGGTGCTGGACGAGGCTTTCATCGACTTCGCCACCGAAGAGACGCGCAAATGGTCGCCGCTGCTCTTGGAGCGCTACCCCAGGCTGGTGGTGCTGCGCTCCATGACCAAGTTCTACTGCCTGGCGGGGCTGCGCTTGGGCTACGCCTTGGGGCACAGCGACACCATGGCCAAGCTAGCGCCTCTGGCTCAGGCCTGGTCGGTTAACACCCTGGCCCAGAAGGCCGGCGTGTACTGCCTGGGCTTAGAGGGATACGCGATCCAAACCCGGCGCATGGTCGACGAATGGCGCCAGCAGCAGGCCGAGACGTTGATGAAGCTGGGGTTGAAGGTCTATCCCAGCCAGGTCAACTATCTCCTCTGCCGTCTGTCCGAGGACGGCCCCACCGCAGAGTTGGTGGCCCAGGCCACGGCGGCGAAGGGGGTGCTGGTGCGCCCCTGCGGCAACTTCGTGGGCTGCTCGCCCTATCACCTGCGCACCGCGGTCTGCACGCCAGAGGATCAAAAGCGCTTGCTACAAGCCCTCAAGCCGGCATTGAATATGTGGCCTTTCGGCGGCACGCCCAAATGAAAACATTGGATGTGGGCCTCCTGCCCCGTGCAATGATCGGCGTGGCAAAAGTGCGTTTTTGCCTCGCCTTCCGAAGCGCTCGCCATTGCAGGGCTCGTGCTTCGGCGGGCCTTCCATGACCCGTTTAAATCCTTACAGATGAAGGCCGGTTATCCTCGCACCGGGGCGGGAAGCCGCTGCCAGCGCCCCGAAGGGACCTGTTACCCTACAGTAAAACTTTCCAATAGCCAGGCGGCGTCACGCACTAGGCCGGAGCAGCGGGTGCCGAAGAGGTTGGCCTCCTTGAAACGCTGGAACCCCTCGGCCGTGGAGATGTCCACCCCCAGCAAATTCCGGCATTCCAGGCCGCCGTGCAATTGTTTGAATCGAGCCATGAATTCCTGCGCAGCCTCATAGGATTCTTGGCGCAGTTCCATCTCCTGCCCACCCTGCCCCGGTCCTTTAGGCCTAGCACCATCACCGCGCCGCGGTCAAGGCCCCGCAGGTCAGGGCCTGGCGTCTCATGCTACCGCCAACGGCTCGGCTCAGGTGCTGATCCAGTTCATCGTTCAGGCCATAGACCGTACCAAACCCGCCCAGCATGGCCTGGCTGCGATTGCATCCTCCCTCCATCAGCTCCAGCCCTCTCTCCATTTGGCTCATGGCGATCCCCCTTATTCTGGTTGCGTGTTGGAAGAGGAGCTGGGGGTGCCACTGTTCGAGCGCCTGGGGCTGGCCATCCTGCTCACCTAGGCCGGGGAAGGGCTCCTGCCCTACGCCGAGAAGTTCTTGGCCTTGGTTGAGGAGACCCGGGCCGAGGTGGCCCGCGGCCTACCAGGCCAGGGCATGCTGACCATCCGGGGTGCCCGAAACCTTGGCCATCTACCGGTTACCGCCGATAATGGCCTGGTTCCGGAGGCGCTGGCCGGGGGAGGGGCTTTCCTTCATCACCTGCGCCCATGACAGCCTGGCCGGCAACCTCGCCAAGGTCATCACCGACCTGGCCTTTCTGCTGGCCGAGTCCATCGTGGCTCCGGAGTTGGAGGCCCAGACACTGGCCTTCGAGCCACTGTCGGTGGTGACAGCGTCGGGGCACCCCCTGACCGCCCTGCACGCCTGCCCTCTAACCGCTCTGGACGGCTAAGACCTGTTGCTCACGTGCACCCGTTGCAGCTACCGCAAACTGTTCCTGCAAGCCCTAGCCCAGAAGGGAGCGCGCCCGGCCGCTATCCTGGCGCTGAACAGCATCGAGGCTATCAAGCGTTGCCTGGGCCGTCGGCCTGGCTTGTCGGTGCTTCCCCGGGTGGCGGTGGAGGAGGAACTGTACCGCAGCCAACTGGCGGCCATATCCCTGGAGCGAGGCGAGATGGAGGTGGCGGTGCTGATGGCCTGGCAGCAGGGCACGTGGCTCTCGCCTAGGCTGCGCACGTCCATGGAGGCGGTTCACCTGGGTCTTGGCCCTGGGTTATCGGCGTTACCGGCTAGTGGTTCTTCATCGTTAATTGTGAAATTTGAAGAGTTCCCTCAGTGGTGCGGCGATGAAATAGATTATGGTCATGAAGGTGAAGACATTACGGTAG
>CBCOTF020000392.1:0-1162 GCA_965112955.2 Desulfarculales bacterium
GGATGGAGCCAGGGTTTAGGGCCAGCCCCTGGGCCACGGTGACATCGGCCACCTTTGCCTCGGTGAGCAGGACAAAGCTGGGCATGTAGCCGTCGTGGTCCAGAATGATGTGAGCCTTGACCCCATCCTTGGCCCGCTTGTACTCGGCCCAGGGGAACAGGCTCAGGCTCAGGGTGATGGCGGAGGAGCCCAGGCTCAGGAGCTGGTTCTTGAATTTGAGCTTGCCCTTTTTCCTGCCCAGGGAGCCTTGGGGACGGAAGCGCTCCATAACTTTGAAGAGCAGGGCTCGGAACAAGGCCGAGGGGCTGTGCGGGTTGGCGTAGGACAGTGTGGACCTTTTGGGGGCCGCGCTCACCTCAAGGTGGGACAGCTTGCCCAAGCAGCAGGAAAGACCCTGGCAAGTCTCCCTTAGGAAGTCAGCCCTGGCCAGAGATGACAGAAGAGCATGGCCACAAACTGGGTCCAACAGGGAGATCCCTTGGTCCTGACCGCGGCACCGTGTTCCTTGACCAAGGCGGCGAATTCAGTGTGGGGGAAGTGATGCAGCAGTTGACTGAACAGACTGGCTAGTCATACCATGGTCTTATCCTCTCTTTATCGCGATATTGTTGGCTTTTGGTAAAATTATGCTTCCACGTTGGGGTGAGGGCATCTCGCTTCGATCACTTAGCCGGTGTTTGAGAACCTATTTTGGACAACACTGGAGCTGGGGCGGCGTTTCCCCTGGCCCCGGCTGGAGAGGTGCCCCGGTGTGGGAGCGTCCGGCTTTTGGGGCACGGCTTCGTGCCTGCCTATTTTGATGAAGCCCCCACAGCGATTTGGCTTCGATGTTTCCGCTGCCCTGACTGCCGAGCGGTGATCCGGCTGCGGCCGCGGGGCTACTGGGGCCGGTTCAAGGCCCTGGTGGAGACCATTCGGCCAAGCCTTTTCAACAAGCCAGCCCGGGGCAGATGGGACCCTTGGCTCAGTGGCCGGGCTTGGCCGCGGCCAGCTGGTCGGCGCAAAGGAAGGGCTCTCTCCCTCCCTGAGCCACCTAACCCAAGGGTGCCGTTGTCCTAGCCCGATCCCCCGGCCTATATCCTGGTGGGCAAACAGGTCACCCCACCTGTCGACCGCAGACGCTTCGAAGCCGAGCTGCCCAACTACATTTGGCAGAGTGACG
>CBCOTF020000393.1:0-1023 GCA_965112955.2 Desulfarculales bacterium
GCCCCAGTGCCTCTGATCGGCAAGCAAATCATCCTCCTCTACCACGACCATGACCCTGACCGCGTAGAGGTCCTACTGGAAAATCGCTCCCACGGCTTGCCCAGGCCGCTGGACCTCGCCGTAAATTGCAGGGTCAAGCGCGACCATCATTTGCTGCGCTTGGAATCTAGCTCCACTACGGCCCCCATTGACGGCTCCCTTTTCTCACAAAAACCAGACCCGGAGGTCAGCAACTCATGAAACCAAACCACCACAGATACAGAACTTCCCTCCCCTGCCTCCAGAGTCGTGGCCAGAAGCCATTTGGCCGGCATATCCCTCCAGAATATGCAGGCTTACCTCCTGAACCAACTAAAAATCGCAGACGTAAAATAGGATCTCCTCTCTGACCCGGCCGTCACCGCCATACAGCAGGGCTCCGTCGGCCTCTTCCGAAGGGCTAACCACCTACCTGGCCCGAGGTGCGACCATAGCTATCGCCGAGGAGCAGACTCAGGTCGTCTCCCCAGAGCACGTCCGCATCGACGCAACAAAATTGATCTGATCAAAGGGGAAGGGGGGGATCCGTCCAGGATAATCAGAGAACTTTCGTCAAAGTAATCTGAAAAGCAACATCGGTTAAACGGTGAGGCTTCCCCATCGCCACAATTCGGTATGGCCAGACGGCGAGGCAGGGCACAAAAAATCGTATGGCTGTTTTTGCTTCCACGGCCGCCCGCACCGGCCCGCTGCCCCGGGCTGGGCATATACGGATCAGCCGGTCTTGTGGCATGCACCAGTGCGGAGCCCGTTTCAAGCGAGCCAGGGATTCCACGCGATGTGGAGCACCGGTTCCACGGAATGTGAGCCACTTGGGGTAGTAGGCGACGCCGGATAACACCTGGTTGGCTATCCTGCGCCTTTCCAACACGGAGGGTGCAGATGCCGGCGGAGAGCTTATCCATGCGCAAAATCAAGGAAATACTTCAGCTGAAGCACGAGGCCGGCTGCGGCAACCGGGACATTGCCAAGAGTTGCGGGATA
>CBCOTF020000394.1:0-1905 GCA_965112955.2 Desulfarculales bacterium
GTGAATACCGTTAGTTTGTTGAACATTTCCGCTGCCTCAAGCGCCTCTGGAGGCGCTTGATTAGGCCGTTTAGCCTAACAGAAAACGCGGCCCCCTGGCTGGCCCCGGGAACAAATGGCTGGGGTGGCAGGATTCGAACCTGCGAATGCGGGTTCCAAAGACCCGTGTCTTACCGCTTGACGACACCCCAGCAGGGATACGAATTATATCGGCCGCGCAGCTTTCTTAAGCCGACGGCGCGGACCTTCCCCAGAGGGGCTGGAAGCCATCAGGGCCGGGGCTAAGGGTCACCCGATCCGAAAAAACCAAGCCACAACCAGCGGGTATGGTACATCCCGGCTTGGCAAATCCTAGGCTGTCCTACCATGACCCGGCGGAGCCCTAGCTGGCTAGCGATTCTCCCACTTGTTCCTGTTGGCGATTATACTCGCCCAGGACCCTCTCCTCGATCATGCACCGCGTCTCGCTGTTCAAAGGGTGGGCGGTGTCCTGATAGGTGCCGTCCTTGCGGCGCTTGCTGGGCATGGCCACGAACAGCCCCTTGTGCCCCATGATTATCTTTAGGTCCCGCACCAAAAAGCAGCGGTCTAGAGTGATGGTGGCGTATGCCTTGAGCCTTTCCTCGTCCACGGGGAAGACCCTGACCTCGGTGATATCCATGATCGCCCCCCCACCAAACCCCTTTAGGCCTCGATACCGCGACAGGCTCGTACCCACCAGCCTCCCCGAGCCTCTAGGCGCCGGGTTGCGCGGCCGGTAGCCCCGGCATCGGCAAAAACGCCGAAGACCGTGGACCCGCTGCCGGACATCAACGCCCCCCAAGCCCCCTCCTCCAGCAATACTTCCTTAATCCTGGCCACTTCCGGATAAGCCTCCAAGATCACCAGCTCCAGATCGTTTACCAGGATCCCACCCGTCGGCAGAGAACTATTGGTAACGTCTCTTATTTTATTCCGCCCACGGCTATTTGTCCACGCCAAATCAAATTGCTCATAGACCCAAGCCGTGGAGACGGGAATGTCGGGGTTAACCAGGACATAATCCAGGAGGGGAAATTGCAGCCAGGGCTGCACACGTTCGCCCACGCCGGTGCACAAGGCGGTCACCCCGCCCAGGAAGAAGGCCACATCGGCGCCCAGGCACCGGGCCAGGGCCAATAGCCGCTCCGGGGCCAGGACCCGGCCATGCAGCAAGTTGAGCCCCAGCAGGGCCGAGGCGGCGTCGGAAGAGCCGCCCCCAGGCCGGCGGCCACCGGCACCCGCTTGCTTAAGTGCAGCCGAGCGCGGGGTTCCCGCCCCAGAGCCTAAAATAGGCCTCGGCGGCCCTGGTCACCAAGTTGCCTTCCAGCAGGGCGGGATCATCGCAGGAAAACTCTAGGCCACGGGCCTGGTCGCTGATAATCAGCTCATCGCCCAGGCTCAGGGGTTGCATCAGGGTCATAAGCTCGTGGTAGCCATCGGGGCGGCGTCCCAGCACCAACAAACTCAAGTTTACTTTGGCAGGGGCTGCGAGGGTGATCTCCATGGCTGATTATATACCATGACAGCGTAGCGTGGAGAACGGCCCCCATCCGGGTCCAGCCAAACCAGGGCCAAGATAGCGGCAGGTGGCAAACAAAACTGGCGAGGATAAACTATACTCCTGCATTAGGAAAAAGCAGCCAATACGTTGTCTTAATGTAGGGGCGGGAATTATCCCCGCCCAGTGCTGTCCAAGACAGGCGTAGCAGTTAAAAATGATCTTATAACAACGGTTAGTTATTTATAAAATTAACAGTCTTGGGTTCTTCGTCATTACCTGTGGAATTTGATGAATTCCCCCAATGGTGCGGCAATGCAATAGATCATGACGTTGTTTTTCGGATTAATTTGACGAAAGTTCTCGGATTGTCCTGGGCTGATCTGA
>CBCOTF020000395.1:0-1547 GCA_965112955.2 Desulfarculales bacterium
GACGCAGGTAACGGGACACCGTGGTCCGGCCTATCCCGCAACTCTTGGCAATGTCCTGGTTGCCGCAGCCGGCTTCGTGCTTCAGCCGAAGTACTTCTTTGATCTTACGCATGGATAACTTCTCCGCCGGCATCTGCACCCTCCGTGTTGGGAAGGCGTAGTATAAGCCAATCAGGTATTATCCAGCGTCGCCTACTACCCCAACTGGCCTACATCCCGTGAAATCGGTGGCCCGCTTGAAACGGAATTCACACACGTTGCCCACGCCGACGGTTATGCGTGGGCCGGCCAAGCTAATCTCTCTGCTCCCCAGCACAGAAGAGAATTTTTACTCATGACAGACATCATTTCGCCGGACGGAACTGGTAGCGGTTGGCGCGCCTGGCTCATGGGTAGTCGATTAAAGGAGGCAGCGGACAAACCTGGTTGGTTATAGCCAGCATCTGTCTTTGATAATAATGAAAATCGCCCTCTTGGGGTCAACTCGTTATCGCGGGGCCACCAGGCGGACGGTTGGCGCGTTCATGGAGGACAGGGGCTAGTGCAAGATGAATCTCGATGCCCTTAGCACCTTGACCGCCCTTCAGGGACCCGATGAGGGCGCGGATGGTGCTAGCGATGATCTCCTGCACGAAATCTTTGGCCGGCAGCTTGCGACCGTCAACCAGCATCCGCAGCAAAGGCCGCCCGGGCGGGGGCAATAGGCCAATCAATAGCTGGGTCAGGCCGGCCAAATCCTGAGGGGAGAAGCAGGGGACGACGCCCGGCAGGGGCTCTTGGCTCACCAGGGCCTTGAGGTTGGAATCGCCCAGCAGGGCGGGGGAGGAGCCGGCTGGGCAAAACTCGATTTTGTATACTTTCTGATCCTGGTGCAACTGGGAGAGCACCACATCCAGGCCCTGGGCATGGCGGGCCAGCACTTGGTCCAGGGAGGGTGGCCGCCATTGGGCATGGCTCAGGTACACACCGCCCGGTCCCACGCGCATTTCCAGCAAGGCACCCCGCGGAGGCGGCGTCGGGGAGTCGGCTTCGCGCGTGATCAGTCCCACCTTGAAGCCCCGTCTGGCTAGCTCTGCGGCCAGGCCATGCAACAGCTGGGTGGTTTGCGCTCCCTGGGTTCCTGCCAGACAGAAAACGGTGGGCATGGCTACTCCTTTAGAGGCCGGCCCGATGGCATGCTCGGGCCTACGGGGCGAGTCCTGCTCAAGTCTAAATTAATTATTATAAAGCTAGAGGTATTTTTTAACAAGTTTGGACCTTCAAGGCGGAATTGGCTTAACCGGCCGCCGGACCTATCATGTAAGGAGGAGCGCCCGGCCGAGATCCGAGACCGCCGGGCCATGAATCCCAACCTCAAAGGGAGTGACATTATGCCCGAGTTTTTGGACCCGCTCAAAGACCTGACTCCCGAGCACAAAATGGTTGCACTCCCACCTCGGCCTTGGCCTTGTCACGGGGTTCTCGTACCCAGGCGGGCAAAACAGCCGTGCCTTAGTGGACGGCCATTTCCTGGTCGGTCGGGTTAATGTCGGGCTCGTAGCGGCAAG
>CBCOTF020000396.1:0-2287 GCA_965112955.2 Desulfarculales bacterium
GGGCTTAAGGCAGCCGGCAGCCGGCCGGCTGCCGGCTTGGGCGCCGCCCACGCCCCGGGCTATGTGCGGGAGCCGGACCGCGCCCGGGCCATAGAGCTGGCGGTCCAAGCCGCCAGCGCCAAAGACGTGGTGCTAATCGCCGGCAAGGGGCATGAAGGCTATCAGATGGTGCGGGGGGTCAAGCACCCCTTCGACGACCGCAAGCAGGCCGCGGTGGCGCTGAAAAAACGATCCGCCCGCCAGAGGTACATGGATGCCTAGTCTGGACGCCACCTTCGTGCAACGGGCTACCGGTGCCCGCCTCAGGGGCCTGGCCCCGGAGGCGCCCTTCACCGGGGTGGGCAGCGATTCGCGCGCCATCGTCCCGGGGCAGCTCTTCGTTGCCCTCCAAGGACCTAACTTCGACGGCCACGATTACGTGCAAAAAGCGCTGGTCGCCGGGGCGGCTGGGGCCTTGGTGCGTCTGGGCTTCACCCTGGCCGGTGACGACCAGGCCTGCCTGCTTCAGGTGGTCGACACCTTGATCGGCCTGGGCGATTTGGCCGCAGCCTGGCGGCGGGAGCACTCGGCCTATGCGGCGGCGCTCACAGGAAGTAACGGCAAGACCAGCACCAAGGAGATGCTGGCCGGCATTCTGGAGCAAAGGCACCGGGTGCTCAAAACTGAAGGCAACCTCAACAACCTCATCGGCCTGCCGCTGACCGTGTTGCAAATGAATGAGAGCCACACCGCCTGCGTGCTAGAGATGGGCATGAACGCCCCCGATGAGATCGCCCGGATGACGAACATCGCCGCGCCAGAAGTGGGGCTCATCACCAACGTGGGACCGGCCCATATCGGCATGCTGGGCTCCCTCAAAGCGGTGGTCAATGCCAAGACGGAGCTTTTTCGGGGCCTGAACGCCTCCGCCACGGCGGTGGTTAATCTGGACGACCCCCTGCTGGCGCCCTGGGCCGGGAGGCTATCCTGCCACGTGCTTACCTTCGGCCAGACCCGAGCGGCCCAGGTGCGGGCTGGCGATATCTCCGCTCTGGGTGTCCGCCAGGCTTTCACCCTGCACCTGCCGGGAGCGAAGCCCTTGATAGTGCGCCTGGCGGCCCCCGGCGCCCATAACGTCATGAACGCCTGCGCCGCCGCCGCCACGGCCCACGTCCTGGGCCAGGGGCCGGAGGCTATCCTGGCCGGGCTGGAGGCCTTCACGCCAGTGAAAGGGCACTTGCAGCTTGTACGCGGCTTCTTCGGCTTTTGGATACTGGACGACACCTACAACGCCAACCTGGCTTCCCTGGAAGCCGGGCTCATGGTCCTCAAGGAAATCGCGGGAATGCGCGGGCGAGCCTTGATCCTGGGCGACATGCTAGAATTGGGGGAGTTCGCGCCGGCCATGCACTTTGAGGCCGGGCAATGCGCCGTGGCCACCGGCTGCCGGCTGGTGCTGGCCTTGGGGCGTCAGGCCGGCCAGGTAGCGGCGGGGGCCAGGCAGGCGGGGCTAACGACCCAGGCGGCCCTGGCTTTTGGCGATCTGCCTTCGCTGGTGCAGGCCGCCCAGGAATTGTTCGAGGAAGACGAGGTGGTGCTGGTCAAGGGCTCGCGTTCCATGGGCATGGAGCGGGTGGTGAAAGCGCTCACCATGGGGGAAAGGGCCTAATGTTATACCACTTGTTCTACCCCCTGCGCGATATCATTGGTGGCTTCAACGTCTTCCGCTACATCAGCTTCCGCACCATCTGGGGCACTCTCTTCGCCCTGATCCTAACGCTGGTGCTGGCCCCCTGCTTCATCCGCAAGCTGCAAGAGATGCAGATGGGCCAGCACATCCGCGAGCTGGGTCCCCAAAGCCACCTGGCCAAGGCCGGCACCCCAACCATGGGCGGGGTGCTGGTGCTGTTCGCGGTCACTGTCTCCAGCATGCTGTGGGGCGATTTGCGCAACTTCTACCTGTGGCTGGCCCTGTGCGTCACCCTGGGCTTCGGGGCCATCGGTTTTACTGACGACTACCTAAAGAAGGTGGCCAAGCGCAACGAGGGCGGGCTATCGGCGCGGGCCAAATTCTGGCTGCAGGTGCTGGTCGGGCTTATCGGGGCCGTGGCCCTATACCTGCACCCCGGCTACAACACCCAGCTCTCGGTGCCCTTCTTCAAGTTCGTCACTCCCGACCTGGGTTGGGGCTACGTGTTTCTGGCCGTCTTTATCCTGGTGGGCACCAGCAACGCCGTCAACCTCACCGATGGCCTGGACGGCCTGGCCGCTGGCCCGGTGCTCATCGCCTCGGCCACTTACCTGATCC
>CBCOTF020000397.1:0-11152 GCA_965112955.2 Desulfarculales bacterium
TCACTCAGTTTCAGGGAGACTCCAAGCCAATCCTGCCCATCATCCTGGCCGGCCATAGCAACCTCGCCGACCTCCTCATATACAGAATTTTCCTGCCCCTGGCCTCCAGGGTCGTAGCCAGAAACCATCTGGCTGGCGCCTCCCTCCAGGACATGCGGGCCTACCTTCTGCATTACCTCAAAATCGTAGACGTCAAACGGAGCCTTTTCTCTGATCCGGCTGTCACCGCCATACAGCAGGGCTTCGGTGGCCTCTTCCGAAGGGCCAGCTACCTGCCCCGAGGCGCGATCATAGCTGCCGCCGAGGAGCAGATGCAGGTCGCCCCTCCCCATAGTACAGAATTGATCTGATCAAACGAGAAAGGAAGGATTAGTCCAGGATAACCAGAGAATTTTTGTCAAATTAATCCGAAAAAACACTGCCTTTTTAGGCGCGGCGGTTTTTTTGGCAGGGGCTGCCTGGTTGGCGGGTTCGGTCGATTTTGCCATCAAAAAATCCTTCCTTACCTAAATGAGCCTTTATGATATTGCATGCATCCCCTAGTAAAATATGCAGCAATTGCCAACGAGAGATGCCAAATATCGGGCTCAATAGTTTGAAAATACTACATCATCTTTAGGCACAATACCCTGAACGACAGGTCAATGCCCTTAACACCACGCGGGCCTCAATATCCCTGTTTCCAGCTTGTGGATGTTGTTTTGCATAATGAACGGATTTGGTATGGCCGCGTACCTAATACCAAGCGAAGAAGAATCTCCTTGCGGTTGTTCCTTGACGCTTGCTGACAGGGGTCATACAATGGAGTCCAGTCGCAGAGGCCAAGCTTGGCACTACAAGCAGACTCATGGTGTATGGGTGCTTTTTTGCAGCTTGCCCGCTGAAATAGCCCCTCCTGCTTGGCGAATTATCGCGGCCACGCGTTGGTCGAGGAGAATTTTCAATTGGCCCTGGCTTCGCAGGCAGCAATTGCGTATCTGATAGGCGGGATGACGCACCGCGAGCGGCCTATGTTGAATTTTTTACCGGAGAATGAACAGTGAGCAAATACCAGTGCAAAAACGAGAAACTTAACCGCTGGGTTCAGGAGGCGGTCGCGCTGTGCCAGCCCGACAATATCTATTGGTGTGACGGTTCTCAGGCTGAGTATGATGGCCTCATGTCCCAGATGGTTCAGAGCGGCATGGCTCTACCCCTGGCCAAGCGCCCAAATTGCTATCATTTCCGTTCCGACCCCAGCGACGTAGCCCGAGTGGAGGATCGCACCTATATCAGCTCCACCCAAGAGATAGAGGCCGGCCCCACCAATAACTGGGTTGCCCCCGATGAGCTAAAAGCCACCATGACCGGCCTGTACCAGGGCTGCATGCAGGGCCGCACCATGTTCGTCATCCCCTTTTCCATGGGGCCTGTGGGTTCGCCCCTGGCCAAGATCGGCGTGGAAATTACCGACAGCTCTTATGTAGTATGCAACATGCATATCATGACCAGGGTGGGCAACAAGGTCCTAGCCCTTCTGGACCAGGGCAGTGAGTTCATCCCCTGCCTGCACTCCATCGGCGCGCCCTTGAAGCCCGGCCAAGAAGACTCCCTGTGGCCTTGCGCCCCCATAGAGAAAAAATACATCAGCCATTTTCCCGAGGAAAACCTGATCTGGTCCTACGGCTCCGGTTACGGCGGCAACGCGCTCTTGGGCAAGAAGTGTCTGGCCCTGCGCATCGCCTCGGTCATGAGCCGCCGCGAGGGCTGGATGGCCGAGCACATGCTCATTTTGCGCCTTATCAACCCCCAGGGACGCCAGTTTCACATCGCCGGCGCCTTCCCCTCGGCCTGCGGTAAGACCAACCTGGCCATGCTCCTGCCCACTATTCCCGGTTGGAAATGCGAGTGCGTCGGCGATGATATCGCCTGGATGCACATCGGTCCTGACGGCCGGCTCTACGCCATCAACCCCGAGGCCGGTTTCTTCGGGGTGGCGCCGGGCACCTCCTACGCCTCCAACGCCATGGCCATGGATTCCATTAAGGAAAACGCCATATTCACCAACTGCGCTGTAACTGACGACGGCGACATATGGTGGGAAATGATAGACGGCCCCCCCCTGGCTCACGCCATCGACTGGAAGGGCCGCGACTGGACCCCGGCCAGCACGGACCCGGCCGCCCATCCCAACGCCCGTTTCACGGCCCCGGCCTCCCAGTGCCCTATCATTTGCCCCGATTGGGAGAAGCCTGAGGGTGTGCCTATCGACATCTTCATCTTCGGTGGCCGGCGGGCTAGGGTGGTGCCCTTGGTGGCCGAAGCCTATGGCTGGGACCATGGGGTGTTCATGGGCACCACCGCCGCCTCGGAGACAACCGCCGCCAACATTGGGGCCGTGGGCAACCTGCGGCGCGACCCCTTTGCCATGCTGCCTTTCTGCGGCTACCACATGGGCGATTACTTCCAGCACTGGCTCGACATGGGTGACCGTCTGGCCGACAAGGCCCCGCGCATCTTCTATGTCAATTGGTTCCGCAAGACCGACGAGGGCAAGTGGCTGTGGCCGGGCTTCGGCGACAACAGCCGGGTGCTCAAGTGGATGTGCGAGCGTGTGGAGGGCAAGGTACAAGGCCAAAAGACCCCCATCGGCTTGTTGCCCTTGCCCGGCGAGCTGGACCTGGAGGGCCTGGACCTGCCGGCCCAGAATCTTGCTGAACTCCTGAAGGTGGACAGCGCGGCTTGGCGGGCTGAACTGCCGGATATTGCCAAGCACTTCGATAAGTTCGGCCAGCGCCTGCCCGGGCGTCTACAAAAGCAGCTTCAGGAGCTAGGCCAGCGCTTGGGCTAGGTTTGCTCTTTCTGGGCGATTGAATGGTCTTGCCACGCCCCTAGGCCTGGACTAACTGACTGGAATAATTTAGTTTTTCGTCGTTCACTGTGAAATTTGATAAGTTTCTCCGGTAGTTCGGCTATGAAATAAATTATGGTCATGAAGGTGAAGACATTACGGTAGCCTCTGGCTCTTGCCCTGGCGGCCTAAAAGGTGCCGTTAAGCTCCTCCAAGCGGGCGTTGGAATGGTTGGAGATCCAACGGCTTAGGATCAGATGGATCAGGTGAGCTTGCTCTTTCAGAGTCATGAGCGCCTTGAGGATCGGGGCTAGGGTTTTGGTGCCAGGCGCTATGCACTTTAGGGCATGGCGGGTGAAGTGGGTGACGCACCATTGGGCGAGCCCGTACAAAGGTGGCCTTTCTGATCCAGCGAAGCATCTTCTTGAGCCGCCAGGCGGTGGCGGTAGCAAAGCCGTCGGTTTTCAGTTCGGTCAGGGTCTACTGCTGCTTTTCGGTTAGCCTGCCGCCGTCAGCGGCCTTGAGCATGGCCCAGAGGATGGCCTTGGGCGGTGTACGCTCCTTAGTTTCGGCCTTTCGGACTTCGTCCACGGAGGTTGTGAAGAGTTGGACTACATGGAACCAGTCCACGGTGACGTTGGCGCCGGGGAAGCTTTCGCCGGTGGCGGTCAGGAAGGCTGGCGACATGTCGCAGATCACCTCTGTGGTATTGTTGTGATCGCCGCCATGCTCACGCAAGAAACGGCGGAACAGGACCAGACAGCCCTTGCCCTTGCCGGGGGTAACGAAGATGACCGGCTTTTGCTTGCGGTCTAGGTCAATGAAGACGGTGACATAGTTGTGGCCCCGCTTGGAGGTGGCTTCGTCCAGAGCTACGGCCTTGACCCTGCCCAGGTCCATTTTGGACAGGATCTGGGCTACGTAAAACAGGACCACCCGCCAAAAGCGTATGTTGCTGACCCTGATGATGCGGGCCGCAGCCAGCACGGACATCTCCCGCACCAGGGTCGTGGCTGCTAGCTCGACCAGCAAGGTGAACCGGCTGCCCTCGCGGGTCTAGGGCACCTTGACCTGTTTGGTCCCGTGGTCGGGGCAGTCCACTATTGGTGAAGCGGCGGGTTAGGTCCCGCGTAGGCCTCCGGCCTCAGGGCCGCGCACTCCATGATCATCTTTACCTGGCATTGGGGCAAAGCGGTGGTCGTTTATCTGGCGTAAGAGCACCATGGCCGTGGACGGCTCCTATTTGTATACTCCCACAAGGTTCAACGAGAGCCGATAGCCTGGAGCAGGGGAAGAACGCCATCCGATTCTCGTATGCCCTGCCGGGGGTACCTGACTGCCCTGCCAGGGGGCACCGGCACCATCCCAGATTAACAGCTTGGCGGGCCGGCCGCCAGGGGCGTTGCGCCTGCCCGAGGCCTATGGTAATTTGCCTCATGATTTCGTCCCTGGAAGCGGTGGATACGGGGCACATGCGGCGCGCTCTGGCCCTGGCCAGGCGGGCCGCCCGCCTGGGCGAGGTGCCGGTGGGCGCGGTACTGGTGGATGAGGTGGGGCGGCTTTTGGCCACCGAGCACAACCGCAGCATCCTGGCCTGCGACCCCACGGCCCACGCCGAGGTGTTGTGTCTGCGCACGGCGGCTGCTGCCCTGGGTAATTACCGGCTTACCGGTACCACCCTTTACGTGAGTTTGGAGCCTTGCCTCATGTGCGCCGGGGCCTTGGTTTGGGCGCGGGTGCGGCGGGTGGTCTTCGCGGCCAGCGATGTAAAAGCTGGGATGTTTGGCTCGGTGTTGGATATGGCGGCTTTGCATGGGCTGAACCACCGGCTCTTGGTGCAAGGCGGGCTCTTAGCCGCCGAGAGCGCCGAGATCCTTACGGGGTTTTTCGTTAGCCGTCGCTGAGACAAGGGCCGGGCAATGCTCAAAAAGGCTAGGACGGGTGGTAGGGTCAACATACGGGTTTTCGAGGCCTTCGAGCAGGCCATCGCGGGCAGGAGCCCGCGCGGCCGGGGGCGGTAGCCACCGGCCGGGAGCCCGGCCGAATTTACTTCGGTCGGGCGATGCTCAAAAAACCGGGACGGCCTTTTTGAGCAGATAATTAGGAGAGGTACCGAAGTGGTCGTAACGGGCCCGACTCGAAATCGGGTTGTCGGCTAACACCCGGCACGTGGGTTCGAATCCCACCCTCTCCGCCAATAAGCATAAGCCTTGGAATTTGCTATAGAATTGTGCTAATTTTAAGGGCGCCTCCAAAGGGGCCTTGGTACATAAACGGGGTACACAAAAGCTTCAGCAAGCGTCCACCCCGTTTATTTTTTCATCCGTCGGGCATGCCACATTTCAGGCACCACCCCGCCAGCCCAGGCAATCCAGCCCGGCCATAAGCGCTCCCGGCTATTTAGGTCAGCGAAGGGGCACCCTGCACTTCCGTATCCGCGTGCCAGACGCCTTGAGTCCCTGCCTAGGCTGCACTGAGCTATGCCGTAGCCTGGGCACCGCCAGCTTGAAAGAAGCCCGTCCTAGGGTTATAAAATTTGGTTGCCTCAGCGCACGACATCTTCACCTTGACGCGGGAATGCTTGGCGATGCGGGAAACACAGTACATGGGGACGGGACACAGGTTGATCAAGATCGACATGGGGAGGGCTGGCGAGGGCTTGACCCCCAGGCCCTGGCCAGCCTGACCGATCAGTAGATTAGGGATATAGCCAAGGGCCTGGCGGGACGGCACTTTGGCCGAGAATTGGGACTGTAGGCTTCTGCGTGAGCATGTCCCTCAAGATCCCGAGGGGTTGCGGGGCACCTAACCAACCTCTATGCAGATGACATGGAGGCTATGCGCTTGCGCTACGGGCAGATGAAAGGTGGTATAGCCAAGGTGCAGGGGGAAGCCAGCGTACATCCGCAACCGTCCCAGCCCACCGTCAGCTAGGGGCAGGTGGAAGACCTGGATCGGGAAGCCAAGCTCCAGTACCTTACGCTGTGCGATGCTTGTTGAGGGCCAAAGCCTCCGCCCTGGAGGCATCATCAGCCTTCGGTTCTCCGGGCCGGCTGGTGCCCAACCCCGGCCTGAGCATATCTATGGCGCTGGAGCTTCTGGAGGCCTGGTATGGCCTATTATCCATCGGTGGCAATGGACTTGGCCTCCCTGCCATTTTACGTCGGCCTGGCGGAGCTGGTTGGCCGGGCTACTCCCGCCCAACATAAGCTTCCTAGCGGCCCCATGCTGTCCGAGGCGGTGAAGACCTACCTCAAGGCCAAGACCCCTAACTGGTCCCAGGCCAGCAGGAACGACATCCCGTCCCAGGTGCGGCAATTCGTGGACACCATGGCCAAGGCCGTGGCCGATGCCGATATCTTCATTACCGACCTCACTAGGGAACATATCCGGGATTACTGTGTCATGATGCACGCCCTGCCCAAAAGGGTCAACGTGCCCAAGTACAAGGGTAAGGGCTATGCCAAGCGGGCCAAGCTCAACCCCCCACATCAGGAGTGCCTGGCCCCCAAGACCCTGGCTACCAGGCTAACCAAGGTCAGTTCCTTCATCAACTGGGCTAGCAAGGAATAAGGCATTGACGCCCCCAAGCTTAATGATGCCTTCCATATGCCCAAGGTGTTCAAGGGGCAGGGGCAGGGCGGCCAATCGGCCAGGGAGGCCTTCACCCCTTCGGAGTTGCCCTTGATCTTCGACTCCGCCAACTACCTGGAAGAGACAGCCCAGCAGCCGTCCCGGTTCTAGACACCGCTAATCGCGCTATTCATGGGGATGCGGCTCATGGAAATATGCCAACTACGCCGGACAGATCTTCGCCAGTAAGGTTAACGACGAACACGCCCTAGGTGCCTTGCAAGGTGACGGAACCGGGCCTAATAAGATGTGGATATTTGATGTGGACGACGACAACGGCATGGCACCAGACAAGAGCGTCAAGAGCGGGTCCGGTAGGCGTGTTGTGCTTAGCTACCACTTCTTGATGGAGACACCCTGGGCCTGCTGGAATACCGCGAATGGGCGAGCTGCCAGACTAAGGGTTGAGGACGGTTGTTCCCAGAGGCAATTCCCAATGGCAAGGGGGATGTGGGCTACGCCGTCACCTCATGGTTCACCCGTTACCGGCGCTCATTGGACATTGGCGGCAGCAAGAGCTAAATCAGCAGGAAGGTCTTCCACAGCGTTCGGCACGCGGTCATTCATCACCTTATGGGAGTGGCGCGGGTAGACCCTAAGCTGGTTTAAGCTGTGGTTGGCCACGAGGATAAGGGAGGCAACATTGGAATAATCGCGAGCTATGCTGGTCACTACCCCGTCACCATCCTGAGGGATGCAGTCATCATGCGTAAGCCTTGAGATACGGCCTTGCCACGGTTTGTGGAGCTAGCGGCCAGCCCTTGGGCAGGCTAAGGCCTTCAAGGCTGGAACCCAACCAGCAGGCCAGAAAGGGCCGTCTGCGGATTTCAGGGAAGTGGGCCATGCATTCCATTTGAAGGTTTTTCGTCGTTACCTGTGGAATTTGATGAATTCCCTCAGTGGTGCGGCGATGCAATAGATCATGGTCATAAAGGTGAAGACATTAAGGTAGCCTCTGGCTCTTGCCTGGGCGGCTTGGAAGATGCCGTTAAGCCCCTCCAGGCGGGCGCTGGAATGGTTTGAGGTCCAGCAGCTTAGGGTCCAGATGGGCATGCTTTTCCAGAGTCATGAGCGCTTTAAGGACCGGGGCCAGGGTCTTGGTGTCAGGCGCTATGCACTTCAAAGCATGGCGGGTGAAGTGGGTGATGCGCCACTGGGTGGCCTGTACAGAGGTGGCCTTTCTGATCCAGCGCAGCATTTCCTTGAGCCGCCAGGCGGTGGCGGTGGCGAAGCTGCCGGTTTCTAGCTCGGTCAGGGCCTGCTGCTGCTTTTCGGTTAGCCTATCGCCGTCAGCGGCCTTCTACGCTCCTTAGCCTCGGCCTTTTGGACCTCGTCCACGGCGGTGGTGAAGAGTTGGATTACATGGAACCAGTCCACGGTCAGGAAGGCTGGCGACATGGTGCAGACCACCTTAACGATATTGTTGTGATCGCCGCCATGCTCACGCAGGAAGCGGCGGAGCAGGACCAAACAGCCTTCGCCCTTGCCGGGGGTAACGAAGATGACCGGCTTTTGCTTGCGGTCTAGGTCGATGAAGACGGTGACGTAGTTGTGACCCCGTTTGGAGGCGGTTTCGTCCAGAGCCATGGCCTTGACTCCGTCCAGGTCCATTTTGGACAGGGCTTGGGCTACGTAGAACTGGACCACCCGCCAAAATCGCGTGTCGCTAACCCCGATGATGCGGGCCGCAGCCAGCACAGGCATCTCCCGCACCAGGGTCATGGCCGCGCGATTACGTAGCAATGATGCTGGAAAAGACTGAGGTGACGCCAGGTGAATTCGTGAAAATTGTGAGCCGTGCACAACCTGCCACACTCCGGGCAGGGGTACTCGGCTCCCCGGTCGGCGGCAACCTCCAATAAGACCTCGTGGGGCTGTTTATTGGTGTCCACACGCTGTCCCACCAGCCGCCAGGGCGGTTACAACCCCAGGCCAAAGGCCAGAAGCTCACCGGCGTCTATGATTGCCTACTGCTCCAACTCGGCCATGTGGATCGCTGCATCATGACACCGGAACTACACCAATTCCACTCATGACGACTACGAGGCAGATGCTGATGGCTGTAGACGGCGCGCGCGCCTCGCTGATGGCCCTTGACTACGTGGCCATGATGGAGGCGGCGGTGGTTCCCGACCTGTGGGTGACATTGTTGCATGTGGAGAGGGCCCCAAAAAAAGCCTGCGCGGCAAAATGGAGAAGAGCCCCGAGTCCTCTCGCCGGCACAAGGCCATGGAGACGCGCATCGCCCAGCGCACGGTCGAGGTGCTGGACAACGTCCGCCAGCGCCTGTTGGACGCGGGTCTGGACCCCGTCAAAGTGGACTGCGCTTGTCAGGGGAAGGCCATGGGCTTGGCCAAGGACATCGTCTTTCGGGGCGAGTAAGGCAACTACGATGCCATAGTGCTAGGACGTAGGGGGTTGTCCCAAGTGGAGGAGGTGTTCCTGGGCAGCGTGACCAACAAGGTGGCGTCGCACGCCGACCGGGTACCGGTGTGGGTGGTGGGCGGCCTGGTCAGAAGCTACCGAGTCCTCTGCGCCGTGGACGCGTCCGAGGGGCCCTCCGAGCTGTGGACTATCTGAATTCTATGCTCTAAGACAACAAGAACTGCCGCATCACCCTGTTTCACGCCAGCCCTAGCCTCTCGGGGCCTTCAAGGCCTTGGACATGGAGCCTGGCACACGAGGCTTTTGTCCCAGGACATCATGAAAGACGACCTAGCACGCATGGTTGCCTTATACGAGGAAGCCCGCCGGCTCCTAGCCCAATTGGGCCTGGAGCCCGACCAGGTGGAAATGATCAGCCGCGAATCCGCAGGGTGGGCTAGCGGGGCGCTTTTTTGGGGGGAAAGACATAGGAGGCAAAGCCTGCACAAGACCGCGGTGTCGGTGATAATCAACACCACCGGGCAGGATACGAACCGTGAAATCTGGCCGCCGGTGATAATCTGCGGCCCCAAGAAAGAGGCCGGCCTGGAGCCCGAGGCCCCGGGACGTCAGATACTGGAGTTGCTCTACAACTCCGCGCGCGTCGTGGGCATCCTGCTGGAGCGGGATGACCAGAAGATCATCCGCGTGGAGGTGCACGAGCGCCACACCTACGAGCCGCCACACGCCGACACCGGTGGCGAGCCCACCTTGAAATATGGCCTGCCCCAGAAAAACAAGGAGGACCTTCCGGCCGATACCAGAGGACATCCTTTGCTTGGCCGGCGTGTTACTTGCTGGGGTTTAGCAGGGCCTTGACCTGGGCCGCGGACTTAAAAATCATGCGCTTCTTGGCCGTAATTTTGATCTGCTCACCGGTTTTGGGATTGACGCCCTTGCGTGCTTTGGCTTTCTTGAGGGAAAAAGTGCCCATACCCGCCACGCGCAGGGGGCGTCCGGCCTTCACTTCTTTGACCACCAAGGTGACGAAGGACTCCAGCACTGCCTTGGCCGCGGTTTTAGCAATGCCCGCATCCTTGGCCATTTGGTCGATCATCTCCAACTTGGTCATCGCTTTATTTGCCATTTGCCCCTCTCATAATCAGAGAACCGTTTTCAGCAATTGAAGCATCATCGGCGGTGCAAAGTCAATTGCCTGGAATAAAATAAATGCATCTTAGCCCCGTGGATGCCTAAAAAGCTGGGCAGGCACCTCTAGCGGCCTGCGAATAAATGGTCTTAAGAGTTCCCGCCCCCCCAGGGTGGGCACCTCCCCCACCAAGCTCCGGCCTTGACGGCTCTCCTCCTGAAATTTATCATTGTATATAAATATCATGCTTTGACATTTGCAATAGATGCCACGCGGGAGGCTGTCCGTGGACTATCTGATTCTCTGCTGGACGGCGTTATTGGCCTCGGGGCTGACGCTGCTTTCGGGCTTTGGGCTCGGCACCCTGCTGTTGCCAGCCCTAGCCCTATTCCCCCCCAGTTTTTCGTCGTCATGAATGGAATTAGTGTAGCTCCGGTGCCATGATGCAGCGATCCGCATGGCCAAGTTGAAGCAGGAGGCAATCATAGACGCCGGCGAGCTTCTGGCCCTTGGCCTGGGGTTGCAACCGCCTTGGCGGCTGGTGGGACAGTGTGTGGACACCGATAAACAGCCCCACGAGGACTTCTTGGAGGTTGCCGCCAACTGGGGAGCCGAGTACCCCCTATCCGGCGTGTGGCAGGTTGTGCAAGACTCACGACTTCCACGTATTCACCTAGCGTCACCTCAATTTTTTTCAGCATAATTGCTACGTAACCACCCGGGGACCCCTGGTGGACTGCCCAGACCCAGTGTTGTCCTAGTAGGAATTTTTATCACATTATCCTGGACCTTGAATGTGGGTTCAAGAATGAGGAAAGGGCCGAGAGTGGTGGAACACCCCGGACTCCGAGAGACGGGAATAACTCCCTGCCATCTGGTTGCCATCATATTTTTCGTTGCAGCCTGCGTTAAAAAGATCATGAAGCTGGGGCGGCGGCTCCCCTGGCCCCGGCCGGAGAGGTGACCCTCCTCTGCCCTGCCTGCCGGGCGGTAATCCGGCTGCAGCCGTGGGGCTACTGGAGCCGATTCCAGGCTCCGGTGGAGACCATTCGACAAAGCCTTTCCAATAAGCTAGCCCGGGGCAGGTGGGACCCTGACCGACTGCGCTCCCGTCAGCGCCACTGGCTCAAGGACCTGCTGCGGCAGGTGAGCTTATACCTGGGGTCAAGCTAGTC
>CBCOTF020000398.1:0-8170 GCA_965112955.2 Desulfarculales bacterium
TGCCCTGAAGTGCATAGCGCTTGACACCAAAACCCTGGCCCCGGTCCTCAAAGCGTTCATGACTCTGGAAGAGCATGCCCACCTAATCCTAAGTCGTTGGGGCTCCAACCATTCCAACGCCCGCCTGGGAGGGGGGCTTAATGGCATTTTCCAGGCCGCCAGGGCGAAAGCCAGAGGCTACCGTAATGTCTTTACCTTCATGACCATGATCTACTTCATCGTCGCATCACTCGGGGAATTCATCAAATTTCACAGTTAACGACGTTAACGACTAAGAACCTTGAGTTTGCACTTGTCCTTTTTCTTGCCCAGGGAGCCTTGGGCGCGGAAGTACTCCATGGCTTTGAAGAACAGGGCTCGGAACAAGGCCGATGGCCTGTGCTGGTTGGTATAGGTATAGTATGGACCTTTTTGGGGCCGCGCTCACCCCAAGGTGGGACAGCTTGCCCAGGCAGCAGGAAAGATCCTGGCAGATCTCCCTTAGGGCGCCGGCCCTGGCCAGATGACAGACGAGCATAGCCATGAACTAGGTCCATTAGAGAATCCCTTGGTCCTGACTTCGGCACCGTGCTCTTTGACCAAGACGACGAATTTAGTGCGGGGGAAATGATACAGCAGTTGAATGAACAGGCTGGCTATTCGTACCATAGCCTTGCCCTCTCTTGGTCGCGGTATTGTTGACTTTTGGCAGAACTACACTATTACGCTGGAATGGGAGCATCTCGTTTCGATCACTTAGCCGGTTTCTGAGAATCTATCTTGGACAATACTGAGCTGCAAGAGACCTACAGTCAGGTGGACTGGTCGGCCATGGCCATCTACGTAAACAACCTGGATTGGTTCGACGGCCGGCCCGAGAGGCGCTACCACCCGCCGGCGCCCGAAACCGCGGCCCGCGAGGTGGCGCTCATCGGAGGTGCGGTGCGGGCGCTGGCCCGCCTGGCCATTGAACAAGACGACCCCCGCTGGACCGCCTACCTGCTGGCCAACGGGCCACTAGCCCCTGAGTTGACCCAGGCCCAGGCCACGGCCCTGGAGGCGGTGGCCGCCGGGGTGATAAACACCAACGGACGGGCCTATCTGCTGGAGTCAGCCCACGAGCTGCGCCACGGCCTGGAGCTCCAACGGCCCCGCGTCCAGCCCCAGCACCTGGTCCAAGCCCTATTTCTGGATTTTTTTGGGTCTCATGCTCGCCAGCCTAGGCTCGGCGGCCACCATGGATGTGCACCAGCCCCTGATGCTGGTCTTCCTCGATGAAGATCGGCGCTATGCCGTCACCCAGCGCCACGGCCTGGCCGAGGTGGTCATCAGCCTAACCCTGCCCGGCACCCCGCCGCCCTGGTCACCCTGGCCATGGCCGCCGGCTTTCGCCAACTGGCCACGGGCCGCTAAGGACCCCTGGCCCTACACGCCGCCGGCAAGATCAAGATAGAGGGCAGCGGGCTAAAGGCCCTGATCTTTTTGTCCCGCTTCAAATCCGGCGGCGCGCTTGCCGCGGGGCATTAACGGGTCGATGAGCGCTGTAGTGTCAGCCAAGGCCGGCGGATCCCGTTCCAGGGCAATCCATCAACAGCTTGGCGGCTCGTTTCGCTCCGTTGACTCCCCGTTGATACCTCGTTAGCCCCCTGGGGTCGGTGGTTTTGGTGATTTCCTCACCCCAAACCCTGTGCCCTGCCTCGAGCCCGGCCGTTTTTAATCGCCGGAGGGCGACCGGCGTATTAGCCTGGGGCAAAGACGATTGACCTGCAGGCCGGCCCTTGCCCCCGTGGCCTGACCGCCTCGATCAGGCTCACCCCTCGGCAGGGCATGGTGTGGTATGGCCGGGTACGCCAAGCAGGAAATAAACGGGTCAAGTGAGATTGTAGCGCTGACCCGCGTCGCCGTCAACAGCGAGGTTGACGTTGTGCTCCCCATGTCATAAAATTTGTAGTGGCTCTGGGCCGGGGCGAGAGTGGCGGAACTGGTAGACGCACTGGACTTAGGATCCAGCGGGCTTAGCCCTTGGGGGTTCGAGTCCCCTCTCTCGCACCATTAACCAGCTTTCCGGGCCAGCAGCCCTGGCCGACAACCCGTCCGGGGCGCGGTTAGACCTTCCCTTTTTTTAGCTACAGCTTGAACCACTCCTGCAGCTTGGCGATCAGCGCGGGGGCGTTCTTTTTGGTTAGGTTGATGGTGTCCTTCTTGCGGAAAATGCCCTGCCACTTCTGATAACGCCTGAGTCCGGCCTTGGGCGGGCCGAACTCGCCGGTCTTGGCATCGCGCTCACGGTAGAGAAAGAGGATGGTGGCCCAAGCCCCGCGGTAGAGGATCTCCTTTTCCAGTTCCTCCACCACCACCTGGCCATCTTCCTCGTATTGTATAGTGATCTCGTCGATGTCGCTGGCCACTGGGTTTATCTCCTCATGGGTTGGGGGGCGTTGGCCCCCGGATAATTATAGGCTAGGATTCTTCGCCCCCATTATGGCCTGTGTTGCCCCCTTTTTCCAGGGCGGTCCAGGCGCCGGCCAGGTGCAAGACTTTTTCGCCGAAGCGTTCCTTGACCAGGTCCTCGGCCCGGCTTAAGGCTTGGCTTCTGGCCTGCTCCTGCTGGTCGAAGAGCCCGGGTTGGCCGGTGCCGACCGGTTTCAGCCTGGAGACGGCCAGCCCGATCAAGCGGAAGAGTCCCTGATGGGCGTAGCCCTCCAGCAGTTGGCAGGCGGCTTGGTAATTTTTTTGGGTGGAGTCGCTGGGCCGCGGCAAGCCCAGCTGGCGGGTGGCCAGGCGTAAGCCCTGGTGCCGGAGCTTGAGCGTAACCGTGCGGCCGGCCAGCCCACAGCGTCTTAAACGCCGTCCCACCTTCTCGGCCAGGTTCAGCAGGTGGGAGGCCAGCATCTCGCGATCGGCGATATCGCGGGCAAAGGTCTATTCGTGGCTCACCAACTTGATTTCGTGCTCCAGCTCCACGCCTGCCGGGTCCAAGCCCTCGGACAGATTCTACAGACGCGCCTCGAAGGCCCCCAGGAGTCCCTCCAGGCACCCGCGTCCCAGGGGGCGCAGTTCGCGCGACGAGCTGGCTCAGGCCCAGCGCGCCCAGGCGCTCCCTGGCCTTAATCCCGCAGCCCGGCACCTCATTCAGGATCACGGTGGCCAGGAAGGCCTCCACGTCACCCACCACGGTCAAGCCGTCGGGTTTATCGCGGTCGCTGGCGATCTTGGCCTAGGAAGCGTAAGCGCGCTAGGCCTACCGAGCAGGTTAGCCCCGTGGCCTGGCGTACGGCCTGCTTGATGGCCTGGCCGGCGGCCTCCGGCCCGCGGTTTAGCACTGGCGTGTCCTTGAGGTCCAGAAAGGCCTCGTCCACCGAGACCTGCTCCACCAGGAGGCTGAAGCACCCCCGCATGGCCATCACCTGGCGACTCATCTCTCGGTAGCGCTCCATGCCGCACCGGCAGGAAGATACCCTGGGGGCAGCGCTGCCGGGCTTCGAACAAGGGCATGGCCGAACGCACCCCAAAGGCTCGCGCGGCGTAGGATGCGGCCGAAACCACCCCTCGCGCGCCGGCGCCCACGATCACCGGCGCGCCAGCCACCTCGGGGCGGTCCAGCACCTCCACGGCGGCGTAGAAGGCACCCATGTCTACGTGAGCCAGCAAATGCGCCGTACGCCTCCCCAGCCGGTACGCCGCGCCGGCGGAAAATACCCCAAAAAATAGGGCAAAAATCCTTTCGCCAGCGCTTGCGCATAAGCTCAAATCGTGCTAACCTGGCTTCCGTTCGTCCAACTAGTTTTGCATTTTAGCGAGGCTGCATGCTAAATCTGCCTGACGACGCCAACCTGGTGAGCAAGCAGGGTGACAGGAACCAGCAATGCCCCTATTACATCCTGTGCCTGGACATCGCCGCGGCCAACATGTGGCCGAACTTCACCTGCGACCGGTGCTTCTACCGCAAAACCAAGGAACCCTCCTGCATTGAGGAAATGGACCTCTGCGCCCCTGGTTGGGAAGACATCTGGGGCGGCGGCAGCTAGTCCCCGACCCGGCCCATTTAACCCCTGGGGAAATAGCGCGCGCAAGCTTGTTGCACCAGGGCGTGCAGGCCCGGGGCGGCGGCCACAACGTCGCCCCGCCACAGGCATTTTTGACCGCTATCGAAGTCGCTGACCAGACCGCCGAACTCGGCCACCAACAAGAGGCCCGCGGACAGATTCCAAGGCTTAAGCCCCATTCCCCCAGAAGCCCTCGGCTCGGCCGGCGGTTACGTAGGCCAGAGCCCCGGCCCAGCCGCATCCCCGAGACCTGCAGGAACAGCTCATTTAAGAGCCCCAGGTAGGAGTCGATGTGCCCCTTGTCGCGGAAGGGGAAGCCGGTCAAGAGCAGCGACAGCGCCGAGTTGCCCTGGGCGCTGACCTTTAGCTGACGATTGCCCAGCCAGGCCCTGCCGCCCTTTAAGGCGTGGAACTCCTCGCCCCGGGCACGTCGCGCACCACTCCGGCCACGGGCGCACCGTCCACCAAGGCCGCCACGTGAGGCAGGCCGTGAATGAAATTGGTGGTTCCGTCCAGGAAGGTCCACCATCCACAACATCCCGGAGTCGGTCTGGGACGGGGGATAGTCCCCGGCATCTTCCTCGGCCAGAACGGCGTGGCCGTGGTGCTGGCTGGCGATTACCCCCAGTACGGCGGCCTGGCTAAGGCGGTCCACTTCGGTCACAAAATCAAGGAGCTGTTTTTGCTCAGCTCCGTGCCCTAGATCCCACATGGACCTTATGATTTCCGCCCCGGTGGCCGCCGCCAGGCGGGCGGTTTGCAGCAACTGAGCCTCCACGGCCACTCCCTTTGGTTAACCCTTTATTACTTCAACCCTTTGTGGGTGTACTTTTTAGTCCCGATAATATAAGATAACCTATGTTCACACCCGTCGCACCCTCAACTTTCGCGGAAGCAGCCTTGGACCAGGACATCAATCCACTCCTGTCAGACGACATGCCCGAGCCGTGCGTTATTCCCCGGTCGAAGCACGGCATCAGCCGTAAGAACATCGACCCTGACGCCCTCAGGGTGCTCTACCGCCTGCAACGCCACGGTTTTTTGGCCTATCTGGTAGGCGGCAGCGTGCGTGATCTGCTCCTGGGCAAGAAGCCTAAGGACTTTGATGTGAGCACCGACGCCCACCCCAACCAGGTGCACCGGCTCTTCCGCAACAGCCGCATAATAGGCCGGCGCTTCCGTCTAGTGCAGGTATTTTTTCCCCGCGATAAGCTGGTGGAGGTGAGCACCTTCCGCAAGCTCTCCGACCAGACCGACGACGCCGTCTTGCAGGCCAACAACACCTTCGGTACCCCGGCCGAGGACGCTCTTAGGCGCGATTTGACCATCAACGCCCTATTCTACAACATCGCCGATTTCAGCGTTGTGGACTACGTGGGCGGCCTGAGCGATCTCAAGGCCGGACTAATCCGTTCGGTGGGCGAGGCCGACGTGCGCTTCCACCGTGACCCGGTGCGGGTGTTGCGTGCCGTGCGCCATGCCGCGCGCGCCGGTTTCACGTTAACGCCCGAGACCCAGACGGCGGTGGAGGAGCACCGTGCCGAGCTGGCCCTGTGCCCCGAGAGCCGCATTCGCGACGAGCTACTCAGGGACTTGAAAGGCGGGGCCTCTGCCGCCTGGCTAGAGCTGGCTCACCAGACCGGGGTGCTATACAGCCTCTTACCCAACCTGGAGCCCATTTACGCCCCGCCGCAAAGCCCTGAGCGGGAGACGGCCCGGCGCATGCTGGCCCTGGTGGACCAGGAAGTGGCTCAGGGCGGCCTGACCGACGAGGCTATGATCCTGGCGGCCATGTTGTGGCCGGCCCTGGAGGCCAAGGCTGCACAGGTGGAGTTCGCTCCCAGCCGGGTTGGACGCGTGCAGTGGGCGCTGTTTGTGCGCGAGATGCTGCCTTACTTGGGTCAGCCGGTGGCCTTTGCCAAGCGCGTGGTGGAGCGGGCCTGTCAGGCTGGCGGCCTGATGGCCTTCGTGCGCATACCTGACTTGAACATCCGCCTGCCAAAGAAGATCGCCCAGAAGGGCTATTTCATCGACGCCTGCCGCCTAGCTCGCCTGTTGGGCCATGATTTGGAGGTCTTGGCCGGCACCCGCACCCAGCACGATAACCCCGAGCGCCACCGGCGTCCCCGCCGGCTCCGCCCCGTCCCGGTCCGGTTTAGCCCTGAGCCTTGCCGGAGCCTGCGCTCCCCCGGCTCCACTGGCGCCGGGGCAGCGCGGTAACCCTCCAGACCAGTCACCGAACGCCTGTAGCAGGAAACCCATCCCAGCCTGCCTATCGCCGATCCTGCCGCCGCCCGCACCATACCCCAGCTGCTTATGGCCCGCGCTGCTCAGATGAGACCCCGCACCTCCATGCGTGTCAAGGACATGGGCCTGTGGCAGGACATCTTCTGGGAGGCCTACGGCCGCGCCGCCTGCCAGACCGCCATGAGCTTCGCGGCCCTGAGGCTAAAGCCAGGGCAGACCGTGGCCATCATCGGCGAGAACTGCCCCCAGTGACTCTATAGTGACCTGGGGGCCATAGCCGCAGGCGGCGTGAGCGTGGATCTCTACGCTACCAACGCCGTCGAGGAACGTACATACATCCTGGAGTACTCCGAGGCGCGTATCTACGTGGTGGAGAACGAGTGTTGTTTTTCGGATTAATTTGGCGAAAGTTCTCTGATTATCCTGGACTGATTCTTTTTTTCTTATTTGATCAGATCAATTCTGTTGCGGCGATACGGACGTGCTCCGGGGAGACAGCCTGAGCCAGCTCCTCGGCGGCAGCTATGATTGCGCTTCGAGCCAGGCGGTGACGGCCGGGTCAGAGAAGAGATTCTGCTTGACGTCTGTGATTTTGAGGCGGTGCAGGAGGTAGGTCTGCATGTCCTGGAGGGAGACGCTGGCCAGATGGCTTCTGGCCACGACCCTGGAGGCCAGGGGAAGGGAGGTTCTATATATGAATCTGTATATGAAGGGGTCGGCGAGATTGTTCTGGCCAGCTAGGATGATGGGCAGGATTGGCTTGGAGTTTCCCTGAAATTGAGTGATGGTGTGCAACTCGGCCAAGACTTGAAGCCTTAGGAAGGAGGCTTCCTCGATGATGATGAGCGATTTCTTCTTACGGCCTGGGCGACCTCCAGGACCTGTTTTCTGATGAGCTTGGTGAGGACCGCCCTAGAAAAGTTGGCGGTGTCCACTTCGAGCGCGACGCAAAATTGCCTGTAGAGTTTCAGGATGGAGCCTCGTGAAGCGGTGATCCAGATGATCTGATACTCGGATGGGTGTGGTCTGCTGGTGGCCCAACGCAAGGCGGTGGCTTCCCCGCTGCCCACATCTCCGGTGACCAGGGCCAGTGTGCCGAGGCGGATGGCGTATTCGAAGCGTTTGGCCACGCCAAGGATCTAGGCGGGTTGCATTATTTCCGTGGGTGCCAGGTCAGAGCCGAAGGGCTCTCTGGTGAGGGGGAAGAAAGCGCGGTAGTTTGGTTTCATGAGTTGCTGATCTCCGGGTCTGGTTTTTGTCAGGGAAGGGAGCCGTCAGTGAGGGCCGTGGTGGAGCTGGATTCCAAGCGCAGCAGATGGTGGCCGAGCTTGACCCTGTAATTGACGGCGAGGTCTAGCGGCCTAAGCAAGCCATGGGAGCGATTTTCCAGTAGGACCTCTACGCGGTCGTGGTGATGGTTGTGGTAAAGGAGGATGATTTGCTTGCCGGTTAGAGGCACTGGGACCTCGTATAGTCTGCTGGCCAAGGAGACGGTGCCGTCCAGGGCCATGCGGCGCGTGGCTCTTTTTCTGAAGTAGTCTTCCAGGTTGGCGTGGGCCGGCCCGACGCACTCCATCTTGCTGGAGAAGCGTTACAGGGGGCTGTCCGGTGCCCAGATGCTTGCGCTGGTGGTAGACGTCCCTGATCCAGCACCCTAGGGCCTGATTGATGTCCCAAAGGGAGTTGCTCTTGAAGCCGGGGAGAAACTGGGACCTGACAGTGCGGAATAATTTTTCGATCTTGCCCTTGTCCTGGGACACGTAGGGCGGTGAGTGGACCAGGGCGATGCCCAGGGAGAAGGTGATCTCTTTCAGGTGGTGAGAGCGGAAGGCTGGCCCGTTACCGAAGTAGAGCTTGCGTGGTAGCCCCCGTTTTAGCAGGGTCTGGCGCAAGGCCTA
>CBCOTF020000399.1:0-5543 GCA_965112955.2 Desulfarculales bacterium
TTAAGCGTCGGCGCATCATCTCGCTGATGAGGGTAGTCACTGACCGCAGTGGGCACTCCCCTGCGCAGGCGGACCAGGCCCTGGACGGTGTCCTCGCCCAAGGCCCTGCTGCCGCCCCGGTTATTCCTGCTCATGGGGTAGAGTAATTTCAGCTTGCCGCCGCCCAGGCGGTAGGCCTGACCCATTCCAGGATGGTGGAGCGCGATAGCCTAGTGCGGTTGGAGAAGGGGATTTGCCACCGCTGGGCGCACTTATCCCCTAGAAACCTCTCCCGTTTACAACGCTTTATGTAATCCATGGCAAAAAAGTCGCTGATGGCACCAAAACGGAAGATGGTTACTAATTTTTCTGGTCCTCGTCCATATCGGTCCTCCATGAGGGTGTTTCGTCCAAGTGTAGACCGGGGGCCGGGCCAGGACAACGGCACCCTTGGGTAGGTGGCTGAGGGAGGGAGAAACTCTCGCTTTGCGCCGACCGGCTAGCCTCGGCCACTGAGCCAATCGAAGGCCCCACTCAAGTCGCCCGACCAGCTTGACCCCAGCTAGGTATAGGCTTATCTGCCGCAGCAAACCTTTGAGCCAGTGACGCTGCCGGGAGTGCGGCTGGCCAGGGTCCCCTCTGCCCCGGGCTAGCTTATTGGAAAGGCTTTGCCGAATGGTCTCCGTTGGAGCCTGGGACCGGCTCTAGTAGCTCCACGGCCGCAGCCTGATCACCGCCCGGCAGTTAGGGCAGCGGAAACGCCGAAGCCAACTTTCTGTAAAGGCTTCATCAAAATAGGCAAGCAAGAAGCCGTGCCCCTAAAGCCTGACGCTCCCACACCGGGGGCACCTCTCCCGCCGGGGCCAGGGGAAACGTCGCCCCAGCTCCATGACTTTTTTAACGCAGGCTGCAACGAAAAGTACGATGGCAATCAGATGGCAGGGAGTTATTTCCGTCTCTCGAGATCAGGGGTGTTCCACCACCCTCAGCCATTTCCTCATTCCTGGACCCACATTCAAGGTCCAGGATAATGGGATAAAAATCCCTACCTAATCAAGCCGATCTGAAAGATTCTCTTAATTCCCAATCAGAACAAAACAAGAATCAACACTTGCCCCTGGCCTTCAGGGTCGTGGTGGTATTTCACGAGGGTTTCAAGGCCAGGCCGTGACCGTCGGATTGTCTATAAGTTCCGGGGTATGTCCTGCCGGCTGGTGGGATAGTTAGGTCAACAATTTTGGAGTCTTGGTCAAATAGCGCATTGGCGAGCCGAATTTGGCCCGGGGGCAGAACGCCCCCGGGCAATGCTCTATGAAGGCATGCTTGCGAAAGTTGGCCTTTTGGCCGATAGTTAGGTTGGCGGTTATGGGGAAGCTAGGGGGCTTTGCCCATTAATTTTATAAGCTAACGTATATATTGGCCACAGCCCGGGGGTTTTAATGAACGCGCCCAACAAGAATCTGGACCAGCTTTGCATCAATACCATCCGCATGCTGGCGGTGGACATGGTGGAGGCGGCCAATTCCGGCCATCCGGGCATGCCGCTCGGCGCCGCCAGCATGGCCTATGTGTTGTGGCATAAATTCCTGCGCCACAACCCCAAGAACCCTCACTGGGCCGACCGCGACCGCTTCGTGCTCTCCGCCGGCCACGGCTCGGCCCTGCTTTACGTCTTGTTGCACCTCACGGGCTACGACCTGCCCATGTCCGAGCTGCAGAACTTCCGACAGTGGGGCTCCAAGACCCCCGGTCACCCCGAATACCCCCACGTGCCTGGCGTGGAATGCACCACCGGCCCCTTGGGGCACGGTCTGGCTATGGGCGTGGGCATGGCCCTGGCCGAGCGCTTCTTGGCTGGCCAATTTAATCGCCCGGGCCATGAGCTGATCGACCATTACACCTACGCCATCGTCAGCGACGGCGATCTCATGGAGGGCGTAGCCTCCGAAGCCGCCTCCCTGGCCGGGACCCTGGGATTAAGTAAGCTCATCTATCTCTACGATGACAACAAGATCACCATCGAGGGTGCCACGGATCTGGCCTTTAGCGAGGACGCCGGCAAGCGCTTCGCGGCCTATGGCTGGCAGGTGCTGCATGTGGACAACGGCGACGACGTGCAGGCCATCGAGGTGGCCATCGAGGCGGCCCGGGCCGACCGCGAGCATCCTTCGCTGATTGAGCTGCGCACCCACATCGGCTGCGGTAGCCCCAAGCAGGATTCGGCCTCGGCCCACGGCGAGCCCTTGGGGGCGGAGGCTGTCCAAGCCACCCGCCAGTGCTTCGCCTGGCCCGAGGAGCCCTTCCACGTCCCCGCCGAGGCTTATGCCTGTCTGCGCCAAGCCCAGGAGCGCGGCCGTCAGCTGGAGTTGGCCTGGCAGGAGCGGTTGGCCGCCTATGGCCAGGAGTATCCCGAGTTGGCCAGATCCTACGCCATGCAGCTCAATGGTCTGTTGCCCCAGGACTGGCGCCAAGCCCTGCCGGTCTTCAAGGCCGACGACAAACCGGTGGCCACCCGCGTGGCTTCGGGCAAGGTGCTTAGCGCCCTGGCCACGGTGATTCCCAACCTGGTGGGCGGTTCCGCCGACTTGGCGCCCTCCACCAAGACCCTCATCGCCGGCTCGGGCGATATGCGCCAAAAGGGCGCGGACTGCGGCCGCAACATCCATTTCGGGGTGCGCGAGCACGGAATGGGCGCCGTGGTCAACGGTATGGCCCTGCACGGGGGCGTGATCCCCTATGCCGCTACCTTCTTCGTTTTCTCCGATTTCATGCGTCCGGCCCTGCGCTTGGCGGCCCTGATGGGGCTTAAGGCCCTGTTCATTTTTACCCACGACAGCCTGGCCGTGGGCGAGGACGGGCCGACCCACCAGCCGGTGGAGCAGCTGATGTCGCTTCGGCTCATGCCAGGCTTCACGGTGATGCGCCCGGCCGAGGCCAACGAGACGGCCCAGTGCTGGGCTCTAGCCCTCACGCGCTCCGGCCCCACAGCCCTGGTGCTTACCCGCCAGAATCTGCCCATTCTGGACCTGGAGCGCTTCCCCATTGCCGAGGGCGTAGCCATGGGCGCCTACGTGCTGAGCGAGGCCCAGGGGCTGCCCCAGCTCATCCTGCTGGCCACCGGCAGTGAGGTGAGCCTGGCCTTGGCCGCCCAGGAGAAGCTTCAGGCCAAGGGTGTGGCCAGCCGGGTGGTCTCCATGCCCTCCTGGGAGGTCTTCGCCGAGCAGCAAAAATCTTACCGCGACGCGGTGCTGCCGCAGGCCATTAAGGCCCGCCTGGCCATCGAGGCCGGGGCCACCCTGGGCTGGGAGCGCTGGGTGGGCGACAACGGAGCGGGGATCGGCGTGGACCGCTTCGGCGCTTCGGCCCCAGGCGGACAGGTGCTGAGGGAGTACGGCCTAACCGTGGATAACGTGGTCAGCCGAGCCCTGGATTTGTTGAAGGCTTAACGTCAACTTGTAATCAAAGCTGTCCATGGCTTTGATTACCTATCGGCTGCACAAAATCGTGGTTTTGCCTGGCCTCCCTGGCGTTGGCGCGTTCGGCGGGCTTCTTCGGGGCTCCAAGCAAACGCAGTTTGTTTGGGGTGATTTTTGGCCAGCATGCTCAAAACTATGCGCCTCGATAAAGCAGGCCATCAGACATGCGGGTAGAAGGTCCATGCCCCCGCAAGACGATTCGCAGGAACCCGTCCCGCTACTGAGCGAGGAGGTGCTGGGGTCCTTCATATCTGCTGGAGGCCCCCCGTCCGCGCCCTGCGTCTTGGTTATGTTCGGAGCCTCGGGCGATCTCGTAGGACGCAAGCTGCTATCCGCCTGTACAAAGGTTTCGCCAGCCGCCGCCTGCCAGCCAGCTGGTGCATCCTGGGCACGGCTTGCACCCCTTTATAGCGACCAGAAATTCCGTCAGCGCATGCTCTACGCTGTGGCCAAAACCCACGGGCCGGAGCCGCCAGGCTGGGAGCAGTCCGCGGCCCGGCTCTTTTTCAGCCCCTAGGCTACGGCTACCTGGAGCCTTGCCGCCGTCTGGCTGCGCGCCTCAAGGCGCTGGGCGCTCAGCTGGGGCTGGAGGGCAACCGTATTTTCAACCTGGCTATTCCGCCGGCCCTTTACGTCCAAGTGGCCACCATCATCATTACCTGGCCAAGGAGACGATGCAGAGCGTCGTGATGCTGCGCTTTGCCAACGTCATATTCAAGCCCCTGTGGAACCACAATTATATTGATCATGTCAGCATCCCTGGCTTCCGAGCCCCTGGAGGTGAAGCATCCCACCGGCGATTACGAGAGCGCCGGGGTAGTCCGGGGCATGTTCCAGAATCACATGATGCAGCTGTTGTCCCTATGTGCCTTGGAGCCGCTATCCTTCTTTGTCGCCGAGATGGTGCGCGACGAGAAAACCAAAATCTTCGGCGCGCTTAGGCCCTCCCCCGCGCAAAATCGTTACGAACGCCTGGTGCTGGGCCAGTGTGGTGGGCCCCCAATAGCTCACCCCCACCTTTGTTATGATGCGGGTCTTCCCCGACAATTAGTGCTGGCCGGGGGTGCCTTTTTCCTGTTCTCGGGCAAGCGCGTGGCCGCCACGGCCACGCGCATTGTGATCCTCTTCAAGGAGGTGCCCCATTCCCTGCTTCGCTGGGTGCTGGATGTGGGTTCCGTTTCAAGCGGACCACCCATTCCAAGGGATGTTGGCCACTTGGGGTAATAGGCGATGCTGGATAACACCTGATTGGCTATTTTGCGCCTTTCCAATACGGAGGGTGCAGATGCCGGCAGAGAGGTTCCCCATGCGTAGTAAGATCAAGGAAGTAACTTCGGCTGAAGCACGAGGTCGGCTGCGGCAACCGGGACATTCTACCTGCGTTGAGCCGCACGCGTCGGTCTGTCCTGGCCCCTCCCCACCAGTTTGGATGAGACGCAGCTTGAGCGGCTGTTTTTCCCACCTCCATTCTTACTGTCTACGGGTTTTCGCCCGGAGCCTGACTGGTCCCAGGTCCATCAAGAGCTCTGAGGCGCAAGGGTATGACCCTGACGTTGCTGTGGGAGGAATGCAAGGCAGGCTATGCCTTGGGCTACCAATCCAACTGGTTTTGCGAGCGTTACCGGGAATGGTCGGGCAAGCTGGAGTTGGTTATGCGCTAAGAGCACCGGGCCGGCGGGAAGACGTTTATCGATTATGTCGGCTAGACCGTGAACGTGGTGGGGTCCCCCTGGCGGGTGAGGTTAGGATGGCTCAGATTTTAGTGGCGGTTATGGGCGTCAGCAGCCATACTTTTGTCGAAGCTATGTGAACCCAGGGTCTGCCCGACTGGATTGGCTCCCATCAGCGGGCCTTCCAATTTTTTGGTGGGTTGACGGAGTTGATGGTGATCGACAACCTCAAGTCCGGGGTGCGTAAGGCTTACCGCTACGAGCCCGACATCAACCCGACCTACCAGAAGATGGCCACTCATTAAGGCACGGCGGTTTTGTCTGCCCGGGTACGAGAACCCCGTGATAAGGCCAAGGCCGAGGTGGGGGTGCAGCCGGTGGAGAGATGGATACTGGCCGCCCTGCGCAAGAGGACCTT
>CBCOTF020000400.1:0-11735 GCA_965112955.2 Desulfarculales bacterium
GCCGTTCGGACTTAGTCCACGGCGGTGGTGAAGAGTTGGACTATATGGAATCAGTCCACGGTGATGTTGGCGCCGGGTAAGCTTCCGCCGATGGCGACCAGGAAGGCTGGCGATATGTCGCAAACCATCTCGGCAATATTGTTGTGATCACCGCCATGCTCACGCAGGAAGCGGCGGAGCAGAATCAGATAACCCTTGCCTTGCCAGGGGTAACGAAGATGACCGGTTTTTGCTTGCGGTCCAGGTTGATGAAGACGGTGACGTAGTTGTGGCCCCGCTTGGAGGCTGTTTTGTCTAGCGCCACGGCCTTGACCCTGGCCAAGTCCATTTTGTACAGGGCCTGGACCACGTAGAATTGGACCACCCGCCAAAGTCGCGTGTCGCTGATCCCGGTGATGCGAGCCATAGCCAGCACGGGCATCTCCCGCACTAGGGTCATGGCCGCCTGCTCAAACAGCAAGGTGAACCGGCTGCCCTCGCGGGTTCAGGGCATCTTGACCTGCTTGGTCCCGTGGTCGGGGCAGTCCACCCAGAGGCACCCGGGCGGCTACGTAGCAATGATGCTGGAAAAAATTGAGGTGCCGCCAGTTGAATTCGTGGAAATTATGAGCCTTGCACAACCTACCACACTCCGGGTAGTGATACTCGGCTCCCCGGTTGGCGACAACCTCCAAGAAAATCTCGTAAGGCTGTTTATCGGTGTCCACACGTTATTCCACCAGCCGCCAGGGCGGTTGCAACCCCAGGCCAAGGGCCAGAAGCTCGCCGGTGTCCATGATTGCCTCCTGCTTCAACTCGGCCATGCGAATCGCTGCATCACCACACCGGAACTACACCAATTCCACTCATGACGACCAAAAAATTTATATTGTTCGCCTGACCAGTTGCCGGTGTCAATAGGCAGGGTGCCCCAGGCAAAAAAACCCCGGACCTAGGCAACCCCGGGGGCCTTGTTATCTCTGAAGGCCTAGAGGGCTACAAGGCCTCTGCGATAATCTCGCTGATGTCCATCACCGCGATCTTCTCGTCCAGGTTCTCGCCCTTAGCGCTGTCGGTGAACATGTTAATGCAGTAGGGGCAGGCCGTGGCCAGCACGCTCACGCCCTTGGCATCGGCCTCACGCATCTTGTGGACGCTGAAGCGCTGCTCGGGCTCGGTCTCCATCCACAGGCGGCCACCGCCGCCGCCACAGCATAAGGCCATCTTGCGGTTTCGGTCGAACTCCAAGAGCTCTATCCCGGGCACTGCCTTAAGCACCTCGCGGGGCGCATCATAGACCTCGGTGTGTCGCCCCAAGTAGCAGGGGTCGTGGTAGATGACCTTCTTGGCCAGAGAACCGCCTAGCTTCAGCTTGCCCTCGTCGATAAGCTGTTTGAGTATTTGGGTGTAGTGCACCACCTCAAACTCGCCACCCAGGTCGGGGTACTCCTGGGTAAAAGTGACGAAGCAATGGGGGCTGGTGGTGATGATCTTCTTGACGCCCTTATTGTTGAACAGCTCGATGTTCTTGCCGGCCAGGCCCTGAAACTGCTCCTCGTCGCCCATCTTGCGCAGGGCTTCGCCGCAACAAGATTCCTCGTTGCCGATGATACCGAAGCTCACTCCAGCAGCTTTGAGGATTTTGTTCAGGGCATTGGCGATGGCCTGGGAGCGGGGATCAAAGGCAGAGGTGCAGCATACGCTGAGTAGGTACTCGGTGCCCTCGGTGAACTTGGGCACATCTTGGCCCTCGGTCCACTTCTCGCGCTTGTCGCGGTCCTCGGACCAGGGATTGCCCTTGGAATGGATAGAGCCCATGATAGTGCGCAGCATCTGGGGAGCCGCACCGCTCTCGGCGATCATGGCGCGCATGGCCTTGACCACGTCGATGATACCCACCTGGCGGGGGCAGTTGACCACGCAGAGTTTGCAGGTGGTGCAGGCGTAGAGGATGTCGTCGGACTCGAAGCCCTCCAGGCCCAGTTGTCCCATGCGGATAAGCTTGCGGGTGCGGAACTCGCCGCCCACGGCCGGCCAGGGGCACAGGCCCGAGCACAGGCCGCACTGCATGCACTGGTAGAGCGTATCACCGCCCATGGCGGCGATGGCCTGGGAGACCTCCAGGAAGGGCGTGACGGACATATCTTATGTAACTCCTTGCTAGCTAGCACAATAGATTGCGAGCGTCGGCCGGTTGCCCCTGGCCGCGCCCATTTTCACGCGCGGGTAGCCAGCATTTGCTTAGCAGTTACGCAAGATGCTGTCAAGAAGGTATTCACCTCAAGAAGCTGCCCATTTCCCAGCGGAACCCCAGCCCCCCACCGGCCGATGCAATCTAAACGCGCGGGCTTAAGGGAGTGCGAAAGACGCATCCGGAGAGTGGCGGGGCCCTACCAAGGAGCTACTGCCGATTGCGGAAGGCTAAAAGCGCCTCGGGGATCAACGATCTGACCACGACCGCCGGCTCCAGAGCTAGATAGCGCTCCAGGTCCTCGTAGCGGTGGTAGGCCCGGGTAAGCTTGGGCACCTCGGGGCTGAAGGAGGCCTGGATATCCTTGGACCTGGCGGCCATGTCCAGCATGCTGAAGGATTCGGCGGCCACATCCTGCACCCAGCCCAGGCGGCGCATCAGGTCGAAGCGCACCTGATCGGCCAGGAACAAAAAGGCGTCCAAGGCCTCCACCTTGGGCCGGGACTCCAGGTAGGTGAAGCGCTCGCCCGGACCCCAGCCGCGCACTCCCAGCACCACATCGTATAAGGCCAGGGTGGCCTCGCGGTCCAACTCGGCCAGGCGCGACAGCACCCCGTCAGGCAGGTCGCTAACGCGGGTGTCGGGGCCGGGCGTGAAACCCATCCGCCGTTCCCAGCGGCCGAAGCTCTGCCGCGCGGCTTTGCCCCGCCAGCAATCTTTTAAATTTACCAGAACTCCCATGCTCAGTACCTCTCGCCATCCCTATGGCTGGTCGGGCCAGCCCCAGCGGCCTGGTTTACTTCAAGTAGGCCCGTCCCTCTTCGGCGGCCGGCAGGGTCGCCAGGGATGAGGCCCCCTCCCCTTCTCGGTTTTGCACCTCCACCTGCCCGTAATGGCGAGTGACGATTTTATGCACTATGGGCACCCCCAGGCTGGAACCGCTGTCCTTGGTGGTGAAGAAGGGGATGAAAATGTTGTGTTTGACGTCCATAGGGATGCCGCCGCCGGTGTCGCTAACCTCGCCGGCTACGAACTGCTTGCCCTCGCGCACCACTGCGAAGCTGCGCAAGATGAGCTGGCCCCCCTTGATGCTCATGGCCTGCAGGGCGTTAAAACAAATATTAAGGAACACGTGCTTGATCTGGCGGCCGTCGCAAAAAACCGGCGCCAGGTCCTTGCTGAATTGGCGCGTCACCTCCACGCGTACGTCCTGCAGGCCGCGCTTTAGGAGCTCCAGGGCCTGGTCCATGATGGTGTTGAGGCCGTGCTCCTCGAAGTGGTTGCGGGCGTCGGTGGAGAAATCCAGCATCTCGTTAAGGGTGAACTCCAGGCGCGTCACCTCATCGATGATCACATCCTGGTAGAGAGTGATGTTGGAATCGTTGTCCACCTTTTTGCGGATGCGGCGGGTAAAGCCCCCGATGCTAACCAGGGAACTTTTGATCTCGTGGGCCAGGCCAGCGACTACCTTTCCCAGGGTGACCAGCTTGTCAGCCTCCAGTAGGCGGTGGCGCATCTGGGCCAGCTCGCGGTTGACCGACTCCAGATTCTGGTACAGGCGGCTGGCCTCTAGGGCCAGCCGCCCCTGGTTGGCCAGCATAGTCAAGAGTTTCTGGCCACGCTCGCCAAAAAGGCGATGGCTCAGATGGTTATTAACCACCAAGACACCCAATATTTTGCTATTGGCTAACATGGACACGGTGATGAAGGGATGCCGCGCCCGGGCGGAGAGCAGCTCGGGCAGAATCTCCGGGTCTTTATCCGGTTCTTCCACCAAGATGGCCCGGCGCTCGGCCACGGTGTAGGCCAGCACGTCATGGGCGGGAGTTGTGGGCACCGCCAGTCGGGCCAAGCACTCGTCGGTAACCATGGCCAGCCCTGGACGCCGATTGCGCAGCTCGTTGAGGGAGCGGGCCAGTTCCTGCTGCTGCTGCTGCTGGGGGCCCAGGCTGTTCTTATCCATGTCGGCCAAGGCCCTGAGCACCATTTTGCCCTCTTGTACCAAAAACAAAAACACGCGGTCGTGATCTAGGCCCGCGGGATGAGTAACGGTGTACAGGATGATGAGCACCATATGGTTAAAGTCTACGGTGGTCATAAACACGGTATTGATCTCGAACAAGGTGGCCAGGGCGCCACCATCTCCTCGTTGCGCTGGGCCAGGCCCTCCACCCGCTGGGCAGGTTACGGCCCTCGGGATTGAAGCCCAGCCCAGCGCCCTCCTAGCGAATCGCCTTATCAAAGCTACCAAAATGGCCCTGGTAACGCCCCTTGAAGGACAACCTGGAGCAGAGCCCGCCCTGCTCCAGGCCTCCTGCACCTTAGACCGTGGCGCGCGCTCCGTCGCCCTACGGCCCCAGGTCCCCACAACCCTTGAGGCAATCGTTGCCCGCCAAACAGCGCCGGGGAACTTTACCGTGGAAGGCCCGGAGGAAATGCTGCTCTCCGTTATGCTGGGTTATGGTCACCAACCCGCCCCTGGCCCCAGGAGCTTGGCGCAGATACCAACCACGGTATCCAGGAGCTGGCCCACCTCTATGGTGGAGATGGCTGCCCGCTCCAAATCGGAGATCACGTTCAGCTCGGCGATGCGTTTCTTGAACTCGAAGTACAGTCGGAAATTGCGAATGGTGCCAGCCACCTCCCTGGCCACCATCTGCAACAAGCGAGTATCGGTGTCCTCCATCTAGCGCCCGGGCTCGAAGGTCAAAAGGAGCACGGCGTAAAGACGGTTGTCGTCTATCACCGGGAACAGGGCCGTCAGCTCGCCGTTTTGGCAAAGCTGGTCGAGAGCTTAGTCACTGCTGGGCAGAGTCACGTTCAGGAATTGGGGCTCCCGGCGGCGAGCGATCTCGCCCACGCGCTCCACCCCGAGCTCCACAGCCAGGGCCGGCGCCGAAGCGGGATCCTTGGGCCAGGCGTTGGACTTGACCAGCATGCTACGGGCGTGCTCCTGAAAAAAAAGCACGCTCTGGCGGCAGCCAAGGTTGGTGTTGATCACTCCAAGGATACTGTCCCAGCGCTCTCCCACATCCACCGGGGAGTTGGCTATCTCCACCACGTGGGCCAGGACGTCGCGAGGGACATGACCTAGGTCCTCCGCTCTTCCTGCCCATAGTCTTTTGCTTGGCGGTAGATATCCTCGTAGGCCTCCGCGATCTTGCCCCAAGATGAAGTCCATGGCCATGGCCCGTCGCATGGCGTCCTGCCACTGGGCCGGCTGAGTAAAGGTTTCCAGGGACCGCTTAAGGGCCGTCAGAAGGGCCGGGACCTCGTAGACCTGAAACTTGAAACCCACGCCAGGGCTCTCGAGCGTAGCGTGTGGTCGCTGACGGTGTCCTTCAGGCCACCGGTGGCGTGCACCACCGGCAGGGTGCCATAACGCAGGGCATGCAGCTGGTACAGGCCACAAGGTTCGTAGCCGCTGGGCATGAACAGCATGTCGCAGCCGGCTATAAATTTGTGGCCCATTTCCATCTTGTAGCCTATGACCACGCCCAGGCAGTCGACACGCCAGCAGGGCAGCTTTTGCAGGAAGGCGTAGCAATGGTCTTCGCCGAAATCCATGATGACCAAGTCCAGATTCAGCGCCAGCACGTCTTCCAGGGCTGAGCCAACAGGTCCAGACCGCGACGATCCACCAGACGGCCCAAAAAGCTAACCAGAGGTCTGCCGCCTTGGGCCGGCAGTCCGAAGGCCTGGCGCAGCTGGACCTAGCACAGGGCCTTGGGGGACAGGTCGTCGGCGGAGTAGGCAGCGACGATGAAGGGATTGCCCTGGGGGGATTCCAGGTCTGGTAGTCCACGCCGTTACTCTCCGCCTTGAGGCTCTTCTGACGGGACATAAGCACGCCCTTCAAGCCGTGGCCCATCTCCGGCGTCTGAATTTCCTAGGCATAGGCGGGGCTGACAGTGGAGATCATGTCGGCGTAGACCAGGCCGGCCTTCAGGAAATTGATTTTGCCATAGAACTCGATGGCCTCGGGCGCGAAGAACTCCCAAGCCCAGACCGGTGAACGGCATGTCATAGTGCCAGAAAATGCTCTAGCTACCCATGTTGTGCACGGTCATCAGCTAACCCGCCCTGGCCAGCAGGGGATGATCGCGGTATTGGGCCTTGTGGTAGAGGAGCCCCAGGCCGATGGTCCAATCATTGACGGAAATGACGTTCACCGGTTCGCCCAGACTCAGGCGCAACTCCACGACGGCGCGGCTGAGGAAGAGGAAGATGAAGCGCTCGGCGTTGTTCTCGTAATCGCCGTAGGCGTTGCCGTAAAGAAGGCCCCGCTCGATCGAAGAAGCGCTCATGGCTGATCAGATACACCGTCACTCCCGGGCCGGGTTCCAAAGTGAAGACCTCCGCGTGGTGACGGCGCCATGAAACGGGGGCCTCCAGGGGCAGGTCCAGGCGCTTAAAACGGGCCTCCTGCTCCGGCGCCATGCGGCACTTGGAGGTTATCACGTCCACACAGTGTGTCCGCGGGCAGCCAAGGCCAAGGGCAGGTCGTGGGAACCCTCGGCCAGACCGCCCAAGCGGCTCAAGGGCCAAGCCTCCGGGGAGACGAACAACACATGCATGGGTCACAATCCTGATTATGTTAGTCATGATAGCATGGCCAATCACCGGGTACAAAACCTCTGTGCTCTCGGACCTGGGTTGGTTGACACCCCGGGGCCGCCCACAGTAAGCTCGAAAAATACGTCGTCATGAGTGGAATCAGTGTAGCTCCGGGATCATGATACAGCGATCCGCATGGCCGAATTGGAGCAGAAATCAATCATGGACGCCGGCGAACTTATAGCCCTTGACCTGGAGTTGGCAACCGCCCTGGCGGCTGGTGGGACAGCGTATGGACACCGATAAACAGCCCCACGAGGTCTTCTTGGAGGTTACCGTCGACCGAGGAGCCGAGTCCCCCTGCCCGGAGTGTGGCAGGTTGTGCAAGGCCCACGACTTCCACGAAGTCACCTGGTGTCACCTCAGTCTTTTTCAGCATCATTGCTACGTAACCGCCCGGGTGCCCCGGGTGCCCTGCCCCGACCACGGGACCAAACAGGTCAAGATGCCCTGGACTCGCGAGGGCAACCGGTTCCCCTTGCTGTTTGAGCAGGCGGCCATGGCCCTGGTGCGGGAGATGCCCGTGCTGGCTGCGGCCCGCATCATCGGGGTCAGCGACACGCGACTTTGGCGGGTGGTCCAATTCTATGTGGCCCAGGCCCTGTCCAAAATGGACCTGCCGGGGTCAAGGCCGTGGCTCTGGACGAAACCGCCTCCAAGTGGGGCCACAACTACGTCACCATCTTCATCGACCTAAACCGCAAGCAAAAGCCGGTCATCTTCGTTACCCCCGGGAAGGGCAAGAGCTGTCTGGTCCTGTTCCGCCGCTTCCTGCGGGAGCATGGCGGCGATCACAACAATATCGCCGAGATGGTCTGCAACATGTCGCCAGCCTTCCTGGCCGCCATCGGCGAAAGTTTCCCCGGCGCCAACGTCACCATGGATTGGCTCCATATAGACCAACTCTTCACCACCGCCGTGGACGAGGTCCGAAAGGCCGAGGTTAAGGAGCGTAACCTGCCCAAGGCCACCCGCTGGGCCGTGCTCAAGGCCGCTGACGGCGGCAGGCTAACCGAAAAGCAGCAGCAAATCCTGACCGAACTAGAAACCGGCGGCTTCGCCACCGCCACCGCCTGGCGGCTTAAGGAGATGCTGCGCTGGATCAGAAAAGCCACCTCTGCACGGGCCCTGCACGGACCGCCCAGTAGCGCATCATCTACCTCACCCGCCATGCCCTGAAGTGCATAGCGCCTGACACCAAAACCCTGGCCCCGGTCCTAAAGGCGCTCATGACTCTGGAAGAGCTTGCAAACCTGATCCTAAGCCGCTAGACTTCCAACCGTTCCAACGCCAGCCTGGGGGGGCTTAGCGGCATCTTTCAGGCCACCAGGCAAGAGCCAGAGACTACCGTAATGTCTTCACCTTTATGACCATGATCTATTTCATCGTCGCACCACTGGGGGAACTCATCAAGGTCCACAGTTAACGACGAAGAACCCGTTTTGGACCAGTGTTGTTCAAGATAGGTTCTCAAAAGCCGGTTAAGTGATCGAAGCGAGAAGCCCTCGCCCCAGCTTAGTAATATGGTTCTGCCAAAAGCCAACAATACCGCGACCAAAAGAAAGTAAGGCATGGCATGAGTAGCCAGCCTATTCAGTCAACTGCTGCATCACTTCCCCCGCACTGAGTTCTCCGCCTTGGTCAAGGAGCGCGGTGCCGAGATCAGGACCAAGGGATTTCCCTGTTGAACCCAGTTCGTGGCCATGCTCTTCTGTCATTTGGCCAGGGCCGACTTCCTAAGGGAGATCTGCCAGGGTTTTTCCTGCTGCATGGGCAAGCTGTCCCACCTTGGGGCGAGCGCAGCCCCAAAAAAATCCACACTGTTCTACGCCAACCAGCACAGGCCCTCGTTCTTGTTCCGAGCCCTGTCCTTCAAAGCCATGGAGCGCTTCCGTGCCCAAGGTTCCCTGGGCAGGAAAAAGGGCAAGTTCAAATTCAAGAACAAGCTCCTGGGCCTGGCTTCCTCCACCATCACCCCGTGCCTGAGCCTGTCCCCCTGGGCCGAGTATAAGCGGGCCAAGAGCGGGGTCAAGGTTCACATTATGTTGGACCATGACGACTACATGCCCAGCTTTGTCCTGCGCACCAAGGCCAAGGTGACCGATGTGACCGTGGCTCAGGGAATGGCCCTAAACCCTGGCTCCATCCTGGTTTTGGACCGGGGCTCCCAGAACTATGCCCTGTTTGGCAAGTGGACCGGCCAGGGCGTCTCCTTCGTCCGTCACCCGCCTCAAATCTAACGCCGTTTTTGAGGTGATGGCCAATCGGCCAAGGCCTCTACGATCCAAAACGTCTTGGCCGATTAAATCGACCTCCTCACCGGCAAGCCCGACCGATTGTCTCTACCCCCTGCGTCGCCTGGTGGTGTGAGACGAGAAGAATTAAAAGCAGGTCGTGTTCTTGACCAACCACCACAAGCTGACGGCTTCCATCGTGATTAACATTTATAAAGACCGCTGGGAGATCGAGCTGTCCTTCAAAGCGCTTAAGCAAAACTTTAAGGTCAAAACCTTCGTGGGCACCAACAGCAACGCCGTAGAAACTCAGATTTGGGCAGCCTGGATCGCCCTGCTTTTGCTCAAGAGGCTTCACCATCTTTCCCTGGCCGGATGGTCACTGTCCAATTTGGCCGCAATGCTGCGCCTAAATCTCTTCACATACAGGGAGTTGCGCGCCTGGCTCCAATACTCCTATCACACCCCGCCCATTATGCCCGAACAGGTTCAGTTACCGCTCTTGCCTTGATTTGGACAGGCAACCGCCAGTGAAACAAAAAATACCAGCCCAAAAACGACGGCCTTATTTCAAAAACTGCTAAATTTATAGATAACTAACCATTTTTATAAGACCATTTTTAGCCGCTACGCCTGCTTTGGACAGCACTAATTTTCTAACATTTTATAAGAAAAATTAGTCAGGGTGTTGCGGGAAGCACTGAGATTTATTAGGCGAGCCAACACCGGTTAGCACAGTATGAGAGCCAGCCAAGAGCGCGTAGGGCTTATCCCAGGGGAGGGAGCCCCCCTTAGGTGTTCAGCGCTTGACGCTGCCTTCCAGTAGGTGGCCGAAGACGGCGTTGGAGCCTTTGTTGGCGCAAAACTTGCCGCACATGGTGCAAGTGTGCTCATCTTCGGGGCAGCGCTCACCCCGGATGCGCTGAGCGTCGTCGGGGAAGAGCGCCAGCTCGTATTGAGTGGCCCAATCCAGATCACGGCGGGCCCGGCTCATGGCGGCGTCGCGGCCCCGGCGTTCGGGGTATTTGGCCAGGTCGCCGATATGCACGGCCAGGCGGCAGACCTTGACACCTTCCACCACGTCCGCCAGGTTGGGCAGGGCCAGGTGCTCGGCTGGGGTTATGTAGCAGATCAGGTCAGCGCCGAAGCGGGCCGACTGAGCGGCGCCGATGGCCGCCACCACGTGATCGTAGCTCGCCCCCAGGTCGGTGGGCAAGGGGCCGAGCATGTAGTAGGGCGCGTCGGTGGACATGCGCTTCTGTAGAATGATATTGGCTTCGATTTCGTCCAGGGGCACGTGCCCCGGTCCCTCCACCATCATCTGGCAGCCCAGTTTGCGCCCCATCTCGGCCAACTCGCAGTTAATCACCAGCTCCTGGATCATGGCCCGGTCCGAAGAGTCGGCCAGGGCTCCGGCCCGTAAGCCGTTGCCCAGGCTCAAGACCACGTCGTATTTTTTGAGGATTGCCACCACGCGCTCGAACTTCTCGTAGAGGGGGTTTTCGCGATTGTTGTTGACCATCCAGGCCACCATGGAGGCTCCGCCCTTGCTCACCAGGCCGCCGTAACGATAGCCCTGGCGTTCCAGACGCAGAATGGTCTCGCGGTTAATGCCGCAGTGGATGGCCATAAAGCTGATGCCGTCGGCGCATTGGCGCTCGATGATGTCGAAGAGCATCTCCTCGCTTAGTTTGTTGGGGTCACCGTATTGTGCTTCGGCTTCGGCGAAGGCCTGGTACAGGGGGACATTGCCCACAGGCAGGTCCACAGCGGCCAGGACCCGGCAGCGCACGTGGTCTAAATCGCCGCCCACGCTAAGCTCCATCAGGGTGTCGGCCCCGGCCTCCTGAGCGGCCCGGGCCTTGGCCACCTCGTTGTCCACGTCGCACAGATCGGTGCTGGTGCCGATGGAGGCGTTGACCTTGGTGCCAAGCCCCTTGCCGATGCCCACCAAACGGCTGGGGCGGTTCTTGTTCAGAGGCACCACGATCTGGCCGGCGGCGATGCGGCTGCGCACCAGTTCCGGTTCCAGGCCCTCGGCCTGGGCCAGGTGGCGCATCTCGGCGGTGATCTCTCCGGCCAGGGCCTTTTCCACGATGGTACGCATTGCGCTCTCCTCGTTCCCGAAGGTTGGTGGCTACTCTGGTGTCAAGCTGTCGCCGGGCCTGACCTGACTGCCATGCCAACGATCCAGGCCCAGGGGGAGACTAAAAAAGCAAATCCCAGACCCTAATGAAAGGATCGGGGATTTGCTATCTCCCACCACCAGGAGCTCTCAAGAGGGCAACAGGTCTTCTGGCTCGTGGATCGCCCTACTTTCCGCGCCTTCCCACCGGCTTGAGCCTTCGCAGTTTCGGCCCGGCAGTAGCTTCATGGTGGATTTTATTTCCCCTCATAGCGCCGGTTTTGCACCGGCTTCCTTCGCGTGCCCCCCCTGGGGGGGGGGGGGGGGCCAAACGCCGCCCGAAAATTAATAATAAAAAAAAATACAGGCCGCAAAACGCGAGTAAAATAAAAATTTGCCGGAAAACGGTTTTGTATAAATAAAAAAATTAAATTATCCAATTATTAAAATATATATGATTATCCAAACAAAAACAAATAGAGAAGAGAATAGTAACTGAAACAAATTGAGCAAAAACTAATATATGAGAGATTAATAAAATTAAGACAGCCTAGACAAGGCCAAAAAAAACAAAAAGAATAAATAAGTA
>CBCOTF020000401.1:0-18792 GCA_965112955.2 Desulfarculales bacterium
GAGAAGAATCAAAAGCAGGTCGTGCTCTTGACCAACCACCACAAGCTGACGGCCTTCATCGTAGCTGACATCTATAAGGACCGCTGGAAGATCGAGTTGTCCTTCAAAGCGCTTAAGCAAAATCTTAAGGTCAAAACCTTCGTAGGCACCAGCAGCAACGACTTGAAAATCCAGATTTGGACAGCCTTGATCACCCTTGTTGGTGCTTGCTTTGTTCTAATCGGGCAGTAAGGGAATGTTTCAGATTGGCTTGACCAGGTAGGTATTTTTATCCCATTATCATGGACTTTGGATGTGGGTCCAGGAATGAGAGAGTGGCTGCGAATGGTGGAGCACCCCTAACCCCGAGAGACGGGAATAACTCCCTGCCATCTGGTTGGCATCGTACTTTTCGTTGCAGCCCGCGTTAATAAGATCATGGAACTGGGGAGGCGTTTCCCCTAGCCTCGGCCGGAGAGATGCCCCGGTGTGGGAGCGTCCAGCTTTGGGGGCACGGTTTCGTATCTGCCTATTTTGATGAAGTCCCTACAGCGATTTGGCTTCGGCGTTTCCGCTGTCCTGACTGTCGGGCGGTGATCCGGCTGCGGCCGCGGGGCTGCTGGAGCCGGTTCCAGGCTCCGGTGGAGACCATTCGGCCAAGCTTTTCCAATAAGCTAGCCCGGGGTAGATGGGACCTTGGTCTGCTGCGCCCCCGCCAGCGCCACTGGCTCCAGGGCCTGCTGCGGCAGGGGAGCCTATATCTGAGATTAAGCTGGTCGGGCGACCTGTTTGGGAGGGGCCTTCGATTGGCTCAATGGCCAGAATTTGGCTACGGCCAGCCGGTCGGTGCAACGGGAGAGCCCTTTCCCTTCCCTGTACCAGCAGGGGCTGATGGGCAAAGAGATCGCCCCACCTGTCGACCGCAGGCCTTTCGAGGCCGAGCAGCCAACGACATTTGGCATAGTGACGCCATGCATGGGCCGATGTTCCTGGTGGCGACAAACGGCGCAAGACTTACCTCTTCGCCTTCATCGACGATATGAGCTGCCTGATCGCCCATGCCGAATTTTACCTCTCCGAGGGTTTGGCCGCTTATCTACAGGCCTTGCGCCAGGCTCTGCTCAAACGGGGGCTATCACGCAAGCTCTACCTCGACAACGGCCCAGCCTTCCGCTCCCACCACCTGGAGGAGATCACCGCCTCCCTGGGCATCGCCCTGTTCCATTCACACCCGACGTGCCCCAGGGCAGGGGCAAGATCGAAAGGTTCTTCCGCACCGTCAGGTCCCAGCTTTTCCCCGGCTTCAAGTGCGATACCCTTCGAGACATCAATGAGGCCCTGAAGTATTGGATTAGGGACGTCTACCACCAGCGCAAGTATCTGGGCACCGGACAGGCTCCCCTGAAACGCTTCACCAGCAAAATGGAGTGCGTCAGGCCGGCTCATGCCGACCTAGAGGGCTACTTCAAAAAAAGGGCCACGCGGCGCGTGGCTCTGGACTGCACCGTCTCCTTAGCCGGCAGGCTATACGAGGCCCCAGTACCTCTGGTTGGCAAGCAAATCATTCTCCTCTACCACGGCCCCGACCGCGTAGAGGTCCTAACGGCCCCCACTGGCGGCTCCCTTTTCACGCAAAATCAGACCCTGAGGTCAGCAACGCATGAAACCAAACTACCGCGCCTTCTTTGCCCTCACCAGGGAGCCCTTCGGCCCTGACCTGACGCCCAAGGAAATAATGCAGACCGCCGAGATCCTCGGCGTGGTCAAACGCTTAAAATACGCCATCCGCCTCGGCGCACTGGCCCTGGTCACCGGAGATGTGGGCAGCGGGAAGTCCACCGCCTTGCGTTGGGCCGCCAGCAGACGGCACCCGTCCGAGTATCCGGTCATCTTGGTCATCGCCTCACAGAGCTCCATCCTGGAATTCTACAGGCAAACCTGCGTCGCGTTCGAAGTGGACATCGCCAGCTTTTCCAGGGCCGTCTTCACCAAGTTCATCAGAAAACAGGTCCTGGAGATCGCCCAGGACCGCAAAAAGAAACCCGTCCTCATTATCGATAGAGCCTCCCTCCTCAGGCTTCAAGTCCTAGCCGAGTTGCGCACCATCACTCAGTTTCAGGGAGACTCAAAGCCAACCTTGCCTACCATCCTGGCCGGCCAGAACAGCCTAGCCGATCTCCTCATATACAGCACCTCTCTGCTCCTGGTCTCCAGGGTCGTGGCCAGAAATCATCTGGCCGGCGTTTCCCTCCAGGATATGCAGGTCTACTTCCTGCACCACCTCAAAATCGCAGGTGTCAAACAGAACCTCTTCTCTGACCCGGCCGTTACCGCCATACAGCAGAATTCCGGCGGCCTCTTCCGAAGAGCTAACCACTTGGCCCGAGGCACGATCATAGCTGCCGCCGAGGAGCACACCCAGGTCGTCTCCCCGGAGCACGTCCGCATCGCCTCAACAGAGTTCATCTGATCAAATTAGAAAGGAAGAATCAGTCCAGGATAATCAGAGAACTTTCGTCAAATTAATCCGAAAGACAACACCCATCAGGGGGACCACCACGTCCACGGCCTGGCCGGTATAATCGATAAACGTCTTCTCACCGGCCCGGGGCTCCTGGCGCATGACCAGCCCCAGCGTGCCCGACCATTCCCGTTAACGCTCGCAAAACCAGCTGTATTGGTGGCCCAAGGCATGGACCGCCTTGTACTCTTCCCACAGCAGCTTCAAGATTATACCCTTTCGCTTCAGCTTTTAATAGACCTGGGACCAGTCAGGCTCCGGGCGAAAACCCGTAAACGGCAAGAGTGGGGAAGGCTAGGCGCTCTTGGCCCCAGGAAGCCGACGGGTAGATATTGGCAGGCTGTTACTGTTTGATTATTCCCGCCGGGGGCACCCCGCCCGTCTTGCAAGTTCGGGAGGGTCTCCACAGGAACCGGCCGGGTGGAGCAAGAATGAGCGTCAAACGACCCGTTTATGGCCTCGCCGGAAGGCATCTGGCCGGGGTCCCAGAATGCAGCAGCAGGCGCTGGAGATGCGCGCTCCAGGGCCGAGTTGATCGCCGTCTGGGCGCAAACCCACCCCGGCCTGCACCTATATGGCGCCTTTGGGGCCGTGGTTGGCGCAGGCCCCACATTCCATGTAGGCGTAGCGGTCGGCGATGGCCGCCTTGCCGTCCTCCATCACCAGTACCGCCTGGGAGCAGACACGGAGGCATAGGCCGCAACCCACGCACTTATCCGGTTCCAGGGCCAGGATGGTGACGTTTTTCAGGTAACGCATACCCATGGTCTAATCTCCTACCACTAGGGACCTGCCGCGATCCACAACGCCAACCCGGCCGCCGCGCAGACGATCTAGCAAAAAATCGTCCAGCGCATTTCCTTCTTGCCCCCCGATAGCGAGGTGGAGGTGGAGGCGCCGGTGAAATTCATGACCAGGAACTAGACCGCGCCCAGACCCAACAACAGCCAGCCGGCACCCCCTCTATAGGCGCCGGACGCCCCGTCAGCCAGGCGGCACCATCGCTGATCAGGCCTAGGCCAGACCCTTGACGGTAGCCAAGGCAACAGCGTTGGTCCCAGCAATGAGCCGGCCAGCCAGCACCACTCACATAAGGGCCAGGGCCGCGGGCCAGCTTTTGCCCTAAACCCTTCCTACCGTCCAGGGTTAGACCCGGCACAGCCCCCCCAGAAGAAGCAGCAGCAGGGCGGCCGGCAGGGTGTATTTCAGGGCAATAACCGGTTCTATCGGGGCCAAGGCCAGGCGCTCGGTCAGAGGAAAGTCCATGTGGCGCATGGCCGGGGTGGCCTTAAACCCTGCGGTCAGGAAGGTCGGCAGGTCCCTGGCCATCATCGGGCTAAAGGCCACCTCGAAGCTCGAGAGCCGGCGCACTTGGAGGGCGTTCGCCCCCGGCGCGGCCAACTGGGGCAGGATCAGGCGGCGGTAGCTCAACACCTGCCGGAGCCCCCAGTCACTGATAGCCTGCACCAGATTGGCGATGCTCATGGTGCCCTTGCCGGCGGCGCGTCACACGTTAATGCCTTTGGTGTTCAGCACCAGCACCCAGGCTGCAAGGCCGGGGCAGGTGGCGCACAGGCTATCGAAGCTGAGCTTGTAGTTAGCGCTGACCAGCACCGGCGAGTCGGTGTCGGGCTCTCCCAGGGTGTAGAATCCGGGGTCCACGGTGTAGTCCATGCGGCTAACGCACTAGCACACATTGAAGGCCCCAGGCGATCGGCGGCGGTCAGCGCGCTTTGCACCCGGGGCGCCGGCCCGGCGGGGGCTTCCAGGCGCCTAGCATAAAGGACTGGTCCAGGCGAGGCGGCTGCGCCGAAGCCGCGCCGGCCGGGGCTTAGCCACCGCCGGGAGTGTAGGCAGCTGCGATAGGCGCGGCGGCCATGATGGCAGCTGGCCCCAAGGGCTGGGGCGGGGCTGGCAGTATTGGCCTGGGCGAGAATTGCTGGTTACTGGGCTAATTATACCCGGGCGGCTGGCGGCCGGCATCCGTGCCCCGACTCAAACCAGGTCCTTGCTCAGCCATAGGGGGAGGAACCACTTCAGGGCGAAGTAGACCGACATCCACAGCCAGCCCATTTTGAGCCAGCGGTTGCGCGGCGAGCTGCCGATGAGTACGAACAAGGGCCAGGCCATGAGGTTCTGGCGGTACACCGACTCCAGGTCGCCGGTCCCTGGTCCCGCGGCCACGGTGAGCAGGATTAGTGCCCATAAGGCGGCGTGCATGGGGTGGGCGAAGATTAGCATGGCCCCGATTATCATCACCATGGTGATGGCCTCGGGGTAGTGGGGAGGCTCGTGCAGCAAGCCGTCTATGATGGCCGCCCAGGGCCAGGCCGCCTTGCGTCCCCACATCTCATGGCCGGTTATGGGCAGCAGGAATTGGTTGAACATTATCCAGTGGTTGACGCAGAAGGTCAGCAGCCCCAGCACCGGCGCGGCGCTGACTAGCAAGAGGTACCTCAGATCGGGCCAGGGATTGGCGTTGCGGCTGATCTCCGGGCCCAGCAAAAACAGCGGCATGGCCGCCGCCAGCACGGCTGTGATGTAGGTCGTGCCCAGCAGGTAGCCCAGCACCACGGCCCAGCCCAGGCGGCGGGAGCGCACGGCCAGAAAATAGCCCATGCATAGGGCCATGGCCAGGGAATAGGGAAAGGCGATAAGCAAATACCAGGAGCAGGAATAGCAGGCCAGGGCTGCCAGGCTCCAGCGGGCAGCATGAACGCCGTAAAGGTCGGCGGCCAGCCTGAATAACAGGTAGAAGACCGCCAAGGCCGACGGCCAGACCACCAGGAGCATGGCCCAATTAAGGTCCACGCCCACGAGGATCCACAGCCGGGCCAAGAGCGGCAGCAGCATGTGCCAAGGGTAGTTCCCGGCAATGCCGCCGGTCTCGGTGCGCCTGAGCCAATACCAGTTTTCGGCGATGTCCTTGTATTGCTGGGCGTCCCAGGGGGCCTCCAGGAACGCGTGTGGCACGTAGCCGCCCAGGCTGTGGATGGCGAAGGATACGTAGGCGGCATACAACAGGAAGGCCGCGCCGGGGAAGAGGAAGCGCTCGCGGGCAAGGTACCAGTTCCGCCAGGACTCCAGGCGCTGGCTGCCCCCCAAGCGCCAGGCCAGGGCTAGGGCCAAGAAGCCGGTCAGGCCCCCGGCCAGGGGCACCCCCAGCATGGACAGCAGGTCGTTGCTCTCTTGGCTGGAGAGCAGCCGGGCCATTTGCACCAGAATCACCGCCCAGAAACCGGTCCAGAAGCCGGGCGCTAGGTGCTTGAACGAGGCGTAGAGATTGCTGAGCCAATGGGGGTTGCGCATCAGACCCCAGGCCAGCGGCAACAGGCCCAAGAGCAGGGCCATCCCCAGGGCATATAAGGTGCGCCGATCCCAAGCGTCGCGGCTGGCGCGCTTGGCCAGCCAGACCGCCACATCCACTTCGGGCCTGAGAGCCATGAGGTCCACCGGCCGGCCGGCCTCGTCGCGTATCTCCACCGACAGGCCGCTCTGTTTGTTGGCCTTGTAGTAGTCCACCTCTAGTAGGAGCTGGCCGGAGGGCACCTCCTGGCTGAAGCGGGCGTCGAAGGTTAGGGGATAGGGGCGCCATTGCTCGAAGAACGGTTCGCCCTGGATATAGATGGAGACACCGTCGCTGCCCCGAACTCGGAAGAAGAGGCGCTGTGGCGCTGCCAGGGTTAGGCCGGCCAGGGCCTTGATCTTGTAATCCTCGGCCTCGGTCAGGGGGCCTTGCTGCCATTCCAGGAGAGAGACAGTCAGCGGAGTGTAGAAGTAGCGGCTGGGCTGGCCCATGTCCAGGCGCATGCGGTAGACGCGGGCGCCTGGGGTGTCTGGGTCGGGGGCGTTGGCCCAAACTTTTTCGTAGGTGCTATCGGCCTGGCGGGCTTCCCACCAGCATAGCCCGGCCAGTCCCAGGCACAAGAGCCAGCCGCCCAGGCCGATGACCAGGATAATGTGCCTCAACCGAGCAGCACTTTCATTGTCGGCCGGCAAGGCCTTTTGCAGAGCTTCCCCCATGGATCCATCCATCAGGCATATAACAAAGGCACGTGTAGGCAAAAATATCAGAAACGGGTGCAAAGTCGTCAACTATCTTGGCCCGCCGCCCAGGTGTGGGGCGGTTAACAAGCGCGGGGTTTGGCTCTAGAGCTTATACTCGGCAACTATCACGGCCACGGAAGACATTGATCGCGACTCTGCAATAGAGCCCGCAGAAAAACCTCCCTCTTTTTTGGCAGGCCCCCATGTCGCAAATCAAGCAGATACTCTGGCCCGTGGATTTCAGCCCCGCCCAGAAAAAGGTCCTGCCCTATGCCCTGTACCTGGCGCAGGAGCACGGCGCCCGCCTGCAGCTGCTGCACGTGACCATGGACTTGGAGCAGTATGCTGGCATCTACGACCGGGAGCCTTTGCAGGTCAGCTTCCTCTCCGGGGCCCAGGCCAAGATGGACGCCTTGTGCCGAGGTCCCATAGCCGGTCTGCTGGGGATCACAGCCCTGGTGGCCGGCGGCTATCCCGTGGAAAAGGCCTTGGAATACGTTCAGGCCTAGGACATCGACCTGATCGTGGTGGGCCACCCACGGCCACACGGGCCTCGCCCACACCATCCTGGGCAGCGTGGCCGAGAATCTGCTGAGACGCTCGCCGGTGCTGTTGCTCACCGTCAACCCCCACCGCCTTTCCCAAAAAGACTAGCCAGGTTTAGCGGGCGTCCATGGCCCGGACAGAATGGCCTTTGCCGGTGCGGCCTCGGACTAGGCCACCTTCAGAGGCAAGCAGATAAACTGGTAGGTTCCCGGCGACACGCCCTCTAGGCTTAGCCCTTCCAAAATAAGCACCTCCGTCTCTAGCAGGAGGCGGTGTATGGGGTAGCCATCGTCTTGCGGTTTATCCACCGAGGCGGCGTCCAGCCCCACCAGGGAGACACCCCAGTTCAGGCAGGCCCGAGTCAACCCGGGGGGCAAGTGCACGTAGTTGTCCTGTCAGTAGCCGGAGGCTGCGCGTCCCTCTAAGGAATTGGCCGTCTTGAATAATAGCGCTCCGCCGGGGCGGGGAAACTTTCCTTCCAGCAGGGCGGCGGGCAGGGCCCCCTGGCCTGGGCAGGCCAGTACCACTGCCGACAGCAGGGGGCGCTGGGGGGGAGGATCCAGGCGGGCCTCACTCACCGGGCAGGAAATGGCTGGGGGCGTCCAGGTGGGTGCCGGTGTGGGCGCTTAGGCTCATGGCGGAGAGTTCGTAGGCATCGTCCCGGGCCAATCCGGCTAGCAGTTGGCGGCTAGAGGGCGGGTCACCCGAGTAGGCGGCTTCCTCCCGGCCCAAGCAGGAGCTGATGTCCCAGATTTTCAGGGGTGTGCACAGGCGCCTCCCAGGGGGCGAGGGCCATCCCCAACCACGGTCAGGCCCGGGCAGATGGTTTCAGACCATTCCCATCATTTCGCAAAGCAGGAAAATGAGGACGGCCAGGGCGGCCGAGCAGGGTATGGTCAGCATCCAGGCCACCAGCAGGTTGCCTGCCACCCCCCAACGCACGGCGGTGAGTCGTTTGACCGCGCCCACGCCCATCACCGAAGCGGAGATGACGTGGGTGGTGCTAATGGGCGCCCCGAAGTGGGAGGCGGCGGTAATCACAAAAGCCGCCGAGGTCTCGACGGCGAAACCGTGCACCGGCTCCAGCTTAAATATCTTGTGCCCCATGGTCTTGATGATCTTCCAGCCGCCAATCATGGTGCCCAGGCCCATGATCATGGCGCAAGATATCTTAACCCACAGGGGCACGGTAATCGTCGGTATCCAGTGCCCCAAGAACAGGGCTAGGGTGATGATGCCCATGGTCTTCTGGGCGTCGTTCATGCCGTGGCTGGTGGCCATGAAGGCCGAGGATAGTAATTGTAGCTTGCGGAACATGAAGCTGGCGTGACCAGGGTTTATCAAGTGGATGCCCCAGGCCAGGATGAGCATGAAGATGGAGCCGGCCAGCAGGCCGGCCAGGGGCGAGAGGAACAGGGGCAGCACCACTTTGTAGGTGATGGACTGGTAGCTCAAGGTGTCCCAACCGCCGTAGGCCACCGCCGCGCCCATCAGCCCACCCACCAGGGCGTGGAAGGATGACGAGGGGATGCCCAGGTACCAGGTGAGGACATTCCAGATGATGGCTCCGCCCAGAGCGGCTAGCACGATCAATTGGCAGCCCATGATCATCTCCGGCCGCACGATGTCCTTGCCCACCGTCTCGGCCACCTCGGTGCCCAGAAAGGCCCCGGCTAGATTCAGCACCGCGGCCATGGTAACGGCCTTTCGCGGGGTGAGAACTTTGGTGGAAACTACGGTGGCGATGGCGTTGGCGCAGTCGTGAGTGCCATTAGTTAAGTCGAAGGCCAGCGCTATTACCATGATGGCGATGAGCAGCAGAGACAGATCAGGCATTTTTAAGGAACACCCCCTGGATTACGCTGGCCAGGTGGTAGGTGCGGTAAATGGTCCGCTCCAGGCGGTCGTAGATGCGCGACCAGCGCATGATGTTCAAAAACTCCCGGTTGTCCACGTCCCGGGGTTTGTACATCTCGGAGATGGTGTCCAGAAGGACCTTGTCGGTTTTCTTCTTGTAGTCGCGAATGGTGGTGAGGTTGTCTTCGACGTTCTTCTCGTGCCCCAGCTTGGCCAGCATTTTGGCTACTTCCTCCACCATGATGCGCAGGTTGTGGGTGAGTAGCTTGGCGGACTGGGGGATGGGCTCGAAGTGGTATAGACCGATACGGATGGCGATGGCCTTTATCAGGTCCAGCACCTGTTCCTGGGCCGTGTTGATCTCGTGGATGTCCTCGCGGTCGATGGGGGTGATAAAGGTCTGGTCCAGCTGCGAGGAAATCTCGCGGGATACCTTGTCGCCCCGGCGCTCGAAGGCGGTGATCTTCTCGCAGCACTCCTCGAAATTGCAGGCTTGCTGGCACATTTCGTCCAGCAGGTTGGTCGCAGCGATGGCCATGGAGATCTGTTCCAGGAACATCTCCTCGAACTTGACCGTCTTGGGAAACAAACTGAAACCCATATGGCCACTCCACGCTAGTTACAAAGCTACCTCAAGGCGGATCTCGTCTCCCAGGCTGGGCCCGCAACGCAATCCAGCCGCCGGAAACCAATACCTCCCCTCCCGCCGACTGCCAGTACACGGGAGCGACGATTAGGAGCCTAGAATTCTAGACCTTATGCAACCGGGAGGGTTGATAAATAATATAATAGGGGCATTCCAAGTCAACCTTTTTTTGTAACTACTCTGTGACATTGGCTAGGCGGCCGAGCAGTCGGGCGCGGCAACCTAGACAGACTACGTAATACCAGGTAATATTAATAATGTAAACATCCCTCCACATCAGACAGAAAAGGTAGCAAATGGCCGCCGTCAAGCCGGAGGTGATAAGCTTCAAGGTCGACCAGTCGCTCTTGAAGGCCATGGAGGGCGTACCCAACCGCTCCAAGTTCATACGCAGCGCCATTCTGGCCGCCCTGGACGGCGTCTGCCCCCTGTGCCAGGGCACCGGCATCTTAAGCCCCCAGCAAAAGGACCACTGGCAGAGCTTCGCCCGCCACCACCAAGTGCGGCGCTGCCACAGCTGTCAGGCCCTGCACTTGGTCTGCGCCGGCCACGAGGATGCCGAGCCAGGCCGCGAGGTGCACGAATGATATGCCGCAGTCGTGCCGTGGCTGCAGTACTGGGGGTGGCTCTGTGCCTCTTGGGGGGCCTGGCGGCTACCGCCCCGGCCCAGGCCGCGCCGGGGCTGGCCGTGGCTACCGGCATTCCACCCTTGGGCTACCTGCTGGAGCGCCTGGCCGGCGGGCCGGCCACCGTGCAGGTGCTGGTGGGGCCGGGGCAAAATTACCACACCTATGAGCTCACACCCCGGCAAAGGACCGCCTTGTCCCAATGCCAGGCCTACTTCAAGCTGGGGCTACCTTTTGAGCGGACCCTCTTGGGCAAGCTGGGGGGCAGCCACCCTGGAATGAAGGTGGTGGATCTGACCCAGGGTCTGGACTTGGCCCCGGCCCCCAATGAGGGTCACCACCCCGGCGAGGAGGAGCACAACGAGGGCGAGCTGGACCTGCACCTGTGGCTGAGCCCCCGCCTGGCCCAGGGCATGGCCCGCGCCATGGCCCGAACCCTGGAGGAGCTGGACCCCGCCGACATAGCCGGCTACCGGCAGCGGCTGGAGGCCCTTCTGACCGATCTACGGCGGGTGGACCAGCGGTTGGAGCAAGTGCTGGCCCCCTACCGGGGTGGTTCCTTCCTGGTCTATCATCCGGCCTTCGGTTACCTGGGGCGGGACTACGGCCTCAAGCAGGTGGCCGTGGAAATCGGCGGCAAAGAGCCGGGCGCCCGCCATCTGGCAGGCATCATCCAGAAAGCCCAGGAGCAGGGGATCAAGGTGGTTTTCGTGCAGCCCCAGTTCCCACAGAAAAGCGCCCAGCAGGTGGCCAGCCAGATCGGCGGGGCGGCGGTGATCATGGACGATTTGGCGCCAGACTATCTGGCCAACCTGGAGCGCCTGGCTGCCGGGCTGGAGCAGGGGCTGAAGGGGCAGAAAAGACCGTGAGCCAGCCGCCGGCTATCGAGATCAGGGACCTTTATTTCGCCTACAACGGCGAGCAGGTACTCTCCGGCGTCAACCTCACGGTGGCGCCCCGGGATTTCGCCGCCGTGGTGGGCCCCAATGGCGGCGGCAAGACCACCCTGCTCAAGCTGATCCTAGGGCTCCTGACCCCCAGCGCCGGGCGCCTCTTGGTGCTGAGCCAGCCTCCGGCCAGCGCTCGCACCCGCATCGGCTACATGCCCCAACACCCCAAGATGGACTACAGCTTCCCGGTGACCGTGCAGGACGTGGTTTTGATGGGGCGCTTGGGCTGTGGCGGTGGCCTGGGGCGTTACCGCCGGGCCGACCACCAGGCCGCACGCCGGGCACTGGGCCAGGTGGGGCTGGCCGATCTGAACGATCGCCCCTTCCACGACCTTTCGGGTGGGCAACGGCAACGGGTGCTCATCGCCCGCGCCCTGGCCGGCGAACCCCGGCTGCTCCTCTTGGACGAGCCCACGGCCAACGTGGACGTGCGCGGCGAGCGTGAGGTCTTCGAGCTGCTCAAAGAGCTGAACCAGAGCATCGCCGTGGTGGTGGTCTCCCATGACCTGGGCTTTGTCTCGCCCTACGTGCAGAACGTCATCTGCGTCAACCGTAGGGTCGTCAGCCATCCTACCAGCCAGGTGACCGGGCAGGTCATCGCCGATATCTATGGCGGCGAGGTGAACATGGTGCGCCACGACCACCAGGGATGCCGCCATGACTGAGTTCCTGGAGGCTCTGCCGCGCTACGGTTTCCTGCAGTACGCCCTCTTGGCGGGGATCCTGGCCAGTCTGGCCTGCGGGGTGGTGGGGGCCTACGTGGTCAGTCGGCGCATCAGCTACCTGGCCGGGGCCATGGCCCACAGCGTACTGGGCGGCCTAGGCGCCGCCCGCTACCTGCAAGTGACCCGGGATTGGGACTGGTGCCAACCCCTGTACGGCGCTGTGACTGCGGCGTTGGTCTCGGCGGTGGTTATCGGTCTGGTGAGCCTCAAGGCTCGCCAGACCGAGGACACCATTATCGGCGCCATCTGGGCCTTGGGCATGGCCCTGGGAGTGTTGTTCATCGCCGCCACCCCGGGCTACGGCGTGGACCTGATGGCCTATCTCTTCGGCAACATCCTCTTAGTCAGCCCCGTCGACCTGTGGCTCATGGCTAGTCTGGATTTGGTGGTGGCCCTGGTGGGGCTGGGCTTCTACCCTCAGCTCCTGGCTGTGTGCTTCGACGAGGAGTTCGCCCGTCTGCGCGGGCTTAATGTGGACCTCTACTACCTGCTGCTACTAGCGCTGACGGCTTTGACCGTGGTGCTGTTGTCCACGGTGGTGGGCCTCATCATGATCATCGCCCTACTTACCCTTCCTGCCGCCCTGGCCGGACTTTTCGCAAAACGTCTGTGGCAGATCATGACCGGCGCCGTGGTGTTGAGCGCGCTTTTCACCAGTTTGGGCCTGGGGCTCTCTTACGGGCCCGACCTGCCGGCCGGAGCCTTCATCATCCTGCTGGCCGGGGCGGTGTATCTGGTGGTGGCCATGGGGGCTTGGCTGTGGCGTCGTCGTCGTCGCCAAACCGCCATCGACCCTACCTGGATTAACTAGTGGTATCCAGGACAAAACGTTAATGGCATTGGCCTTGATTACACTAAAGGTGGACCTTAGGCCCTTCGCACGCGCCAACGCCGCTAGGCTCCCGCCACCAGGAGTGGAAACCGCCATGTTCGCCAGATATATAAGCCCTTACCGTCTGCTGGCCCTCTTGCAGGAAATATCCCACGGCAACTAGGGTCTCAACGCCCATTTGTCCCAGCCCCGCTGGGGAGTTTGGATGTCAGGAAAATGTGGGCCATACATTCCATTTGAAGAGGGTCATCTAATCTGGTGATGTGGGCCGGGTGGCCGGGGCACGGCGCCGCTGATATCTGCATTATGCCACAGGGGTCTTGCCGCCGGTCAAGCTTGCTAGCCTATTTCTCATGAGCGCTCCTTTCAAGTTTATCTTGTAGGTATTATGGATCAGGTGATCGAGGATGGCGTCGGTCAGGGTGGGATCGCTGATGGTTTCGTGCCACTGGTCCCCGGGCACTTGGGCGGTGACGATGAGGTAGCCTCGGCCACAGCGGCTTCCCAGGACTTCGAGCATATCCAAGCTCTGCTCCCGTGACGATTTATCCAGCCCCCAGCTGTCCAGGATGAGCAAGTTGGTCTTGAAATTGGCGGCGATCATTTTTTGATAGCTGCCGTCCCCTCGGGCCGCGATCATTTCGCGTAGGAGAACTGGCATCCTCTTGTAGGAGACCGAGTAGCCTTCCAGACAAGCCTTGTGGCCCAGGGCGTAGGCGAGAAAGAGTTTTTGCCCACACCGGTGGGTTCGCTGATGAGCAGGTTGTGGTGTTCGGCAATCCATCGGCATGAGGCCAGGGCCATGATGAGGGACTTGTCCATGCCGCACCTTTGCCGGTAGTCGATGTCCTCCAGGCAGGCGTCATGCCGGAGCTTGGCCTTGGCTAGCCTGTTTTTGAGCCGGCGGTTTTCTCTGCGGATAGCCTCCCTGTCTACCATCAGGCCCAGTTTTTCCTCGAAGCCCAGTTCTTGAGTTTCGGTGGTGTTCAACTGTTCTTCTAGGCCTTGAGCATGCCCTCCAGCCCCAAGGCGCGGAGCTTGTTCAGGATGGGGTTAAATCAGCACGGCTTCCTCTTTGGGCGGTCAAAAAGTAGTCGGCTCCGTAGATGTTGGGGTGAAGGTTGGGGCTGATTTCCGGGGCCGGCGTCAGCAAAGGCGCCTCGTCCAGTTCCTTGTCGATGATGCTCTCTACGCTTTTGGAGCGGAAGGCCCTCAGGTCGGCGGCTTCCACTCGCGTCGCACTCTGCTTCTTGGCCAGGGTGACCAGGCCTAGGCAGACTCTGAAGCCTTGCTGGGGATGTGCCCGCCGGCTCATGATCCCCTCGGCCAGCGTGACCGTGGCCTCGCCGATTTTGTGTATCCAGTTGGTGATTTTTTTGGGGTCCATTTGGCGTGCTCCTGATGGGGGCGGGACATGTGCTCGGCCAGGGTGGTGAAGCCGCTTTGCCCCAGGATGCGATGGAGTCTGGCCACCCGCCGGCCCTTATGGAAGCATTCCCCCGTGCGCTCCGTGTGGCGGATGTCCAGTTTCTTACTCACCAATTTGGTGGAGGATCGAGTAGTAATGGCGGTCCGCCCCTACGTGATAATCGATGTGGACCTTGGCCTTCTTCCATTGAGCATGCTGGTAGGCTGTGGCGGGCAGAGGCCTGAACGCCGATTTGTCCAGGGACTCGTACATGGGGTGTCGGCGGCTAAGCAACTTTTTGAAAGGCCGGTTATTGAGCCGGTCTAAAAGCCCACGGATCGCCTGGTTGAGCTCAGCCAGACTGAAGAAGGTCCTTTTGCGCAGGGCGGCCAGTATCCGCCTCTCCACCAGTGGCAACTCTACCTTGGCCTTGTCATGAGGCTTTAGTACCCAGGCGGGCAAAACCGCCGTGCCGTAGCGGGCGGCCATTTCCTGGTAGGTCGGGATAAGGTTGGGCTCGTAGCGGCAAGCTTGGCTCACCCCGGACTTGAGGTTGTCGATCACCATCGACTCCGCCACCCCGTCAAAAAACTGGAAGGTCCGCTGGTGGGAACCGATCCAGTCGGGCAGACCCTGGACCCATGTGGCCTCGGCAAAGGTGTGGCTGCTGGCGTCCAGAACAGGCACAAAGATCTGGGCCGCCTTAACCTTACCCGTCAAGGAGACCACCACGTCCACGGGCTGGCCGGCATAACCGATAAACGTCATCTCGCCAGTTCGGTGCTCCTAACGCATAATTAATCTCAGCGTGCCTGACCATCTCCGGTAACACTCGCAAAACCAGCTTGGTAGCCTACGGCATGGACCGCCTTGTACTCCTCCCACAGCAGCGCCAAGGTCATACCCTCGCGCCTCAGCTCTTGATGGACCTGGGACCAGTCAGATTCCGGGCGAAAATCCGTAGACGGTAAGGGTGGAAGTGGAAAACGCAGCTGCTCAAGCTGCGTCTCATCCAATCTGGTGGCGAGGGCCAGGACAGGCCGGCGCGCGCGGCTTGACGCAGGTAATGGGACACCGTGGTCCGGCCTATCCCGCAACTCTTGGCAATGTCTCGGTTGCCGCAGCCGGCCTCGTGCTTCAGCCGAAGTACTTCCTTGATATTACGCATCGATAACCTCTCCACCGTTGTCCTGGTCCGGCCCCCCGGTCTACACCTGGGCGAAACACCCCCATGGAGGATCGACATGAATAAGGACTAAAAAACGAGTAGCCATCTTCCGCTTCGGCGTCATCAGCGACTTTTTTGCCATGGACTACATGGAGCGTGGTGAACGGGAGAGGTTACTGCGGGACAAATGCGCTTAGCGGTAGCAACCTTCCTTCTCCAACCGCACCAGGCGGCCGTGTTCCACCATCCTGGGATGGGTCAGGCTCTACCGCCAAAGCGGTGGCAAGCTGGAATTTCTACCCCATGGGCAGGAATGACCGGGACGGCATGCGTCAATGACTACCCTCATTAGCGAAGTTATGCACCGACGCTTGACCTCGTTCGACGCGATTCTCAAGGCGTCCACCGCCTACCGCTTCCTGTATCAGCAGGAGCTGATGGGTAAACAGGTCACCCCACCTGTCGACTGCAGACGCTTCGAGGCCGAGCTGCCTAACGACATTTAGCAGAATGACGCCATGCATGGGCCGATGCTCCTGGTGGACGACAAACGGCGTAAAATTTACCTCTTCGCCTTCATCGACGGCATGAGCCGCCTGATCTTCCATGCCTAATTTTATCTCTTCGAGGGCCTGACCACTTATCTACAGGCCTTGCGCCAGACCCTGCTCAAACGGGGGCTACTACGCAAACTCTACCTCGACAACGGCTCAGCCTTCCGCTTTCACCACCTGGAAGAGATCATCGCCTCCTTGGGCATCGCCTTGGTCCATTCATCACTATATGTGCCCCAGGGCAGGGGCAAGATCGAAAGATTCTTCCGCACCGTCAGGTCCCAGTTTCTCCCCGGCTTCAAGAGCGATATCTTTCGGGATATCAATGAGGCCCTGGAGTGCTGGATTAGGGATGTCTATCACTAGCGTAAGCATCTGGGCATCGGACAAGCCCCCCTGCAACATTTCACCAGCAAAATGGAGTACGTCAGACCTACCCACGCCGACCTGGAAGACTACTTCAGAAAAAGGGCCGCGCGCCGCGCGGCCCTGGACCGCACCATCAATTGCAGGGTCAAGCGCGGTCACCAGCTGCTGCGCTTAGAGTCTAGCTCCACCACGGCCCCCACTGGCGGCTTCCTTTTCTAGTAAAAACCAGACTCGGAGGTCAGCAACTCATGAAATCAAACGATCGCGCCTTCTTTGCCCTTAACAGTGAGCCCGTCGGCTCTGACCTGGCGCCCAAGGAAATAATGCAGACCGCCGAGGTCCTCGGCGTAGCCAAACGCTTCGAATACACTATCCGCCTCGGCGCACTGGCCCTAGTCACCGAAGATGTGAGCAGCGGGAAATCCACCGCCTTGCGCTGGACCGCCAGCAGGCCTTATCCATCAGAGTATCAGATCATCTGGGTCACCGCACCCATAGGGCTCCATCCTGAAACTCTACAGGCAAATCTGCACCGCCAGCTTTTCCAGGGCCGTCTTCACCAAGTTCATCAGAAAACAGGTCCTGGAGATCGCCCAGGACCGCAAAAAGAAACCCGTCCTCATTATCGATAGAGCCTCCCTCCTCAGGCTTCAAGTCCTAGCCGAGTTGCGCACCATCACTCAGTTTCAGGGAGACTCAAAGCCAACCTTGCCTACCATCCTGGCCGGCCAGAACAGCCTAGCCGATCTCCTCATATACAGCACCTCTCTGCTCCTGGTCTCCAGGGTCGTGGCCAGAAATCATCTGGCCGGCGTTTCCCTCCAGGATATGCAGGTCTACTTCCTGCACCACCTCAAAATCGCAGGTGTCAAACAGAACCTCTTCTCTGACCCGGCCGTTACCGCCATACAGCAGAATTCCGGCGGCCTCTTCCGAAGAGCTAACCACTTGGCCCGAGGCACGATCATAGCTGCCGCCGAGGAGCACACCCAGGTCGTCTCCCCGGAGCACGTCCGCATCGCCTCAACAGAGTTCATCTGATCAAATTAGAAAGGAAGAATCAGTCCAGGATAATCAGAGAACTTTCGTCAAATTAATCCGAAAAACAACAATATCTATAAGAACCACTGGGAGATCGAGCTGCTCTTCAAGGCGTTTAAGCAAAACCTTAAGGTCAAAACCTTCGTGGGCACCAACAGCAACGCCTTGGGAATCTAGATTTGGACAGCCTTGATCGCCCTGCTCTTGCTCAAGTGGCTTCACCATCTTTCTCTGGCCGCATGGTCACTGTCTAACCTGGCCGCTATGCTGCGCCTAAATCTCTTCACATACAGGGAGTTGCGTGCCGGGCTCCAACACCCCTATCACACTCCGCCCCTCATGCCCGAACAAATCCAATTACCGCTATTGCCCTGACTTGGATAGGCAACCACCAATGAATTAAAAAACACCAGCCCAAAAACGGCGGCCTTATCTCAAAAACTGCTAAATTTATAGAGAACTAACCGTTAAGCCTGTCTTGGACAGCACTGATTTTGGACAGGGCCTGGGCCACGTAGAGCTGGATCACCCGCCAAAATCGCGTGTCGCTGACCCCGATGATGCGGGCCGCAGCTAGCACGGGCATCTCCCGCACCAGGGTCATGGCCGCCTGCTCGAACAGCAAGGTGAACCGGCTGCCCTCGCGGGTTAGGGCATTTTGACCTGTTTGGTCCCCTGGGCCTCTTTATCCAGGAAAAACGTTTCTTACTACGTTGAGCTTGCGGCAGATAATGGTTAGTCCAGTAATCTTCAAGGCTCATCAGTTGGTAGGGTTAGGATTTTAAAGTAGCTAGTTCAGTTTTGTCTTGTATCTCAGCTTGCTGGCGCTTCTCCGCTAAACTGCTGGGACCTTGCTCTGTTCTGATAGCCTCCTTGAGACGCACTAATTCAGCCTGAACTTTAGTCAATGTCCATCTATCGCTAGCCCAGCCCAGAGCCTCTTGACGACGTCGTCCGTGCACTACATAGCGGAGAACAAAATAACGATCAGCTTTAACCCCGTGCTTACGAGTAGGATGCTGTCTTACCCGAACACCTGGCGCCAGCTTCAGCCACTCCACTTTGCTGCTCATAAAAATCTCCCCTAAATACCACCACCATTTCTGTGCCACTCATGTGCCACTATTTTGCGTGAAGCAACCAGGGACACAATGAGTCACTTAGTTCTATATTTACTATATATTAAACAGAATTACCATAGAAACGTGGCATAAGGTGAGGCTAAGGGAAAGATAAAAGGGGGATAGCAAATCCCCTTCTCCAACCGCACCAGGCTATTCCGCTCCACCATCCTGGGATGGGTCAGGCTCTACCGCCAAGGCGGCGGCAAACTGGAATCTCTCTACATAGGCAGGAATGGCCGGGGCGGTAGCAGGACCTTGGACGAGCACATCGCCCAGGCCTTGGTCCGCCTGCGCAGAGAGCTGCCCACTGCGTCAGTGACTATCATCATCAGCAAAAAGATGCGCCGACGCTTGACCTCGCTCGACGTGATCCTCAAGGCGCCCACCGTCTACCGCTTC
>CBCOTF020000402.1:0-1654 GCA_965112955.2 Desulfarculales bacterium
TCGTGCTTCAGCCGAAGTACTTCCTTGATCTTACGCATGGATAACCTCTCCGCCGACATCTGCACCCTCCGTATTGGAAAGGCCCAGTATAGCCAATCAGGTGTTATCCAGCGTCGCCTACTACCCTAAATGGCTGGCCTACATCGCGTGGGATCATTGACCCTCTTAAAACGGAATCCGCATTAATAATGGCTAACATTGGCTGATGGATCACTTAATATCAGATAGAATCCCAACTCGCCCGTCAATTCCGCTGCTTAACACGGCCGGCCCCGGCGGGGGAACGGCTGCTTGCGGTTTTGGTACGGATGCACGGCCTTTAATGGGAACACTCAACGCCCACGGTTTGACAAGCGGCTCACCCAGGCGGCATGCGGAAAAATCAATAAAGCCCCTGATCCATGGGCCTTCCAAACCTGCCAAAAAATACCGCCAGGGCCAAGGAATAAGGTTATCGGCTAGCACGATGTTGAGGTTGTCCGTCCATGGATATTCTCAACTCGAATTAGCCGAAATAAATTCGGCTTTACTCTCCCAAAAGGCTTGGCTTTTCGAGCCGGCGCCTTTTAGCAGTTGTTGTTTTTCGGATTAATTTGACAAAAGTTCTCTGATTACCCTGGGCTGATTTTTCCTTTCTCATTTGATCAGATCAATTCTGTTGTGGCAATGCGGACGTGCGCAGGGGAGACGACTGGAGTTTGCTCCTAGGCTGCAGCTATGATCACGCCTCGGGCCAGGTGGTTGGCCTTTCGGAAGAGGCCGCTGGAGCCCTGCTGTATGGCGGTGACGGCCTGATCAGAAAAAGGGAGACGGTGCTGGCCCAGGGTCACAGGGAGGCGGTGATTTCTTCCAGGTGGTAGGATAGGTGAGGCGACCTATTTACCCATCAGCCCCTGCTGGTGCAGGAAGCGGTAGACGGTGGGCGCCTTGAGGATCACATCAAGCGAGGTCAAGCGTCGGCGCATCACTTCGCTGATGAGGATAGTCACTGACGCAGTGGGCAGTTTTTTGCGTAGGCGGACCCGGGGCCTGGGCGGTGTCCTCGTCCAAGGCCCTGCTGTCGCCCCGGTCATTCCTGCCCATAGTGTAGAGGGATTCCAGCCTGCCGCTACCTTGACGGTAGAGCCTGACACATCCCAGGATGATGGCGCGCGACAACCTGGTGCGGTTGGAGAAAAGGATCTGCCACCGCTAGGCGCACTTATCCCGCAGCAGCCTCTCCCGTTAACCACGCTCCATGCAGTCCCTGGCAAAAAATCGCTGATGACGCCGAAACGGGAGATGGCTCCTCGTTTTTTCTGGCCCTCGTCCATGTCAATCCTCCATGGGGGTGTTTCGCCCAGGTGTAGACCGGGGGGCCAGGACAACGGCACCCTTGGGTAGGTGGCTCAGGGAAGGAAAGGGCTCTCGTTTTGCGCCGACCGGCTGGCCGTGGCCAAGCCCCGACTGCTGAGCCAATCGAAGGCTCCAAGCAGGTCGCTCGAATAGCTTGATCCCAGATATAGGCTCACCTGCCGCAGCAGACCCTTAAGCTAGTGGCGCTGACGGGAGCGCGGCAGGCCAAGGTCCCATCTGCCCCCGGGCTAGCTTATTGGAAAGGCTTTGCCGAATGGTCTCCACCAGGGCCTGGAACCGGCTCCAGTAGCCCCGCGGC
>CBCOTF020000403.1:0-11582 GCA_965112955.2 Desulfarculales bacterium
GAAGAGCATGCCCACCTGACCCTAAACGGCTGGGCCTCCAACCATTCCAACGCCCGCCTGGAGGGATTTAACGGCATCTTCCAGGCCGCCAGGGCAAGAGCCAGGGGCTACCGTAATGTCTTTACCTTCATGAACATAATTTATTTCATCGCCGCACCACTGGGGAACTCATCAAATTCCACAGTGAACGACAAAGAACCAATATTTTGAGGGCATCGTAGGTCAGCGTCCTTCCAGTCAAGCGATGGCATGCGAATAACCATACCCTTAAAAATTATGATAGCGCCTCCAGGGTAAATAGTAAAATGATAGGTGCACGCTGTGCTTTGTGCCTATTGGGGGCGGAGGCGCAGGTCAGGCTAGGCTCAAGGGATCCACGTCAATCACCAGGCGCACTCCGGCGGGCAAGGCTCCGGCCTGGTGTAGCCCCAAGCGCAGGATGGCCGCTCCGCTGGCGGCCTCTGGCGTCTTGAGCAAGAGCTGGTAGCGCCAGCGGCCGGCGGCCCGGGCCACCGGGGCCGGGGCCGGACCCAGGAGCTGGGCCAGGGGCCGGAGCTGCCGCCGGGCCTGCTCCAGATGCCGGGCCATCTGCGTCGCCGCCCGCTCCACCGTCGCCTGGGCTACCCCCTCCAGGCGCAGATTTAAGAGACTGCGGAAGGGGGGATAGCCCAGAAACTGGCGCTCGGCCAGTTCCTGGACGTAGAAGTCCTGGGGGGCTGAAGCCAGGGCGGCGGCCAGTGCGTGGTGGTGGGGGTTATAGGTCTGCACGATCACCAGCCCCGGCCCGCCCTCGCGGCCGGCTCGCCCCGCCACCTGGGTGACCAGGGCGAAGGCCCGCTCGCTGGCCCGGAAATCGGGCGTGGCCAGGGCCTGGTCGGCCAAGAGCACCCCCACCAGGCCGATGCGCGGGAAGTGGTGCCCTTTGGTGAGCATCTGGGTGCCCACCAGCACGTTCACCTTCAGCTCCGCCACCTGCTTGAGTATGTGGCGCAGCTGGGCTGGGGTGGCAGCGGTGTCACGGTCCAGGCGGGCTACCCGCCAGGCCGGCTTCAGCGCTATGAGCTTGTCGGCTACGGCCTCGGTGCCCAGCCCCAGGGGTTTTAGCATCTCGGCCGGCTGGCCGCAGCCGGGGCAGGCTAGGGGCAGGGGGCGCTCGAAGCCGCATGTGTGGCACACCAGCCGGGCTTTGGCCTGGTGTAGGGTCAGCGACAGGGAGCAGGCGGGGCAGCCCAGCTTCTGGCCGCAGGCTGAACAGATTAGGGCCGGGGCGAAGCCGCGGCGGTTAAGAAATAGCATGGCCTGGTTACCAGCCTGCACCGTGGCCTCCAGGGCTTGCTTGAGCCGCCGGCTCAAGAATCCCCCTTCCAGGGGCCCGGCGGAGCGCAAGTCTACCACCTCCATGCGCGGTATGGCCACCTGGCGCACCCGCTGGGGTAGGGCTAGCAGGAAGATCTTCCCGCTCTGGGCGCGGTACATGGTCGTCACCGCCGGAGTGGCGCTGCCCAGGATCACCGGACAGGACTGCTCCTGGCCGCGCAAGAGGGCCAGGTCGCGGCCGTGGTAACGCAGGCGATCCTCTTGCTTGTAGGCCTCGTCATGCTCCTCGTCCACGCAGATCACCCCAGGGTCGCTTAAAGGGGCGAAGATCGCCGAGCGCGCCCCTACTACCACCCGGTACAGGCCTTGGCTGATGCTCCGCCACTGCCCCCGCCGCGCCGCCGGCGACAAGCCAGAATGCAGCACCCCCACCGCCTCCGCCCCCAGGCGGTCGCGAAAAAGTCCCTCCAGACGCAAGCACAGGCCGATCTCTGGGGTGAGGATCAGGGCCTGGTGCCCGGCCTTTAACGCGGCCTGGCAGGCGGCCAGGTAGACCTCGGTTTTGCCCGAGCCAGTTACTCCGTAGAGCAGGAAGGGCTCGAAGCGATTCTGGGCGATGGCCGGCAATATGGAGGCCAGGGCCGTCTCCTGGTCCTCGGTGAGCTGGGCCGGCAGTGGCTCGGGCCATAGGGGGCGTCCCAAGAGGTCCTTGACTAGGGGGCGGTGGCTGATGGCTAGCCAACCCGCGGCCTCCAGCTTGCGCAATAAGGCCGCGGTCTGGCCGAAGCGCTGGCGCAGGATTGGTAGGGGCTGGGGGCCTTCGCGTTCCAACAGGCGCAGGAGCTGGGCGGCGCGGCTCTTGGCCGGGGGGCGGCTGGCCTCGTCCCCCTGGCGGAAGCTGGCCACGGCCACTTGGGCGCCGCGCGGTGGCGGGGCCGCTTGGGCTCCGGCGCCCAGGCCGGCCGGCAAGGCCCAGGCCAGGGCTTGGCCAAGGGGTGTCTGGTAATAGGCCGCGGCCCGGCTGAAGAATTTTAAGAGCCCTGGCGGCCAGGCCGGGCAGCCAGGCTCGTCCAGGACGTCAATGAGCGGCTTTAGCCCCGCCGTCGGGCCAAAGGCTGGGGCGGTCAGGGCGAATCCCAGGGCCCGCCGTCCCTGCAGAGGCACCGCCAGGCGGGTGAGTGACACGATAAGGGGGGCCAGGTCCGGCGGCGCCAGGTAGGACAGGCTGCGCCACAAGGGGGCAGCCACGGCCACCTCTACCACCAGGGCGGTGTCGGCGGGGGATGAGGAATGATTAGGCATGGCTGAAGTATTTCTGTGGAATGCTATTACTTCGGAACCGTGGGGCTGTAAAGCAGGGCATATGTTTTTTCGTTGAGTTCGTAGGGGCGGGGTTTATCCCCGCCCGCTCTTCCACAATGAAAACCAGTAGGGGCGGGGATAAACCCCGCTCCTACGAAAACCATGGGGTCGGCCTTTTCCTGTCCGTAGCGCCTGGCAGGTGGCCTGGGGCTACAGGGGCAGGCCGGTGAGTCCGGCGGCCCAGGCGGCAAAGCCGGGGCGCTGGTCCTGATCGGCCATGGCCGTCAGGGCCTCCGGGGTGTGCACCGCCGTCTTCCAGGCGTGGATGGGCTTGATACGCGTGCGCCGTATGAAGACCGTGGGCACCAGAAAATTGACGTCGCCCTGCACCGGCTGGAAGTAGACGTAGCCCTTCTTCACCGTCAAGGGCATGGGCAGGCCGCGTTGGCGCACGGCGTCCAAGGCATGGGCCGGTCGGGGGTAGTGGTTTTGGTTTTTGTTGAGAAAGCGTATCTCGGCCGGGACGATGTCCTTTAGCTGGAAGGATTCGACCATCACGTTGAGCTTCAGCTCCGGGTCCCAGTAGCAGGCCCCGCCCTTTATGGGGTGCTGGGGATTGTTGGCCACCACCTCCATGACCATACGCGCCCCGCCGTCAGCCAGCTTCAGCGCTGCGGCCAGACCGGTGAGGTCCAGGGAGCGGGAGAGAAAATCTAGGTCCTCGATATTGAAGGACAGCATGTCTTCCATGTCTTCCAGCAGTCCGCGGTAGTCCGGCCAGGACAGGTGGCGGGGGCGGCCTAACTCGTCCAGGTGGAAGATCTGTTGGTCCATGGTGGTCTGCATCAGCATCTGCCCGTGGTTGTGCAGGCGTAGCGGCGAGGCCAGGTCGTAGAACCATTGACCCTGGCAGCAATTCAGGCCATGGAAGGCTCGTTGGACCATGAACAGCACCTTACGCCGGTCCAGGCCGTAGAAGGAGGCCTCCTGGAAGTCGTGTAGTATGCTTTGGACGCTGGCGTCGTTGACTATGACCAGCAGGTGTTGGCGGCTCAAGACCCGGCGGGGGTCCTGCCCCATCTCCAGGGCCAGCTGCCACAGGTCCCAGGCCATCTGGAGCATGTGTCGGCGTCCCAGGCTTAAGGGGCGCATGGTCTCGGGGGGATGCTCTAGGGAACGATCGGGGCCAATCAACTCGTCGAGCACTGCTGGTGTGAGGTGCCGACGGGGATTGATGAGGTACTTGGTGCCCAGGCCCAGGCGGGTGGCCTCGCCGGCGCAGGCGTGCTCCAGGAATACTCCCCCGGCCAGCAAAGCCTCGGCGGCCCGCTCGATGTCGCGGGCGTTGATGCTGTGCTCGTCCACCACCAGGATGTCCCGGGGCTCTTCCAGCAGGGGCAGACGGGGATATTGGTTAAGTTCGTCCTGAACCAAAGCCACCTGTTCCGGGGAGTGGTGCCCGGCCAGGCGCTGCTGGGCCAGACGCAGGCAGGTCTGAATATAGTCGTCGAAGTCGGCCAGGCCGATGGGCAGCGGTTGGGAGGGATCGAGCATATGTGCGTCACCTTGTTGTCGATCCATGGTCAGCATCTTTGCCGGTATCTATTGTAACCTCAAGCCGCCGGGGCGGGCAATGGCGACCCCAAGCTTGCGGCCGGGCGGGCCGCCAAGCCCTTCCGCCGTTGTCGGGCTCCAGGGGGCCGTCTGCCGGGCTTCTGCGAGGCAGAGGGATAACCACGGCCGTTGGAATTGCTCGCGCCAGTGGGTGTAGGGGGGGGGCAGTAGGATCGGGCCTCTGCCACGCCCTGGTCCAGCAGCAACGGACACCACAACCCCAGTATAAGCATTAAGCCTAGTTTGGCTCGCATAGTCAATGTGCTATGATGATTAAACGTCTCGGTAGCAGACATGACTGCCATTTCCCGGGATCCGGCGTGTTAAAAATTTAATGTTACGCCATGGCTTCAGCCAAGGTCAACCCACGCTTGGCGGGGCTCCAGGCCCAAGGCGGTGCGCATCAGGGCGTTGAGCCCGCTGACCCGCGGGGGCAACGGCCCCGGTTGGCCGGGCAGTAGGCAGGCCACGGCCCCCCGGGGGCAGTGCGTACCAGTAAGGTGGCTCAGCCCGAAGACTGATGCCCTCCCCAGGCCGGCGCGTAGAGGATAGCCCTGGGCCGCCTCGACCACCAGGTCCGGGGCTAGGCTGGCTTGGGGGCCGTGGTACAGCTCGCGTCCTAGGTGCACCCGGGCGATAGGTGCCTCTACCACCACCCGCACCTGGCCGCCGTTCCTCTTCACCCGCCTAAAGCGCAAGCTTAAGAGCCCCTCCTTTATGGCGTCCAAGGCCTCTTCCGCCGCCGGGCCGGGGACAAGGCAGCCGCCGGGAAAGCGCTCGGCCCAGTGCAGATATACGCGCCCGGGGTCCAGGGCCAGGGCTAGACTCTGGGGCAGGATGCGCTCATGCCCAGGCCCTTGCTGCCAGCCTTCCACATGCAAAAAACCTTGCTGGCGCAGCCAGGGATTGAGGTACACCTCGGAGCGGATGGGGCCGAAGGCGTGGTCGGCGGCGATAAGTAGGGTGATGCGGCCGGTCAGCACCTCTTCGCCGAAGCGCTGCCACAACTCGCCTAGAAAGCCGTCCATGCTCCTGTAGAGGTCCAGGGCCGGGGCGTGTAGGGGGTGGCTGGGCTCCCACAGGGCTGGCCACAGGAAGTGGTTGACCCGGTCGGAGTCGGTGAAGATCGCTATGTAGAGGTCCCAAGGATCTTGCCAAAACTGGCGGAACAGGGCTGCCCGCGCCGCGATGGCCTGCTTCAGATCGGTCAAAAGGGCCGCGGGATCGCCCACGCCGGCCTCTAGATCGGCCTCGGGGCGGTAGCCCAGGGCCTGCACGCGGGGTAGTAGGGCAGGCGGGTGCACGGCGCGGCTCAGCTCCGGGGCCACGAATCCGCTGACCATCACTCCCAGAATGGCCCGGGCCGGGTAGGTTAGCGGCACATTCAGCACCACCGAAGAGCGGCCCAGGCGGCTCAGGTCATCCCACAGCCGGGGCACGGCCACGGCCTCGGCCTGCACCGGGCGCACGCCGTAGGCCCCGGGTTGCGGCTCGCCAAAACCGTAGACGCCGTGCTCGCCGGGTTCGGCCCCGCTGAACAGGCTGGTCCAGCACACCGGCGAGACCTCGGGCAGGGGCGAATCCGTGGACCAGGTAGCGCCAAGCTCCATGAGCCGTCCCAGGTAGGGCATCACCCCCCGGGCGGCCAGGCTTTGGGCTAGGTCAAGGCCTAGGCCGTCCAGGCCGATGAAAATGAGGCGCTGGCTCATATGGGTCTCCCAATAGTATTCAACGATCCCCAACGGGAGCCGTCGGCTTGCGCCGGGAGCGGAGCACCAATTATGCTATTATAGCCCTGTGGGGAGGGCCCTCGCCAGGCTATCCAGGCCTATGAAAATGAGGCGCACTATGTCGGGATTTTTCGTCGTTAACTGTGGAATTTGATGAGTTTTCCCAATGGTGCGGCGATGAAATAGATCATGGTCATGAAGGTGAAGACATTACGGTAGCCTCTGGCGCTTGCCCTAGCGGCCTGGAAAATGCCGTTAAGCCCCTTCAGGCTGGCGTTGGAATGGTTGGAGGTCCAGCGGTTTCAGATCAAGTGGGCATACTATTCTAGAATTATGAGCGCCTTGAGGACCGGGGCCAGGGTTTTGGTGTCAGGCGCTATGCACTCCAGAGCATGGCGGGTGAAGTGGGTGATGCGCCACTGGGCGGTGGCCCATACAGAGGTGGCGTTTTTGATCTAGCGCAGCATCTCCTTAAGCCGTCAGGCGATGGCGAAGCCGTCGGTTTTAAGTTCGGTCAGGGTCTGCTGCTGCTTTTCGGTTAGCCTGCCGCTGTCAGCGGCTTTAAGCACGGCTCAACGGGTGGCCTTGGGCAGTTTATGCTCCTTAGCCTCGGCCTTTCGGACTTTATCCACGGCGGTGGTGAAGAGTTGAGCTACATGGAACCAGTCCACGGTGACGTTGGCGTCGGGGAAGCTTTTGTCGATGGCGGCCAGAAAGGCTGACGATATGTTGCAGACCACCTCGGCGATATTGTTGTGATCGCCGCTATGCTCACGCAGGACGAGACGAACAGGACCAGACAGCTTTCGCCCCTGCCGGGGGTAACGAAGATGACCGGCTTTTGCTTACGGTTTAGTTGGAGACGGTTTCGTCCAAAGCCACGGCCTTAACCCCACCCAGGTCCATTTTGGACAGGGCCTGGGCTACGTAGAAATGGACCACCTGCCAAAGTCGCGTGTCGCTGACCCCGATGATGCGGGCCGTAGCCAGCACAGGCATCTCTCGCACCAGGATCATGGCCGCTTGTTCGAACAGCAAGGTGAACCGACTGCCCTCGCGAGTTCAGAGCATTTTGACCTGTTTGGTCCCGTGGTCGAAGCAGTCCACCAGAGACACTCGGGCGGTTACGTAGCAATGATACAAAGATTGAGGTGACGCCAGGTGAATTCGTGGACGTCGTGAGTCTTCCACAACCTGCCACACTCCGGGCAGGGATACTCAGCTCCCCGGTCGGCGGCAACCTCCAAGAAGACCTCGCGGGGCTGTTTATAGGCGCCTACACACTGTCCCACCAACCGTCAGGGCGGTTGCAACCCTAGGCCAAGGGTCAGAAGCTCGTCGGCGTCCATGAGTGCCTCCTGCTTCAACTCGGCCATGCGAATTTTTGTATTATAACATCGGAACTGCACCAATGCCACTCATGACGACGAAGAGGCTTTTTTGTTTGACAAGGCCGAGGCCGCGCCTCGGGGGGTGTAAGGACTGCGGAGGTCTACTGCTTGACTGGGAAAGGGTGTGGGGTGGGGCTAGGGGTCCTCCCTCGGGGGGGGCGCAGAGGCTAAGAGCCTGTCGGAGTAATTCCCTTGGCCATCCTTTACAGGAATGATAGCTTGCGGACATGAGCAAGACAGCCAAGCCATACAGCCATGAGCAGCAGTACGTGCTGCCGCCATCGCTGCAAGATGTGGTTGCCCGAGGGTCACTTGGTCTACTTCGTTATCGAGGTGGTAGAGAGGTTGGACCTTTCGGAGGGTTACAAGGCTTACGGTAGCAAGGGCGGGTGTGGTCATCCGCCCTATGATTCTCGGGTGGTGGTGCGCTTTTGCTTTACGCCGAGAGCGTGCCCCCTTCTGAACAACAAATCTACAACAAGGATTTTAACGAGCCCAGGCCTCGTTGCTTTCTTCCTCGGTGACCTGCTTGGATTGGTGAGCGTGTTCTTTGAGCCTAGTGCGGTTGTCAATCGGCATGGCTAAGGGGCATCAATGCTTCTAGCTAAGACCTCTGGTCACGGAGAGCATACCAAGCTGGTTCTGTTCGGCGAGAGGGCCTATCAGGAGATCGTGAAACTCGCCATCGATTAGCACTTCAACCATCAGGGGGTCAAGCTGGCTACCAGCGCCCTCCTGCAACAGGAGCAGGGTCTGGCTATCCTCCAGAGCATACCAGTAGACCCGGTTGCTTGCTGTTGATTTTTCCTTGTTCTGATCGGGAAGTAAGGGGATTTTTCAGATTGGCTTGACCAGGTCAGGTAGGGATTTTATCCTATTATCCTGGACTTTGGATGTGGATCCAGGAATGAGGAAGTGGCCTAGGGTGGTGAGCCACCCCAGGCCCCGAGAGACGGGAATAACTCTCGGCCATCTGGTTGCCATCGTACTTTTCGTTGCAGCCTGCGCCAAGAAAATTATGGAGCTGGAGCAGCGTTTCCCCCGGCCCCGGCCGGAGAGGTGCCCCCGGTGTGGGAGCGTCCGGCTTTGGGGGCACGATTTCGTGCCTGCCTATTTTGATGAATCCCTTACGGCGATTTGGCTTCGGCGTTTTCGCTGCCCTGTCTGCCGGGCAGTGATCCGGCTGCGGCCGTGGGGCTACTTGAGCCCGTTCCAGGCCCCGGAGGAGACTATTCGGCAAAGCCTCTCCAATAAGCTAGCCCGGGGCAGAGGGACCCATGGTCTGCCGCGCTTTAGCCGGCGCCACTGGCTCAAGGGCTCGCTGCGGCAGGTGAGCCTATAGCTGGGATCAAGCTGGTCGGGCGATCTGCTTGAGGCCTTCGATTGGCTCAGTAGCCGGTGCGTGGCTGCGGTCAGCCGATCGGCGTAAAGCGAGAGCCCTTTCCCTCCCTGAGTCACCTACCCAAGGGTGCCGTTGTCCTGGCCCGGCCCCCCGATCTACACCTGGGCGAAATACCCCCATGGAAGACCGAAATGGATGATGACCAGAAACAACGAGTAACCATCTTCCGTTTCGGCGTCGTCAGCGACCTTTTGCCAGGGACTACAGGGAGCGTGGTGAACGGGAGAGATTACTGTGGGGCAAATGCGCCCAGTTGTGGCAAATCCCCTTTTTTCATCGCATCAGGCTGTCGCGCTCTACCATCCTGGGATGGGTCAGGCTCTACCGCCAAGGCGGCGGCAAGTTAGAGCCCCTCTACCCCATGAGCAGGAATGGTCAGGGCGGTAGCAGGCCTTGGACGGAGACACCGCCCAGGCCCTGATCCGCCTGCGCAAGTAACTGCCCACTACGTCAATGGCTACCCTCATTAGCGAAATTATGCGCTGACACTTGACCGCGCTCGACGTGATCCTCAAGGCGCTCACCGTCTACCGCTTCCTGCGCCAGCAGGAGCTGAAGGACAAGCAGGTCGCCCCACCTGTCGACCGCAGGCGCTTCGAGGCCAAGCTGCCCAACGATATTTGGCAGAGTGACGCCATGCATGGTCCGATGCTCCTGGTGGGCGACAAACGGCGCAAGCTCTACCTCTTCGCCTTCATCGGCGACATGAACCGCCTGATCGCCCATACCGAATTTTACCTCTCAGAGGGCCTGGCCACTTATCTACAGGCCTTGCGCCAGACCCTGCTCAAACGGGGGCTATCACGCAAGCTCTACCTCGACAACGGCCCAGCCTTCCGCTCCCACCACCTGGAGGAGATCACCGCCTCCCTGGGCATCGCCCTGTTCCATTCACACCCGACGTGCCCCAGGGCAGGGGCAAGATCGAAAGGTTCTTCCGCACCGTCAGGTCCCAGCTTTTCCCCGGCTTCAAGTGCGATACCCTTCGAGACATCAATGAGGCCCTGAAGTATTGGATTAGGGACGTCTACCACCAGCGCAAGTATCTGGGCACCGGACAGGCTCCCCTGAAACGCTTCACCAGCAAAATGGAGTGCGTCAGGCCGGCTCATGCCGACCTAGAGGGCTACTTCAAAAAAAGGGCCACGCGGCGCGTGGCTCTGGACTGCACCGTCTCCTTAGCCGGCAGGCTATACGAGGCCCCAGTACCTCTGGTTGGCAAGCAAATCATTCTCCTCTACCACGGCCCCGACCGCGTAGAGGTCCTAACGGCCCCCACTGGCGGCTCCCTTTTCACGCAAAATCAGACCCTGAGGTCAGCAACGCATGAAACCAAACTACCGCGCCTTCTTTGCCCTCACCAGGGAGCCCTTCGGCCCTGACCTGACGCCCAAGGAAATAATGCAGACCGCCGAGATCCTCGGCGTGGTCAAACGCTTAAAATACGCCATCCGCCTCGGCGCACTGGCCCTGGTCACCGGAGATGTGGGCAGCGGGAAATCCACCACCTTGCGCTGGGCCGCCAGCAGGCGGCGCCCCCATCCGAGTATCAGATCATCTGGATCCTCGCCGCACAGGGCTCCATCCTGGAACTCTATAGGTAAATCTGCGTCGAGCTCGAATTGGATACCGCCAGCTTCTCCAGGGCCGTCCTCACCAAATTCATCTCAGAAAACAGGTCCTGGAAATCGCCCAGGACCGCAAGAAGAAACCCGTCTTCATCATCGAGGAAGCCTCCATCTTCAGGCTTCAAGTTCTAGCCGAGTTGAACACCATCACTCAGTTTCAGGGAGACTCCAAGCCAATCTTGCCCTTCATCCTGGCCGGCCAGAACAACCTTGCCGACCTCCTCATAATACAAAACCTTACTGCCCCTGACCTCCAGGGTCGTGGCCAAAAGCCATCTGGCCGGCGTCTCTCTCCAGAACATGCAAGCCTACCTCCTGTACCACCTCAAAATCGCAGGCGTCGAACAAAGCCTCTCCTCTGATCCGGCCGTCACCGCCATACAGTAGGGCTCCGGCGGCCTCTTCCGAAGGGCCAACCACCCAGCCCGAGACGCGTTCATAGCTGCCGTCGAGGAGCAGACTCAGGTCGTCTCTCCGGAGCACGTCCGCATCGCCGCAACAGAATTAACCTGATCAAATGAACAAGGAAGGATCAGTCCAGGATAATCAGAGAACTTTCGTCAAATTAATCCGAAAAACAACAGCCGGTGAAGTGGGTTCTGCGCCACTGGGCGGCCCGTACATCGGTGTCCACACGCTGTCCCACCAGCCGCTAGGGCGGGTTGTGCGACCCCAGGCCAAGGGCTAGACCATGATTGCCTCTTGCTTCAACTCAGCTATGCGGATCGCTGCATTATGACACCTGAACTACATCAATTCCATTCATGATGACGAAGAAACAATAAATATGGAGCCAACTGCACTTGCCTTCCTCTCCAACCCAGGCCTCGTACCCCACCTATAGCCCGACCATTTTTGATAGCCGAATGGTGGCCCGAATGTTACGGCTGGTCACCGCGAGTATTGACCAGCAGAAACGCCATGCCCTCCCTTGTAGGCGTTATGGATTAGGCGATCGAGGGTAGCATCGGCCAGAGGGGGCTGATGATTTCGTGCCACTGATCCACGGGCATTTGGGCGGTGGCGATGGTGGAGCCTCAGCCGTAGCGGCCTTCCAGGACTTCGAGCATATCCAGGCCCTGCTCTCGTGACAGTTTATCCAACCCTTAGCCGTCCAGAATGAACAGGTCGGTCTTGGAACTGGCGACGATCATCTTTTGATAGCTGCCGTCCCCTCGGGCCGCGACCATTTCGCGCA
>CBCOTF020000404.1:0-3215 GCA_965112955.2 Desulfarculales bacterium
TCAAGAACAAGCTCCTGAGCCTGGACTCCTCCACCATCACCCTGTGCCTGAGCCTACTCCCCTGGGCCGAGTATAAGCTGGCCAAGGGCGGGGTCAAAGCTCACATCATGCTGGACCATGACGGCTACATGCCCAGCTTTGTCCTGCTCACCGATACTTATCGATGGTGCGCTCTACACCCTTGAAGCTGGAAACCTTATAGGGCAAGGCCCTCAGACAGGCGGTCTCCCTCCACGGTCAAGCTTTCATCGTGGCGCCGGTCCAGCGCGTCCACATAATTGTAACTGACTCGGCCATGGGTGAGGCTGTCGCCGAGGCAGACCACCACCTCAGATCCTGGCTGAGCGCCCTAGGCTAGGAAGGCCTGGAGCGAGTTGGCGGATGGAGTCGGGGCTGCGCGGATAACGTACGGGGCCAAGAGACCCAAAGCTATGAGCAGACCGGTCGCGGAAAATAGGGGCCAAATTATGCCGCCCGATTTCCCGCCTGGACCTTGGCTTGCTGAATGGCCCTAATAATCTCGTCTACCAGGTCGGTGACAAGCTTGGACTTGACTATTCCTGCCACTATCTGCGCCACGCGCCCGCCCCACTTGCCGACTAGAGTCTCTCCCCCCAGACGTGCCACCAGCCCAACCGCAGCGAGGCGCACAGCACCGCGCGCCAGCGCTCCTGCTGGGCCAAAGCCGTGCCAAGCTCCCGCAATAACCTCGGTGAGAGGCTCTCAGCCTGGTTGATAAGCAGGGTACAATTAACCTGTTCGGCAAGATTGCGCAAGGGGCCGTGCCCGCCTCCCAGTACCCGGGCCAGGGCCTGGGGGGTAATTGTCTGCCCCTGCGCTAGGCCGGCGACCTGGCCGAACTCAGAGGTCCGGTGCACCCAGAGGGCGCCTAGGGGCCGCTCCAGACCGCTTGCCCCGGCCACCACTATCACCCCCGCCTCCTGGCCGCTGAGCGCCGGCTCATGAAGGGCCCAGCCCTTGAGAGGCCGGCCGGCTGCACCGTCGGCTTCCGAGAGCACCCACAGCCCCGGCACCCGGCTCAAAGCCGCCATCTGCTCAAGAGACAGGCCTGTGAGCTTGCCATCGGCCTGGCGGCGGATGGCCAGGCACAGGGGACTGCCCTGGGCCAAGCGGCGGACCAACTCCACGGGGTCGGGAGTGTCCGGACCCAGGAGCCAGGGTCCGGCGGCCTGACCGGCCCGGGGAGGATAGATATGGGTGGTGGTGGTGACCGTCACGGCCTGGCCTTGCCCTGCCAGCTCGACGGCCAAGGCGTAGAGCAGGCTGGTCTTGCCGCCGCTGCCCACGACGCCCCACAACCCGGGGTGCTCTAGGCCCAAGGCCACGGCCAGGCCCGCCAGCCCGGGGCGCGGCTGAGCTTGGGTCAAGATTCCGGCAGCCCGGGCCAAATCCGCCGGGCGGTCCACGTCCAAGAAGCTTTGGGGTGGGGCCTCCACCAGGGCCAGTCCGCTGACCAGTTGGTCCAGAAGCAGGCGGCCACCCTGGTTGCCACCAAGGCGGGTTAGCTGCGGGAAATGGCGGGCGCTGAAGGCTACGGGGTAGCCGCGCTTCTCCCCGGCGCAGGCCGCCGCCGCTCCAGCCGGGGCCTCCAAGGCGGCCCGCGCCACGGCGGCCAGGACAAAGGGGCTCACCAGGGGCATGCCCCCTAAAAGCACCGCCAGCCCCGCCGCGCCGGTCTCTCCAGCGCGTGAGGCGGCCAGGGCCAAGGAGGTGCCCATGCCCTCTCGATGGCGGGGGTTGAACAGCACCTCCAAGCGGGGATCAGCCGGCAACAGGGGGCGCAGTGCCTGGGCCTCGGGGCCCAGCACCACCAGCACCCGCTCCAGCCCTGACCACAGGGCCGTGCGCACCGCCCAGGCTAGTAGCGGCCGCCCGGCCAAGGGCGCGGCCAGCTTGCCCCCGCCGAAGCGCTCCGCGCTACTTGCGGCCAGCACCACGCACCACCCGGTGCCCTGGGTTGGGCATATAGGGGTTGGTTGGTTTTTTAGCACTGGCAAGCTTTACGGGCTCCCGTTGCAGCCTATCGAATTATCTAAAGAGGCCATTACATGGTGAAATAGAAATTTGGTAAGGCTTGGCAAAACCGCGTTGTTGCCAAACCGACATTGCACGAGGCAGAACGCCCCGTGCAAGGGATTCCTAAAGATAGACGGATGCCCCCCCCTCCCCCTCGCCCCCCATAGACATGGGGGGCGAGGGGGAGGGACGCTTACCGCCCAACTATCAGCGTGCCCATCATGTTTTGGTTTTTCGTCATTACCTGTGGAATTTGATGAGTCCCCCCAGTGGTGCGGCGATGAAATAGATCATGGCCATGAAGATGAAGACATCACGGTAGCCTCTGGCTCTTGCCCGGGCGGCCTGAAAGATGCCGTTAAGCCTTTTTAGGCGAGCGTTGGAATGGTTGGAGGTCCAGCGGCTTAGAGTCAGGTGGGCATACTCTTCCAGAGTCACGAGCGCCTTGAGGACCGGGGCCAGAGTTTTAGTGTCAGGCGCTATGCACTTTAAAACATGGCGGGTGAAGTGGGTGCTGCGCCACTGGGCGGCCCGTACATAGGTGGCTTTTCTAATCCAGCGCAGCATCTCCTTGAACCACCAGGCGATGGCTGTGGCTAAGCCACCGGTTTCCAGTTCGGTCAGGGCCTGCTGCTGCTTTTCGGTTACCCTACCGCCGGCAGCGGCCTTGAGCACGGCCCAGCGGGTGGCCTTGTGCAGTTTACGCTCCTTAGCCTCGACCTTTCGGATCTCATTCACGGCGGTGGTGAAGAATTGAACTACATGGAATCCGTCCACGGTAACGTTGGCGCCAGGGGAGCTTTCGCCGATGGCGGTCAGGAAGGCTGGCGACATGTCGCAGACCACCTCGATGATATTGTTGTGATCGCCGCCATGCTCACGCAGGAAGCGGCAGAGGAGGCCCAGGTAGCCCTTGCCGGGGGTAACGAAGATGACCAGCTTTTGCTTGCGGTCTAGACCGGTGAAGACGGTGACGTAGTTGTGGCCCCGCTTGGAGGCGGCTTCGTCCAAAGCTACGGCCTTGCTCCCGCCCAGGTCCATTGTGGACAGGGTCTGGGCCGCGTAGAACTGGACCACACTCCAAAGTCGCGTGTCGTTGACCCCGATGATGCGGGCCGCAGCTAGCATGGGCATCTCCTGTACCAGGGTCATCGCCGCCTGCTCGAACAGCAAGGTGA
>CBCOTF020000405.1:0-3492 GCA_965112955.2 Desulfarculales bacterium
TACGGTAGCCTCTGGCTCTTGCCCTGGCGGCCTGGAAGATGCCGTTAAGCCTTTCCAGGTGAGCGTTGGAATGGTTGGAAGTCCAGCGGGTTAAGATCAGGGGTGCATGCTCTTCCAGAGTCATGAGTGCCTTGAGGGCCGGGGCCAGAATTTTGGCGTCACCCGCTATGCATTTAAAGGCATAGCGGGTGAAATGGATGATGCGTCATTGGATGGCCCGTGCAGAGGTAGCTTTTCTGACTCAGCGCAGCATCTCTTTGAGCCGCCAGACGGTGGCGGTGATGAAGCCGCCGGTTTTCAATTCGGTCAGGGCCTGCTGCTGCTTTTCGGTTAGCCTGCCGCCGTCAACGGCTTTGAGCACAGCCCAGTAGAGGTTTTGGGCAGTCTACGCTCCTTAGCCTCGGCTTTTCGGACCTCGTCCACGGCGGCGGTGAAGAGTTAGACTACATGGACCCATTCCATGGTGACGTTGGTTTCTGGGAAGCTTTCGCCGATGGCGGCAAGGAAGGCTGGCAACCTGTCGCAGACCGCCTCGGCGATATTGTTATAATCGCCGCCATACTCACGCAGGAAGCGGCGGAACAGGACCAAACAGCCTCTTGCCCTTGCCCGTGCCGTGGGTAACGAAGACGATCGGTTTTTGCTTGCGGTCTAGGTCGATGAAGACGGTGACATAGTTGTGGCCCCGCTTAGAGGCGGTTTCGTCCAAAACCACGGCCTTGACCCCGCCCAGGTCTATTTTGGACAGGGCTTGGGCCACGTAGAATTGGACCACCCGCCAAAGTTGCATGCCGCTGACCTCGATGATGCGGGTCGCGGGCCGCTGACCCCGATGATGCGGGTCGCAGCCAGCACGGGCATTTCCCGCACCAGGGTCATGGCCGCCTGCTCGAACAGCAAGGTGAACCGGCTGACCTCGCTGGTCCAGAGCATTTTGGCCTGTTTGGTCCCGTGGTCTGAGCGTCCACCCGGGGCGCCCGGGCGGTTACGTAGCAATGATGCTGGTGTTGATTTTTGCTTTGTTCTGATCGGGCAGCAAGGGAATTTTGCAGATTAGCTTGACCAAATAGGAATTTTTATCCTATTATTCTGGACCTTGGATATTGATCCAGGAATGAGGAAGGGGCCGAGGGTGGTGGAGCACCCTTGACCCCGAGAGACGGGAATAACTCCCTGCCTTCTAGTTGCCATAGTACTTTTCGTTGCAACCTGCGCCAATAAGATCATGGAGCTGGAGCAGCGGTTCCCCTGGCCCCGGCCGGAGAGGTGCCCCGGTGTGGGAGCGTCCGGCTCTTAGGGCACGGCTTCGTGCCTGCCTATTTTGATGAAGCCCCTACAGCGATTTGGCTTCAACTTTTCCTCTGCTCTGCCTGCCGGGCGGTGGATCCGGCTGCGGCCGCGGGGCTCCTGGAGCCGGTTCCAGGCCCCGGTGGAGACCATTCGGCAAAGCCTTTCCAATAAGCTATCCCGGGGCAGATGGGACCCTGGCTTACCGCAACCGTCTCCCGCGCCCTCTTCCAAGGCATGCGGGAAGCCTAGCCCCAGTCCTTCCTCACCCAGCCCACCTGGCAGGTGGTGAACAAGAAAATCGTCCGCAGCCGAACTGCCCCTGGCGGGGTGCCCCCGCGAGGCCTAAGCGGGTCCTTAAACGTGATGGCCTTGGCCGGTGCTGCCGGCTCCCGTTCAAGGTCACCGGCTTGGCAATACAGGGGCTGAACCGACTTGCCGAAAAATTCCGATAGGGGGCGGTAGGCTATGTACAATTAAATGTACGGGCCTTAGGGTACGAGGATGCTGCGTCTCCTTCCAGCAGCCAGCCGTCCCGCTGCCGTCAGCCATTTTTGCCCCTAACCGACCGTCCCTGAACCCTAAGAAGGAGGACGGCATGAAAAAATTACGCATGGTTCCCGGTTGTGCCGCCCTGGCCCTGGCCTTAGGCTTTTTGCCAGCCCTGGTGGCAGGAGACATGCCCACCGCCGATGCTCAAGCCCTGTGAAACTACATCAGCAAAGCGTTTCGCTACCAACATTGGGGACCGTTCCCCAATTTGAAGGGTATGGTCCCCAGCAAGGCCGTACACGACACCAACGTGCAGGTCTGGGCCAACGGGCCGGCCCTGGGGGCCAAAAAGACGCCGCTGCCCGACGGGTCCATCATTGTCAAGGAGGCATAGGCGACGATCACAAGGGGAACATGGTGATGGTGATGTACAAGGTCAAGGGCTTCAACTGGGCAACGACAGCCACGCCCTGGTGGCCTTGGCTATAACGCCCTTAGCGCTGTTCAGCCTAGGCTCAGGGCTTGTACTGGCCAGACGCTCTCGCCCCCGGCGGCGTTTGCCCCTCTTGCACGGCCTGGCCAACCTGCTGGTACTGCTTCTGGCCCTGGCCCAGACCCGCAGCGGCCGCCAGCTCCTGGAGCTTCTGGCCGGGGCTAGCGGCTAATGATTAACGGGGCTTTTTTTTGTCTTTGTAATGGCCGTTGGCTGACGATAAAGGATCAAAGGCAAGAACATCCGGCCTCACCAGCTTTCGGCGCGCCCCAAAATATGACAAATTTTTATATAAGGCAGGCACCCAGGGAGACCTGAGCCCATGAGCAAAATAGACCAATTCAACCGGGACAAATCCTTCCGGCGAAAAAGCCCGCATCCGCCAGTCGCCCCCAAGGCGGCGATTTCTTTCAAAGGATCCTAGACCAAGCCGCCGCCGCCAGCCAGAAAACCGTGGCGGTCCCGCCGGTCAGCCCCTTGCAGCTGAAGTACGGTTACCGGCCTGGTCAAATCTCTGAATGAGGAATCGCGGGAGCGGGGGCAGATCATTAAGTGCATGGACCCCCAGGACGGGCTCTACGTCCTGCTGCAAGAGGCCGCGGCCACCGCCCAGGTTGAACCCATCAAGTTCAACCGCGGAGACTATCTGGAGAGCTAGAATGCAAACTCCATTTCAAGCGGGCCAGTGATTCCGCGCGATGTGGGCCACTTGAGGTAGTAGGCGACACTGGATAACACCTGATTGACTATACTGCGCCTTCCCAACACAGAGGGTATATATGCCGGCGAAGAGGTTATCCATACGTAAGATCAAAGAAGTACTTCGGCTGAAGCACGAGGCCGGCTGCGGCAACCGGGATATTGCCAAGAGTTGCGGGATAGGCCGGACCACGGTGTCCCGTTACCTACGCCGAGCCGCGCGCTCCGGCCTGTCCTGGCCCCTCCCCACCAGTTTGGATGAAACGCCGCCTGAGCGGCTGCTCTTTCCACCTCCACCCTTTCCGTTTACGGGTTTCCGACCGGAGCCTGATTGGTCCCAGGTCCATCAAGAGCTGAAGCACAAAGGTATGACCCTGGAGCTGCTGTGGGAGGAGTACAAGGTGGTCCATGCCTTGGGCTACCAATGCAGCTGGTTTTGCGAGCGTTACCGGGGATGGTCGGGCAAGCTGGGGCTGATTATGCGCCAGAAGCACCGGGGCGGCGAAAAGACGTTTATCGAT
>CBCOTF020000406.1:0-1474 GCA_965112955.2 Desulfarculales bacterium
CTTGCCCTCTTTTGGTCGTGGTACTGTTGGCTTTTGGCATAACCATACTACTACGCTAGGGTGAGGGCATTTCGCTTCGATCACTTAGCCGGTTTTTGAGAATCTATCTTGGACAACACTGCCGAAAAACAACAGCCGGCGACAGGCACGCCCTGCTCAAGTCTCTGGATCTGGACGTGCCCCTGGTCAAGGAACTGTTCCCGCCCATCCAAGAGGCCTGGGGCTTAAGCGAGGAGCGCCGCTCCTAACCGGCCTGGTTTTTGCCCTGGGAGCCGCTCCTTAAGGCTCACCCAAAGATGCGGTGGACTACTCAAGAGTTGCTTCATAACCAGGGGCCTGCTAGGCTAACGCCAGTCACACACGGGACGGTCTTAGCATGGTCAACGCATCCACACCCCTCAGCGTCTGCGTGGTGGGGGCCGGCTCTTGGGGCACAGCCCTGGCCCACCACCTGGCCGGCGCCGGGCATAAGGTGCGCCTGTGGGCCTATGAACCCCAGGTAGCTGATGCCATCAATCAACATCACGAAAACACAGTATTTCTACCAGGTGCTCAGCTCAATCCCGCGCTCACTACTAACAACAACATGGCCCAGGCCTTGGCGGGAGCCGGCCTAGTGGTGCTGGTTATGCCTAGCCACATGTTCCGCGCCGTGCTGAGCCAGGCCGCGCCCCATCTGCCTAGCGATGCCCTGGTGGTCTCCTGCACCAAAGGCGTGGAGCTGGACAGCAACTACACCATGTGCGAGGTTGCCGAAGAGGTCTTGGACAAGTCCTTCCACCGCCGTTTGTGCTGCCTATCAGGCCCTAGCTTTGCCAAGGAGGTGGCCCGAAGCGTGCCCACGGCGGTTACCGTGGCCAGCCGGGTGGCCGAGGCGGCTCTGCGGGTGCAACGGGCCTTCTCCACCAGTATTTTCCGGGTCTACACTAGCCCGGACCTCACTGGTGTGGAGCTGGGCGGTGCGGTGAAAAACCCCTTGGCTATCGCGGCGGGCATGGTGGCCGGGCTGAACTTGGGGCACAACACCCTGGCAGCCCTTATTACCCGCGGCCTGGCCGAGATGACCCGCCTGGCCATGGCCCGTGGCGGCCAGCTGGCCACCCTATCGGGGCTGGCCGGCCTGGGCGACCTGGTGCTCACCTGCACCAGCCCCCAATCGCGCAACTACAGCGTGGGTGTACGCCTGGCCCAAGGCGAGAGCATCGAGCAAATCACCTCCTCCATGGCCAACGTGGCCGAGGGCGTGCGAAATACCCGCACCGTGCTGCGCCTGGCCAAAGAGGCCCGGGTGGAGATGCCCATCATCCAAGCGGTATATCAGGTGATCTACCAAGGCCAGCATCCACGCCAGGCCCTACATGAACTGATGACCCGCAACCTTAAAGCCGAGCACTGCTAAACTTGCCGCATGGGCATTAGCGTAGTAGTTTGGTTATGCCAAGAGCCAACAATACCGCGACCAAGAGAGGGCAAA